>NZ_JBSFQL010000040.1:0-33254 GCF_053588675.1 Gordonia sp. NPDC003422
CACCGGCATCACCCCGTGGGCTGCGAGATCGACTGACCAACCGCAAGAAAGAACTGGCTCTAGCACCGACTGGACCGGTTATCGGGGACCTGCCATGGCGGCCAAATGGTGTTGGATATCGCGCAACGTCATGCCGCCGGCGTACAGCGGGACCACGATCTTCCACTCCAGCCCGTACAAGACCGTCTCCGACGTCGAGTTCGCGGCCGCTGGTTGGGTCGACTGGTACAACAACAGCAGGCTGCACTCGAGTATCGGCCAGATCCCCCCGACCGAGTTCGAAACGCTCCACTACTCTGGCCTCGGCCCGAGGACCAGCCCACAATGGAGGCGGCACAAAACCTCGGGTCGTTCAGTCCCTGTGCGTGAGGCTCCGGCCCGCAACCCCCAACACATCGCCGTGGAGTCACCCATACCGTCTAGCGTTGTACGGACGCAATTCGTCTATCACGAGCGACCGTGCCGCGTCATGCCCTATGCCGATCCTTACCTGTTGACGGGATGGTCGGGAAGTTCAGGGACCGACGCTTGTCAGATCCCCATGGGTCCGTCCGCGTGTCTTTTGCGATGGTCCCAGGGCGCGCCGGAAGCGGTCGATGTCACCCGGCCACCAGCTTGCAGTGCCCAGCAGCACCGCTAGTGCCGGGACTACTAAGGTCCGCACCAGGAACGTGTCGAGCAGCAAACCGACACCGATGATGAACCCGATTTGCACCATCACATCGATGGAGCCGACCATCAGCCCGAACATGCTGGCTGCGAAGATCAACCCGGCCGAGGTGATCACCGAACCGGTGTAGGCGACGGTACGCATTACTCCGACCCGCACGCTCGCTCTCGTCTCCTCTCTCAGGCGTGAGACCAGCAGCATGTTGTAGTCAGCGCCCACCGCCACCAAGACGATGAACGACACCAGTGGAGCTGGCCAGGCGATCCCGGCACCGAGGATGTGTTGAAGTACGAGCACACCGATACCAAGAGCCGCCATATAGTTCAAGACGACGGTTGCAAGGAGATAGACCGGTGCAACGACGGCCCGCAACAACAGCATCAGGATCAGACCCACGATGAGAAGTGTGGCTATGCCGAGCAGTTTGAAATCGTACGACAACAGTCGCTGGACGTCGGCATTGATCGCAGGAAAGCCCGCAACAGAAGCACGTCCGCCCTCCAGAGTGGTGTTCGGCATCGCGTTCTCGGCGACGCTGGACAGCTCGTTCGCCAGCGTCATTGCATCGGCAGAGTATGGGTCGTAGGCGGTCTGTACCGCATAGCGCACGGTTTTCCCGTCGGACGAGATGAACTGTCGAGCGACCTGACTGAACTGCTGGTCCTTGAACGCATCCGCGGGGAGATAGAAGCCGGTTGCCGAGTCAGAATCGCCGACCTCCCGTGCGGGAGCCCGAAGCTGTGCGGCGACCTGTGCCAGTCCACTGAGTAGCTGAAGGTTGCTGTCCACCAGAGCACCGACTCCGTTCGACAACTGACGCGCGCCGTCGGCAAGTGCGCCGACGCCGGATTCGAGTTGCGAGAGCCTGTTCCCGAGGTCCTGTCCGCCGATGGCTTGTAGTGCAGAATCCAGCGTTTGAAGAGAACGCTGCAGCTGTGCAATGTTGGTCGAGCCTGGCGCACTCACGCGGCCGAGCTGCGCGGCAAAGTCAGCCACCCTCCCAAGCGACTGATCATCCGCGAGTGCCCGGATGTCGGCCATTTGCGCGCGCAGTGCCGAGCACTGCGCGATCTGCTGGCACCACGGATTGTCTAACGCGGACAACGCCGGCGCGACCGCATCTGCCGCAGACTGGGCCCGACGTGCGAGTTGAGACAGCTCGGGCGCTTGCTTGGAAAACTGTCTAAGCCTTGGGGCAGCGTTCGCCAGTTGGTTCACAAGCGGCCGATACTCGTCGAGCTGCGGGCCAAATGACGACACCTCGTCGAGCAACCCCGACAGCGGAGCGAGGTTGGAGGATATCTGGTCTTCTAACAGTGCCAGGCCTCCGGCGAGCTGCTCTGACCCCGTCTTCAGGACGGCCAGATCACCCTTGCGGGCCTGTCCATCACCGGTCTCCTCGGTGATCTTGGTACCGATCTGATCATTCTGCCAAGATAATTGCGCCTGCTCTAGCTTCTCACCGGTCGGCCGCGTCACGCCAATGACCCTGGTCACGCCGGGAATCTGCGCGACGCGGGAGGCTAGCTGGTCGAGGTCGGCAAGGCCTTGAGCCGTGCGCATGTCGTTCTCGGACTCCACCACCAAGAATTCTGAGATGATGATGTCTTTCGGGAAGTGGCGGTTGAGAAGCGCGTATCCTTCGTTGCTCCCTGTGTCAGGTGGCTGCCCCTCGCGATCGTCGTAGGTGATCTGAATTGTTGCGGCGACCATGGCGAGGCCGATCAACACGACCACACTGATCGCGAGCAGAGGGACCGGCCGCCGGATAACCATGACTCCGACTCTTCTCCAGTAATCCCGCGTCAGGTCACGGCGGGGAAGGCCGGCGCCTTTCTTGGCAGCGAAAGAGAGTACGAGGGGCAGCAATGTCACCGTCGCCAAGAATGCGAAAGCTATGGCGATTGCGCAGGCCGGACCCAAAGTGTTAAACACACTGAGCTTGGCGAAGGCCATAGCCAGGAACGCTAGGGCCACAGTGCCCGCCGACGCTAGAACCACGCGGCCGATAGTTGCATTCGCGTGGGCGATAGCGACATCAGGAGAGTAACCCGCTCGAATACCTTCATGATAGCGGCTGATGAGGAACACCGAATAGTCAACTCCGGCACCAAAGATGATGACGGTCATGAACATTGACGTGAACTGGGATACCGGCATGCCCAGCTCGCCCAGTCCAGATAGAACTCCGCGACCCACAGCCAAGCTCATGCCCACGACAAGCAGCGGCATCAGCGCGGTGAAGACCGAACGATAGACGATCAGGAGGATCACGGCGATCAGCAGCACGGTGGCAACAGTGATCAGGACCAGATCCGACTCGCCCACGGCGAGTTGGTCGCTAAAGGTCGCGGGCGGGCCTGTCACACGGACTGTCGTCCCACTGTCACGAAAGATACTCTCAGCGATCTCACGCACCGCTGCGACCGCCTCCGCGGTATCGGGTCCCCCGAGTGTGCCGGCCACTCCCACGGGCAGATACCAGGCTTGCTTGTCTTTGCTGAGAGCCTGACTTGCGGTGAGGGGATCGCTCAGCAGGTCCCGGACAGCGATGACGTGCCTGTCGTCCGCCCGCAGGGTGTCGACAAGCACGTGATATCGATCGCGGGTGTTGTCGGACAGGCCTGCACTGTTCTCCATCACAACGAATACTGTGGTCTTGGCGCCGCGCTCGTCGAAAGATGCACCCATACGGTCCAAGGTCTGAAAAGACGGGACTCCGGCCGGGATCGGATCCACAGATTGTTCCCGTATCACTGACTCCAGTTGAGGAAAGAGAAGGCCTAAGCCGATGGCGGCGCCGAGCCAGACCAGCGTCACAATTCCCTTGCGGCGGAGGGTAAACCATGCAACCCGCTCAAGGGTCGGACTGTACTCGCCGAGTTTCTCGCCCCCTCTCGACGGGCGGGTTCGAATGGGAGACGAACTCACCATGTGCAATATCCTCTCGACCTGAAGTGGGCGACCCAATCGTGCGGACCCGTTTCGCGAATGTCCGTGCGGCGGTGGATGGTTGTCACTTGTGGTGGTGCTCGACCATGTTCTCGACTTCCTCGAGAGTGGTGGGCAGGTGGTATGGCGGAGTGCTCTTGCCTGAGATGCGGTATCGGCCCCAGAAGTCGGGATCCCCGACGACACACTCCGCTCGGCCCTCGGGGGTCGTAAATACAGCGATCGCGCGGGCGCCTTTCAGGAGCCCGTCGAGCTCATCATTCTTCTGAATCCGGCCATACCAGGTGTACAGGCCGTTCAGCGGCTGGAAATAGCCTTTGATCTTCGCTTCGACATGGATCTCCGCCCCGCGGCACACCAGGGTTCCTTCGCCGGAGTAGTCGAGGTCATGGTCGTCAGACATGCAGTCCTACCTTCTTCGCACTGAGCGTTGACAAATATCGCAGTTCGTGGATACTAGCAGTACCAGATACTATGAGTAATGGGTACTGGGCGCCAGGCCCCGACTCCCAGCCTTGAACGACCGAGGAGAAGACATGACCGTGCAGGATGTCCAGATGAACCCCGACTTTTCGAAGGAGGGCATGGCTCGGGTGAACGGGCGTAAGCCCGTCGACATGGAACGATCTGCGGGTCGATTGCTGCGGTCTTCCGCGGAGAAGTTCTACGACGCGGAGATCGACATCGACTGGGAGTCGCCCTGGGAGGAAGGCAAGTGCTTTCTGCCAGAGCATCGAGTGTCGCTATACGGCACCAGGCTGTGGGACAAGATGACTGAGGAGCAGCGTCGCGAGTTGGGGCGCCATGAGATCGTGAGCATCCTCAGTTTCGGCATCTACGCAGAGAATCTGTTGAGTTCAGCGCTTCTGCGCATGTCGGCGAAGGGGGCTTTAACCGATCAGAAGTCTCTATACGCGTTGACAGAGATCGGCGATGAGTCCCGCCATTCCACTATGTTCGCGCGCCTCATCAACAAGACGGGCGTGCCCCCCTACAAGCTTCCTAAGGGCTTCTTGAGCTTCGCGAAGATCCTGCATTTCGTCCCTCTCGGGCCGTCGGTGTCTGGAGCTACGCTGTTGATCGAGGAAATCCTGGACCGCGCCCAGCGCGAGGCGATGAACGACCCCAGTATGCAGCCTCAGCTTCGCCAGCTCATGAAGATCCACGTCCTTGAGGAAGCCCGTCACATTACCTTTGCGCGACTGGAGATGATCGAAGGCATGCAGCGTCGTCGTAAGGCGACGCGCGCTTGGCACCGAGGGGTGCTTGCCGTCATCGCGAACCTGGCGTACCCGCTGCTCATTAATCCGAAAGTGTACCCCGCAGTGGGAATTAGTCGCTGGCGTGGCGTGTGGGCGCAGCAGACCAGCCCAAACTATCGGACCAACCTGCAATTTATGTCGGAGCCCATGATTCGGTTCTTCCATGAGGCGGGAATGTTGGAAGGCAAGTTCACAATGGCCATGTGGCGTGCGACGCGGAGCCTTCCCGACGATCTTCGCTGATCTCCGTTCACGCGGCCGAGCCGTCGTGATCGACATCAGTTAGACCTGTGCGGAGCATTCTCGATGGCTTCGCGATCACTTCCGCCTCAACAGATCACCTGCCGCCACTGTGCGCAGGTGATGTGTTGTGCGATCCAACCTACGAGGGAGAAAGCATAAACATGGCATCATCGACTACCCGGCGCGCCTCGCGCGCAACCGCCAAGACGGATTCAACCAACGACCCGATTTCGACCAAGATTCTGATTATTGGAAGCGGGTTCTCTGGTCTCGGGATGGCCGCGCAGCTTAGACGTCGCGGGTATAGCGATTTTCTGATTCTGGAGAAGGCAAGCTCCGTCGGTGGGACCTGGCGCGACAATACCTATCCGGGCTGTGCATGTGACGTTCCGTCGCTGATGTACTCGTACTCATTCGAGAGTCGAGGTAGCTGGTCGAAGGTGTGGTCGTCACAGCCAGAAATTGAGCGGTATCTACAGGATGTCGCGGATAAGCGTGGCGTGACACAAAAGATTCATTTCGGTCAGAAGTTGGTTTCTGGATACTGGAGCGAGTCGGAGTCGCGGTGGCACCTGCGTACTGAGTCCGGACGTGAGTACATTGCTCAGTTCGTGGTGTCAGGAGTCGGTGCGCTGCATATCCCCAATTTTCCCGAAATTTCGGGGATTGAGGACTTTAAAGGCGAAGCGTTTCACTCCGCACAGTGGGATCATTCGGTGGATCTGGAGGGCAAGCGTGTCGCCGTGATCGGCACTGGTGCCAGCGCTATCCAGTTTGTACCTTTCGTGCAGAAGGAGGCCATGTCCCTCAAGGTCTTCCAGCGAACCCCTGCCTGGGTCCTACCCCGCAAGAATTTCTCCGTTCCGCCGGCCCTGCGGACTCTTCTGAGTAAACTCCCGATTGCACGTCGTATCGCCAGGTGGTCGGTGTACTGGGGTGCGGAGAGCCTGGCCTTCGGCCTCAACGGTCACTCTAACCTCATGCGGCCAATTGAAAAGGTCGCTCGGTGGAACATTGAACGCTCCATCTCTGATCCGGCATTGCGCAAGAAACTGACCCCGTCGTATCGTATCGGCTGTAAGCGGATTCTGGGGTCAAACGACTATTACCCGGCGCTTGCGGCACCTAACACCACTGTCATCAGCGATCGGATTGAGAAGGTGACCGCTGATTCCATCATTTCTTCAGACGGTGTCGAGCATCTCGTGGACGTTATAATTTATGCGACCGGTTTTCACGTGACTGATGGTTTCGATCAGCTCGCCCTGAAAGGTGCCACTGGCGAGGATCTCCCGTCCCACTGGCATCAGACGGGGATTAACACGCACCTGGGCATCACGACCGAGGGTTTTCCCAACCTGTTTTTCCTCCTCGGACCCAACACGGGCCTCGGCCACAACTCAGTGGTGTTCATGATCGAGCAACAGATCAAATACATCATGAAGGCCATCGACACAGTAGAAAGCCGAGGCGCTGAGAAGGTTGACGTACGCCCGTCCGTGCAAGAACAGTTCAACACCGACATCCAGCGGAAGCTGGCCAAGGGAGTGTGGACCAACGGCGGCTGCACGAGTTGGTATCTCGACTCGCAGGGCGTCAACCGGACCGTGTGGCCGGGCTTCACATGGCAGTACTGGCGCGCCACGAAAGATTTCGAGCCCGCCGAGTACGACATCGCCTGAGCCCGAACGCACGGAGAGACACGATTCGAAGAGATGGTGGGACGACGGTGAGCAGTTCTAATCGGCATGACTATACCGGCAAGGTGGCAGTGATCACCGGTGCCGCGTCAGGGATCGGTCGGTCTCTGGCACTCCAGTTGGCGGAGCGAGGTGCCGCACTGGCACTGTCCGACATTGATGAGATGCACTTGAAGGAGACTGCAGAACTTTGCCGCACCACGCATGGGGCAACGGTAACCGCCGCCGTACTAGACGTTGCGGACCGCGCTGCTTTTCAGGACTATGCCGACGGAGTGCGGTCAGAGTCGGGCCACGTCGACATGGTGTTCAACAACGCCGGCGTGGCCTTGGGCGTCGACGTGGTCGACATGAGCTGGGAAGACTTCGACTGGCTCATGGGCATCAACTTTGGCGGAGTCGTTAACGGGTCGAAGGCGTTTCTGCCTCACCTGATCGCGTCCGGGGACGGACATCTCATTAACACGTCGAGCGTCTTCGGCTTGATCGGAATCCCCAGCCAAAGCGCCTATAATGCCGCGAAATTCGGCGTCAGAGGCTTCACCGAGGCGCTCCGACAGGAGATGAAAATCAGTCGATACCCGGTCACAGTGACATGTGTGCACCCGGGGGGTGTAAAAACCAACATCGTCAACAATGCCCGAGGCGTTTCCGCCATGGGGGCAGACACCGCGACTGTCGCCTCGCTGTTCGACAGGATCGCACGAAGCACCCCGGATAAAGCAGCGGCGACAATCCTCAAAGGTATGGACAAGAAGAGAGCGCGAGTGCTGATCGGTGCGGACGCCCGCGGTTTCGACTTCGTGGCACGGGTGATCGGTCCCCGCTACCAGGACATCGCGGCGCCACTGACACGAGCGGGTTACGCGGTCGCACGTAGACAGGGGATCCTCAAGTGACCGTCGAACCCGATTCACGTCCGGCTGCCGCGGCGGCCCGCTCACGCACCTTAACCGTCTCGGAAGTGATCCAGGAAACGAAAGACTCCGTTACCATTTCGTTCGAAATCCCCGACGCCATGGTCGAGGAATTCAAGCATACCCCAGGGCAATTCATCACCGTCAAGATCCCATCTGATCGGACCGGTCATGTCGCACGGTGCTACTCATTGAGCAGCTCGCCTCACGTCGACGACTTCCGTCTCGAGATCGGCATCAAGCGGACCGAGAACGGTTACGCATCGAACTGGCTGTGCGATAACGCGATTACGGGAATGGAATTGACCGTCCTCCCGCCGTCAGGGCATTTCACGGCGAAGAATCTCGACGTCGATTTTCTATTCTTTGCAGGAGGAAGTGGGATCACTCCGGTCTTGTCGCTGATTAAGTCGGCCCTTGTGGTCGGTGGGGGCGAGGTCACACTGTTCTACGCGAATCGCGATGCCGAGTCGATCATGTACGAGGGCCAACTGGCGCAGATCACCTCCGAGTTCCCCGAGCGTTTCACGGTCTTCCACTGGTTGGAGTCGGCTATGGGGATTCCGGCACCTGAAAATGTCGAATCCGCCATACGTGAGCACCGCGGTGCACAGATCTACACCTGTGGTCCGGCGCCGTTCATGGATCTGGTGCAGAAGTCGGCGGAGGCCTGCGGTGTCGAGCACTCGTCGGTACATCGAGAAGTCTTTCAGTCACTGACTGGAGATCCGTTCGACACAGCCACGATGCGTCATCTCAGTGACGACGATGGTGTGGCGACCGCCATAGTCTATCTGAATGGGCAGTCCATCACGACTGAGTGGCCGCGCAACACTCCGTTGCTCGACGTGCTATTGGCCCAAGGCCACAATGCCCCGTACTCCTGCCGAGAAGGGGCCTGCAGCGCGTGCGTATGCAAGCTGGTCGAGGGTGATGTAGAAATGGCACAAAACCACATCCTCGTTGAAGATGACATTGCCGACGGTGAACGGCTTGCGTGTCAGGCACTTCCGCTGACGGATGCAGTTACGGTGAGCTTCGATGACCTCTGAGATAGCGAGCGAATCGCGAGGATCGCGGCACCTCGAGGTCCTATCCTCCGACGGAACCAGGTTGTTCGCCCAGGAATTCGGCTCGGGCCAGGATGCTCCACTTCTGGTCTTTAGTCACGGCTGGGCCTGTCAGGGACGTTTCTGGCGGCCACAGATCGAGCAGTTCGCGGGGACGCATAGGGTAGTGGTCTACGACCAACGCGGACACGGGTGGAGTGACCGGGGCCGGGTACCGTTCTCGGCGAGACTTCTGGCCGATGACTTGGAGGCCGTAGTTCGGGCGGTCGCCACTCCCACCGACAAGGCTGTCGTGGTCGGACACAGCATGGGAGGTATGTCCATCATGAGCTGGGCAGCTGAGTACCCAGCCTCGGTGTCCGAGCTGGCCCGCGGAGTAGTACTGGCAAGCACCGGGCCATCACAGTTGGTGGATCGGTCAACGTTGCTCAAAGTTCCCCGACAGCTACGACCGAGACTTGAACGGGCCTTCGCGGCTAGTCTTGCGGTCGCCGGACCCGAGATGCAGGACACGCGTTTGTCTCGCCGCCTGATTCGTTACGGAACCCTGGGCCCAGGTGCGACTGCTGAGGTAGTGGATGAGTGCGCCGACATCGTGTTGAGATGCCCACCACAGGTGCGCGGGATGTGGGGTTCAGTTTTGGCGACAATCGACGTCACCAGGGGGGTCGACTCGCTGACGGTGCCGGCGACGGTCATCGTAGGTGATGCCGACAGGCTGACCCCAGCGGCCCATTCGGTGGATCTCGCAGCGCGCCTGGGCCGGCAGAGCGTCTTATTTGAATTCACTCTTCTCGACAAGGTCGGTCACATGTCCAACCTAGAGGCCGTCGAAGACTTCAATTCAGCCGTGGCCAGATTAGACCAATCCGCTTGAAGCTCGTTTCGACCCATGTCTCTGCCGACTGCATGCGTGCCCCACGTGCTTATTGGGGCGACGGTCATCCATCCTGATAGTGTGGAGGGTCATGTCTGTAGTCCGTCGAATCTCCGCAGCCCCGGTGAAAGTGCAACGTCGTGTGCGCGATGCACGAAGCACGCGTTGGGACGACCACCGCGCTATCGTGAAGGCTGGACTCGTCGACGCGGCGATACGCGCGATCGAGAAGTTTGGCGACGCTGTGAGCATGGACGACTTCGCGGAAGAGGCAGGGGTGTCGAAGCCGAAGCTCTATCGCCATTTCGGTGACCGAGCTGGGCTCTATTCCGCTGTGGCAGCACGTTTGGGTTCGATGATTTGGGAGTCCGCACAGTCAACTCTGCTCTCCGGACAGCAGGACTCCGTCGACGAGCTCTTCCGGTCAGCGATCTCCGCATACGTGTCATTAGTCGACGAGCATCCGGCGGTCGTCCGCTTCCTCATGACGAACCACATGTTTCAGTATTCTGAGTCCGGTGAGGGAGGGGCCGCGGATCAACTGAGATCGGCAATGGAGATTATTTCCGACGAGTTCGCCCGTGGCCTCCAATCGGTCGGTGCCGACGAGTCCCTCGTCGCCGTCGTAGTGGCCTCCATCTTGGGGGCGGGCCTATCAGCTACCCAATGGTGGATCGATCACGGTCGGCTCAATGGAATGAGCAAGGACCTGTTCTCCGCGCACCTCTATCAGACGTCGTGGGGGATCATTGACGGCGCTGCGGCCACACTGGGCGTTCGCTTCCGCAGAGACAGGCCCTTCGGCGACCCCGCGTTCGCCACTCGCCTCGGACTAGACTGATCCCGCTCGCGAGAGACGGTGCCGCCCCAGTCTCCGCCCTCAGTATTTGATCACAACTGTGTTCCTTATCGCGAGGAGCACTTGTCCAAGTGTCGGATGGGCGGGTCGAACGACTCGTCGTCTACCACCTGATCTAGTGTCATCACGTCGCCCCCGGTGATGAAGCCGGCGAGCCAGTCAGGCCCCAGGTCTGGCGCGACCAGTAGGACCGAATCAACTCGTAGGAACTGATGCCCACGATCTCGTGGTTCACCCCGTCGGACTCCGGTAGCGACCCACCTCAGTCGATCCAGATGCGAAAGGGCCGGGCTAGGGCCAGCCACTCACCGATGCGGTGCTGGCAGTTCTTCTAAACGGCGGACCTTAGGGATCTGGCGGCGGAGTCCAGTGAGGTGGCAAGGCTCGACTCAGTGTCAGTTAGAACCGCCGCGGCCTCGATGACGTGGTCGAGCCGGGTAGCAGCGGTCGAGCCCTTGTGTACGGCCGCCTGAGCGACTGATGTCCATGCTGCAGCCGCTCGGTGAGCATCTCTGGCAAGGTCGCTGGTTGCAGCATCGCCGGTCAGTCGGGCGATCTCGTCGCAGCCACACGCGAGTAGTCGTCGGAACAGGCCACCACCCGTACCTGCCTTCTCGATGAATGCACCAAGACTGAATAGGTGGACTTCGAGCACGTCGGAGGGCAGCTCATGCCAGAGCACCACGTCAGAGGATAGTGCTAGGGCTGCGTCTATTCCGTGTGTCCCCGAGTGTTCGACAGGGCCGGCGATCGTGGATCCTGCGGGCGCGCGCATGCATGCCGCAGATTGCGCGAACGCCTCCGCAGCCACGACGGCGATTGACGGTAGCGCCTCGGGCCAGTCAATGCGGAAGAGCGTATGTCGGGTCGGCTCGGGGAAGGTCATCGAGCGTCGGGCTCGCGCCAGCGCGTCGAAGGGAACCTGTTGAATTTCGACGCGATCGTTGTCTGCGACGTAAGCGATTTCTGCGTCGCTGTCGTAGCCCACTATGACGATATCGTGGCGACTCATGCGCAACTGAACGCGCAGGTAGGGCAATTCAGCAATTTCGGCCCACACGAGCGCGGGCCGGCCGCGGTCGAGTTCGTCGCGGACGAGATCCCACCCTAGCTGGGGATCGTCGGTGGACCGGACCTCCACCGTAGCGCCGAGACGGCGGGGGAGGTCCATCTCGAAGTCAGGACCACGTCCTACCAGATACAACGGCGGCACGAGGGCGTCGGTGCGAACATACGTGAGCGAGAGTGCTCCGCCCAGAGCGAACACCAGACCCTCGTTCGGTGGCCCGTCGAAGCCTAGTCCCGACCACTCCATCAAGTCGCGCATCGCGCTGGAGCCGCAATGGCCGCCCATCCGGTGTGGATAGGTGTCGAGCAACGACTCGGACATTGTCATGGTCTCCCTAGTGGTGGTGGACACTGTGGCGACGGGATCTGGCCGACAGGTGGTGGCACGGGTGTTCGAGCGGGCAGTGACCTGCGGCGGTAGCCCGCCGGAGCGCACACTATGCGCGGGATGCGTCGGACGGAGCTGGCCGTCCCGAGAAGATCAGAGGGCCGTAGGCATGCCGCAGGCCCGCCAGGATTTCCTCGAGGGGCAAGTCGTTGTAGACGCCGCGTTCGTGCACGTACTCCATGTGCGCGGAGCCGTCCGCCGCGTGCGCGTGAAACAACGCGTCGCGATCGCCGGTGAAGTCGATAGGTGGGACCCCGAATCGAGTGCACAATTCAATGTTGAACGCGGGTGTAGCTTTCAACCAGCGCCCCTCGATGTAGACGTGGCTGTATCCGTGATATACGAAGACGTCGGTTCCCATGAGTTCGCGCAGCGCGTCGGTCTGCAGATGATTGCGTACATCGGCGAAGCCGAGCCGGGCCGGTATGTTTGCAGCGCGGAACGCGGCTGTCAGTACGACCGCTTTGGGTACGCAGTACCCACGTCCGGACTCGATGACATGGCTGGCCCGGTAATGATCGGGCTTGTCAGAGACGGTGTAGGGGTCGTAACGGATCTGGTCTCGGACTGCGGCGAAGAGGCGCCGCGCCTTCTCGCGATCGGTGTCCGCGTCGCCGACCGCGTCTTGGGTGAAGGCCTGCACGGTCGCGTGATGGATGTCGAGGAAGGTCGATGCTGTGAGCGCCGCCGCCGGCCTTTCCGCTGCCGCGGGTGATGTGGTCATGGTGTGGCTCCGATCAGTTCGGACCTGTCGAGCGACGAACGCTGTGCGATCGTACGCTTCGCGTTCATGAAATCCTTGGGTCTGTTGACGCAGTCCGCGGCGATCAGCTCGCCGTCGTTGAAGTAGTAACAGGTGAAGTCACGGTCGTGGTCAGGGTCACCGCTGACCAGTACCTCGTCGTACCCGGTGTTGAGCCCGGCGATCTGCAGCTTCAGATCGTATTGATCGGACCAGAACCAAGGCAGCGCGGTGAGACCGGCTTCGTTGCCGCAGATGGTCGCTGCCGCGACCTTGGCCTGCTCGGTGGCGGCCGCCACACATTCGAGGCGGACGCGCCTGTCGTACCGTGCGATCCGTTGGTTGACGCAGTCGCCGGCGGCGACGATGTCGGGGTCGCTGGTGCGTGCATGGTCGTCGACGATGACTCCGTCGTCAACCTCGAGGCCCGCGGCGACCGCGAGATCCGTGTTGGGAATGATGCCGACACCGACGATGACGAGGTCCGCGGCCAGGGTCTCACCGTCGGCGAGGACCACCTCTTCGACTCGCCCCTCCCCGCGAAAACCCTCGACCAACGCGCTGGTGCGAACATCGACACCCTCGGTCCGGTGGATACGGTCGAAAAACCTCGAGACCACCGGCGCGGTCACCCGCTCGAGCACGCGTTCCGCAGCCTCGAGAACAGTGACGTTCACACCCAGAGCTCGAAGTGAGGCGGCCGTCTCCAGGCCGATATAGCCGCCGCCGACGATGACGGCCCGGCAACCTGGCACCACCGCGGCACGGATGGCCTCGACGTCGGTGGCAGTGCGCAAGTAGTGGACGCCCGTCAACTCGGCGCCCGGAACGGTCAGCGTGCGGGCGCGCGCGCCGGTGCACAGTGCCAGCGTGGCGTAAGACACCACGTCTCCACTGCTGAGGGTGACGGTGTGCGCGGAACGGTTGATCGCCGTCGCCGTTCCGTCCACGAGCTCGATCCGCTGCTTGTCGTAGAACTGACGTCCGCGGATCGCGCAGTCATCAAGCTGTGATGCACCTGCCAGGTATGCCTTGGACAGCGGTGGACGCTGGTAGGGGAGCCTGCCCTCGTCGCCGATCAGCAAGACATCCCCGGCCCATTTCTCCTTTCGGAGAGCGCCCGCGAGTTGGACGCCGGCGTGGCTCGCGCCGAGGATGACGACCTGATCAGCCGTCACATTTCCCCCTTGGGGGTCAGGCGAACCATCATCTTGCTGATCCCACGGACAAAGTTCGATTGCACGTACTCCGGCTCACCCACCACCTCGATGTTGTCGAAGCGAGGGAGGAGCTCCTCCCACAGGATGCGTAGCTGGAGCTCGGCGAGCCGGTTGCCCATGCAGCGGTGTACACCGAAACCGAACGCGATGTGGTTGCGGGCGTTGGCCCGGTCGATGATGAGCTCGTCTGGACGCTCGAAGACGCGCTCGTCTCGGTTGCCCGAGGCGTACCACATCACCACCTTGTCACCCTTGCGGATGAACTGGCCGCCGAGCATGACGTCCTTCTTGGCGACCCTGCGCATGTAGGCAAGAGGGGTCTGCCAGCGGATGATCTCCGACACCGCGTTGGGGATGAGGTCGGGGTTGGCCTTGAGCTTCTCGAACTGCTCGGGGTATTCGTTGAGGGCCAGCACTCCGCCGCTCATGGAGTTGCGGGTCGTGTCGTTGCCGCCGACGATCAGCAGCACGAGGTTGCCGAGGAACTCCATGGGGCGATCGTCGAGGAGGTTCTTGGTGTCCTCGTTGCTCTGCAGCATGGTGATGAGGTCGAAGCCAGGCTCTTCGCCAGCCACGGTACGTGCCGCCTTGTCCCGCCACAGCGAACTCAGGCCTTGCGCCATCGCGACCATCTCACGGAAGACCTTGTCGTTGTCCGAGGGGCCGCCGTTGGCCTGCTCCATCGAGGTCGCGAGGTCGGACCATTCGACCAGCTTGTGCCGCTTCTCGTAAGGGAAGTCAAGTAGCGTCGCGAGCATGCGTGCAGTGAGTTCGATCGACACAGTCTGGACCCAGTCAAACGGCTCGTTGAGTGGGAGGCCGTCGAGGACTTCGCGGACGCGCGCGCGGATGAGCCCCTCCATCTCGCGAAGGTTCTTCGGAGCCACCACGCCCTGCACTGCGGCGCGTTGCTTGTCGTGCCGGGGTGGATCCATCGCGATGAACATCGCGATGTCCATGAAACGCGGGGGCCTGCCGATGATGATGAACGGTTCGGCGGAGAACGCCTCGTGATTCTTGTCGACCGCGATGATGTCGGCGTGTCGCGTGACCGACCAGAACGGACCGAACGGGCTCTCCGAACGGAAGTGCACCGGCGCCTCGTTGCGGACACGCTCGAAGTACGAGCGCCACATACCCTGGCGATACAGGAACGGGTTGCTCAGGTCGATTTCGGCGAGATCGACCTCGTCCACCGGCGGGATCGGGGTCTCGGTGAAGATCTTCTGGCCGTCGGTCCTTGTGACGATTCGGCGGGTCTTGTCATAGACATGCGCGCCTCGGATCTGAAGGTCGATCGGGATCATTGATTGCGCCTTCTCGGCGACGGTGGTTGCGATGCTCATGATTGCATTCCTTCGTCGTTGCGGGTCAGAGTTGGAATTCTGGGAGGCGAACAGTCAGGCCGTCCCACTCCTCAGTCGCGATCATCTGGCAGGACAGCCGCGAGGTCTCTTCCCGTTCCGGATGCATGCTCAGCATCTCTTCCTCGCCCTCGCCGCTGTGCCCGACGGTCTTGATCCACGCCGGGTCGACAATGACGTGACACGTACCGCAGGCCGCTTCGCCACCACAATCACCGTCGATGCCGGGGATCGCTTCGTCGACGGCGGTCTGCATGAGCGACTTTCCCTCCACGAGATCGACTTTGTAGTCGTCTCCATCGTGGGTGATGTATGTGATCGTGGCCATGGCCACCTCCTTGCACGTATGAGGTTCCCCTTGAGTGTGAATGTGCGGATCCCGACCGATCCATGTGTGAACGTCGCAATCTGTTGTTAATCTGGCTCACGTGACCCTCGGTGAATCCGGTGTGCCCCCGTTGGCGTTTGCACAGCTTCTCGACAGCGGTGCGCTGGGCACGGAGGCGACGAGCGCATTCGGTCGGATAATGGCCCAGGAGGGCACCGACCTCAGAACGTTGATCACGCAAGAAGCGCAGGTGCCGATGCAATGGTTTCATGACGTGTATCCGACGATGGGGCCGCACGACGGGTTTCGGCTGGGCCTCGCATTCGCTGAGCACGCTCAGCTGACCTCCTTCGGTCCACTGAGCCTGCCGCTGGTCAGTGCCGGGTCGGTCGTTGACATCGTCGAGTTGCTTCGTTTTCTGCCGTTGATCTCGACGGCGCTAAGTGCGGACTTTCATCATGGCGCCAGTGGTCTTACCATCGGTCTCGCAGGGCGCACCGACAGCGCGGGTACCGACTGCTTTGCCGTCACTTATGGGGGCCTGACCGTTCTGCGTCTGGTGAAAATACTCACAGGAGATGTGTCCTCAGCAGAGTTACACCTGACCTGCCCGGCGCCGACCGAGCCGCTGAACGTGGGAGAGATAGGGCATCGAGTCGTCTTCGATGCGCCAGCGTCATTTGTTCGCATACCAGCCGAGGCGCTTCATGAGGTGTGCCGCTTTTCCGATCCCGTCGCCTACCGGATCGGTACCGCCGAACTGCGACGGCTCTGCGATCAGCGGCGTCACAACTCGTACACGCAGCGCGTCCGAGCCCAGTTTGATGCAGACCCTGCTCGAGTCAACGCTAGTCGGATCGCAGCAGAGCTGTCGGTATCGGTAAGCACACTCAAACGGCACCTACACGCCGAGGGCACCACCCTGCGCCGCCTACGACAGCAATTCATGCAGGAGCACGCCATCCTCCGACTTCTCGATCCCGGCGTCGGAATCGGCCAGATTGCTACCGAACTGGGGTACTGCGACGTCGCAAGCTTTTCTCATGCGTTTGCTCGGTGGGTCGGCTGCTCCCCGTCGCAGTTTCGACTTCGACGTGCACGCCCGCCAGCCGCATGAATGCTCGACCAGCCCAATCGGGGCGTCAGCTGATTACACCACAACGAATTTCGCGACTGGTTCATAACGTTTCGATACGGTAACCCGGGCCCGCCCCGTCCGAAGCGCACGGTCGTTACAAGTCAGCCAGCATCGCCTACGCGGCAATTCTCAGCCACACCTCAACGTCTGCCGCCTCGCCGAGGACACCAGCCGGTTCGTTCTAGCCACCGTTATGGCCGCCATGGTGGGGTTCTCGAACAGTCTCGGCGAGGAAGTCGGTCGTTATGGCATCGGAGTCTCACTCGTCTGCCCTTCGGAGGTCAACACCGACTACTTCGAACGGAACGATGCAGACATGGGGTGGTACCCCCGGATGTCGCAGTGGTTTCCGGTTCTGGAGCCCGAAGACGTCGCTCGACGAACTGTCCGGGCGATACGCACCAACCGGCGTGAGGCCATCTTTCCCTGGGAATGGCGCTGGCCACCTGGCTGCACAAGCGATTCCCGAAGATGGGGATCAGTGTTCTCAAAGCGCTCGGCTTGGCTTGTTCCGTCCACGCGTCATCCCGCCGGGGGAGCTGGCGGGCTTGCGAACAAGGCGAGAATGACAGCGTGGATCTGCACGACGGATTCGGCACGCGAACCCCGGAGCTGGAGCAGGTGGCTCACGGTGAGTCGTACGAAGATCTCGGTGATCGACTCCAGCGCGAATTCGTCGAGATCGGGCTTCCGAGAACGGATCTGATCGGCTACCACCTGCGTCGCCCGCCCGAGGACGACCTCTGAGTCGACGGTGACCAGCGACAGGAGTTCGCCGCCCTGGAGTCTGCCCGAGATGATCGACATCAGAAGCTCGTTGTCCTCACCAAGGGTCAGTGTGCGCTCCGCGGCGGCTGTGAGTCCGTCAACGATGTCCTGTTCGTCCGCGATGCCCTCGACGACCCCGTGGAGGAAGCGGTCTGCCTCGCGTGCGATCAGCGATGCCGCAAGCTGATCCCTGGTCCCGACCTCGTTGTAGAGGGTCGTACGGCTGATTCCGACCTCGCGCGCCACCCGGGACATGTTCACCGCGGACCATCCCCGTTCCACCACGAGATCGCGAGCGGAGTCGAGTATGCGATCGCGAAGCAGGTCGCGTACTTCGTCGTGGAAGCTCGGGGGCGTAGCCATGTGTCCATCATGCCCGAATTGGCATGCAGGCCTAAGGCGCCCGCCTGAGTGTTTGACACATTAGGCAATTATGTGTAGAAACAATACAGTTCATCTCACAGTGTCAACACACTGTGTCCGGCCGCACCGCCCCGCTTGGCCAGGACGGACAGAAGCGGCGACCGGCACACGGTCATCACAGGGACGTGTTCCTGTAGAGGCTCAATCAGCCACGTAATACCCACGCCCACAGACGATTGCGAGCATCCAATGAACGCTGAGGCGAGCGAGAAAGACACCGACTACGACGTCCTGGTGATCGGCTCCGGGTTCGGCGGCAGCGTCACCGCCCTTCGCCTGGCAGAGAAGGGCTACCGGGTCGGCGTTCTCGAAGCCGGCCGCAGATTCGACGATGCGGACTTCGCCAAGACCAGCTGGGACGTTCGACGATTCCTGTGGGCGCCGAAGCTGGGTGCGTACGGGATTCAGCGCATCCACCTACTTCGCGACTGTGTCATCTTGGCCGGGGCGGGAGTCGGGGGGGGCTCTCTCAACTACGCCAACACCCTTTACCAGCCGGGATCAGCATTCTTCGGCGATCCGCAGTGGGCGCACATCACAGACTGGGAAGACGAGCTGACGCCCTACTACGACCAGGCGCGTCGCATGCTGGGCGTGGTCACCAACCCGCACATGACGCCTGCCGACGAGATCATCCGGTCGGTGGCCGACGACATGAGTGTCGGCGACACGTTTGTCCAGACTCCGGTCGGGGTGTACTTCGGCGAGCCCGGTCGTACCGTGTCGGATCCCTACTTCGGTGGGGTCGGACCGGATCGCACCGGCTGCATCGAGTGCGGCGAGTGCATGACAGGTTGCCGTCACGGTGCCAAGAACACGCTGCTCAAGAACTACCTCGGGCTCGCCGAACGCGCTGGAGTGGTGGTGAATCCGCTGACCACCGTCACCGACGTGCGTCAGCGACCCGATGGCTCCTGGACAGTCGACACAGTCAAGACCGGTGCCTGGATTCGTAAGCGCGAGAAGGCGTTCACCGCTCACAATGTCGTCTTCGCGGCGGGTACCTGGGGTACCCAGCAGTTGCTGCACAAGCTCAAGGACTCCGGCCGCCTTCCTGAGCTCTCGACGCGACTGGGCGAGTTGACCAGGACCAACTCCGAGTCGATCCTCGGGGCCACCCGTTACCGCGTCGACGAATCCCTCGACCTCACCAAGGGCGTGGCGATCACGTCGTCGTTCTACCCCACGCCGGACACCCACGTCGAACCCGTCCGATACGGCAAGGGCTCCAACGCGATGGGGTTGTTGCAGGCGCCGATGACCGACGGCGACGGACGGTTGCCGCGATGGCTGCGATTCATCGGCGTCGCGCTCCGGGATCCACTCGCCACAGCACGTGTCCTGGCGGTGAAGGGCTGGAGCGAGCGGACCGTGATCGCACTGGTGATGCAAAACCTCGACAACTCGATCACCACTTTCACAAAGCGCGGTCTGTTCGGTCGCCGGCTCACCAGCAAGCAGGGGCACGGCGAGCCCAATCCCACCTGGATCCCCGCGGGCAACGAAGCCACGCGGCGCATCGCCGAGAAGATCGGCGGCACCTCCGCCGGAACGTGGGGCGAGGTGTTCAACGTGCCGATGACCGCACACTTCCTCGGCGGATGCGTGATCGGGGACGATGAGGACAACGGTGTGATCGACCCATATCACCGCGTGTACGGCTATCCGTCGCTGAGTGTGGTCGACGGTTCGGCCGTGTCCGCGAATCTGGGCGTCAACCCGTCGCTGACCATAGCTGCTCAGGCCGAGCGGGCCGCCGCGTTGTGGCCGAACAAGGGGGAGAAGGACCTTCGCCCGATCCAGGGTTCGGGTTATCGGCGCATCGAGCCCACCGAACCCCGGTCGCCGATCGTGCCGGTCTCGGCGCCTGGAGCGCTGCGACTGCCCATCATTCCTGTCCGTCGAGTGGCAGACGAGAAGATCTCGCGGGCCGCAACGCGTGAGAGCTCCGACGCCCGATGAGCGCACTCGCCCCCGAAACAGCGCTCCCGGAACGACGCCAATCGTCAACGCTCGCACCGGTTCTCAAGAAGGCGCGCCACGGTACCGAAATGGTCGGCGACTTCTTCCTCACCTTCTGGGGCATCGTCAAGATGCTCCCACGGCGTCCCTTCCAGTGGCGTGAGCTGGTGGCGCAGGCGTGGTTCATCGCGAGCGTATCGATTGTCCCGACCATGCTGATGTCGATCCCGTTCTGCGTCATGGTGGTGTTCCAGATCAACGTTCTGCTGAACGAGATCGGTGCGATCGACCTGTCCGGTGCGGGCGCGGGTGTGGCCGTCATCCGAGAGATCGGACCCATCGTCACGGTTCTCGTCGTCGCGGGCGCAGGTGCCACCGCGATCTGCGCCGATCTCGGTTCGCGCACCATCCGCGAAGAGATCGACGCCATGAAGGTGCTCGGTATCGACCCGATCCAGCGACTCGCAGTTCCGCGCGTGATCGCCTCCTGCGGCGTCGCGGTGTTCCTGAACGGCCTGGTGACCGCCATCGGCCTGGCCGGGGGATACGTGTACGGCGTCTTCCTCCAAGGTGCCACGCCGGGTCAATACATCACCGCGATCCCGATCCTCACCGGAATTCCCGACCTACTCATCAGCGAGCTCAAGGCCGGCATCTTCGGTCTGCTGGCCGCACTGGTGGCCTGCCATCTCGGCTTCAACGCGGGAGGCGGACCGAAGGGTGTCGGCGACGCCGTGAACCAGACCGTTGTCTTCAGCTTTGTGCTGCTGTTCCTCGCGAACGCGGTCATCACCACGCTCGCACTGCACTGAAGGCCTCGACATGACTGCGCGAACACAAGAGCAGGGACCACGTTGACATCGACTCAGATGCCCACCGAACCGTCGCGGCGACTGACCGACCGGTTGGACGCCGGGAAGGCGCTGAAGCCCGCCGAATCCTTCGGAGAGAAACTGGCGTTCTACGGGGTGGCGCTGCGGGCGGTACCCAAGGCGATGACCCACTATCGTCGCGAGACCTTGCGCCTGCTAGCTGAGGTGTCGCTCGGCGCAGGTGCACTCGCCATCATCGGCGGGACCGTCGTGATCATCGGATTCCTCACGGCTGCAGCCGGATACGAGGTCGGTCAACAGGGATCGAGTTCACTGGGGCGCGTCGGTGTGGAAGCGATGTCGGGCTTCATTTCCGCCTTCTTCAACACCCGCGAAGCGATCCCGGTCATTGCTGGCGTCGCACTCACGGCGACGGTGGGCTCCGGTTTCACTGCGCAACTCGGTGCCATGCGCGTGAGCGAGGAGATCGACGCGCTCGAGGTGATGTCGGTTCAGTCGCTGCCCTATCTGGTGTCGACGCGGATCGCGGCGGGACTCGCCGCTGTGGTGCCGCTGTACGCGATCGCCCTCTTCACCGGGTACGCCGCCACCAAGTTCGTGAGCGTGTTCCTGTCGGACCAGTCGCCGGGCACCTACGACCACTACTTCCGGCTGTTCTTGCAGCCCGGTGACATCGCGATCTCACTGTTGAAGGTGATCGTCATGGCGGTCGCCGTGATGGCGGTGCACTGCTACTACGGCTACAACGCCAGCGGTGGACCGGCCGGGGTCGGCGTCGCTGTCGGCCACGCCGTCCGCACGTCACTGATCATCATCATGATGGTCGACTTCATCGTCGGTATCGCCTTGTACGGCGGCGTCCACGCGACTGTGCGGGTGTCGGGATGATCGAACACTCACGCAGACAACACCTGCTGTACGCGTTCGTCGCCTTCGCCGTGGTGGTGGGCGTCGTCGTGGCTGCGCTGATGTCGTACAACGGCAGGTTCCAGGCCACCGGGTCCATCTACCTGAACGCCCCGCGCACGGGGCTGCTGCTGGTGCCTGGATCGGACGTCAAGCTGTACGGCGTAGTGATCGGTCGTGTCGCATCTGTCGACGTGTACGGCGATCACGCTCGCATCGAGCTGGCGGTGGAGGAAGACCAGCTCGGCGATCTGCCGACGAACGTCCGGGCGGAGATGGAGCCGACCACGCTCTTCGGCCGCAAGTACGTCGCGCTGACGATGCCGGAGCAGCCGGCGGCATCGACGTTGAGCGCCGGTGCCACCATCGACACCTCGCAAACGCCGGTCGAGGTCTACGACACTTTCGAGTTGCTTGTCGGAATTCTCGACCGTGTGGACCCGGCGCGGGTGAATGCAACCCTGACCGCTGTGCAGACCGGCACCGTCGATCGGGGCGAGAAGCTCGGCGAGCTGGTCGACTCGGTGAACACCTACCTCGCGACCTTCAACAAGTCACTGCCAACTCTGCAACGGGATCTCGAGCTCGGTGCGGACAATCTCGACACATTCGCCGGACTGTCACCGGACCTGATGGCCACCGTCCGTCACCTCACCACCACCTCGAAGACGATTGTGGAGAACCAGTCGCAGCTGACTGCGTTCCTGTTGAGCTTCACCGAGTTCGGGAACACCGGCAACCGGTTCATGACTAACGCGGGCACGCCACTGGTGAAGGCCGCCGACGCCCTGGCGCCGCCGGCGCAGGTGCTCGGAGACTACGGACCGATCTACCCGTGCTTCCTGGACGGACTGAACACGAGCCGCAAATATCTCGAGCGGGCGTTCGGCGGAGCGAGACCGGGCCTCGACATCGTCGGCACCCTGCTCATCGGCGACCCGCCATACCGACCGGGCATCGACGCGCCCGAACACACGGCAGGAACGGCGGGACCGAGCTGCTACGGCTACCCGCGCGCACCCGGCGAAAAGGGGCCGGGGCACGTCGACTTCGACGACGGCAGTCACGCGTACCGCGATGTGAAGTCGATCGAAGACGTCATCGGAAACCCGTTCGCCTCGATGATCTACGGAATGACGAAATGACAATCACCGGACCGGCCATCAAGCTGGGGATCTTTCTCGCTGTCAGCTCGCTGATCACCTCGGCTCTGTTCGTGATCGTCGGCGACCTGCGTTTCGGTCCGACAACGGTTTTCCGCGCTCAGTTCATGTCCGCATCCGGCCTGCGGACCGGCGACGACGTCAAGGTGGCCGGTGTGGTGGTCGGGAAGGTCACCGATGTGGACATCGTGGACTCCGGTGCGGCTGCGCAGACGGGTCTGGGAGCAGAGGTCCGTATGGACGTCGACTCCCACATCCCGGTGACGACCACCACCAACGCCTACATCAGGTACAAGAACCTGATCGGTGATCGGTACCTCGAGCTGAAGACCGACCCCGGAGACGTGGGTAGGAGGCGGTCAGCCGACAGCGTGATCCCGGTATCGCAGACCAAGCCGGCTCTCGACATGGATGCACTCGTCAACGGGTTCAAACCCCTACTGACCGGGGTGAATCCAGAGCAGACCAACAAGCTGTCCGCTGCGCTGGTCTCGGTACTCAACGGCCGCACAGCCGATATCAGCGATCTGATCACCCAAATGGGTGAACTCGGCGAAACCATCGCCGATCGCGACGCGACGATCGGATCGGTGGTCACCGATCTGAACACCGTGCTCGTAACGGTAGCGGATCGCCGGGAGGCCTTCGGCAGCGTCGTCGTCCAGTTGCAGGAGCTGGTCTCCGAGCTTGCCGGTGATCGCCGGCTGATCGCCGACGGCCTCACGAACATCGCGGGCGCGACCACCGAGCTCGACGAGCTGCTGTCCCGAGCCCGCCCCGATCTCACCTCCGACATCGAGCATCTGCGCGGTCTGGCCCAGAACCTGAACAGCAACACTTCAACGATCAACATGCTGCTCGCGAAGATGCCGGAGGCCTATCGGCTTCTGGGCAGGTCGTCGGGCTACGGCAGTTTTGTGAACTTCTTCGTGTGCGGCCTCGCGATCCGCTATCCGACGCTCGACGGCGGACATGCGGACACACCGATGGTCCAAGTCCCAGCTCGGCGCTGTAAGTGAGGGAGACAACCAGATGAGGTCAAAACATCATGAGATCTGACGACTCCCGCCGTCGAATCCGGGCCGGTCTCATCGGAATCGGGGCGATACTCGCGGTTCTCGCGCTCGCGTTCAACTACCGCTCGATTCCGTTCCTGCCCGGCGTGACCGTCGTGGTCGCCGAGTTCTCCGACGCCAGTGGCCTGAATCCCGACGACGAAGTGCACATCGCCGGCGTGGCCGCGGGGAGTGTGCAGTCGATCGAGCTCGCCGAGGACCACGTCGACGTGACGATGCGGCTCACCGACGGCTGGGAGAAGCTCGGTTCCGAGACCACGGCCTCGATCAAGGTCGAGACCGCGCTCGGGCGTCGCTTCGTCCAACTCACGACCGCCGGCCCCGGCGAGCTCGGCGACCGAATCCCGGTGTCGCGGACAAGTTCCGGCTTCGACCTCACCGAGTCACTCGACCAGCTCACCGAGACCGTCGGAGACACCGACAAGAAGAGCGTCGTCGACGCGGTCGAGAGCCTCGACAAGGTCATGAACGATCTCCCGTCCGACATCGGCGGCTCCCTGGAGAACGTCGCCGCTGCGGCACGGACGGTGTCGTCGCGCGATGCCGGAATCCGGACGCTTCTGCAGAAGGCCGATTCGGTTTCCGACGTGCTGGCCGAGCGAAAGGGCAACATCACCAGGCTCATCGACGACGGGTCGGTGCTGTTCGAGACCCTCGTCGATCGGGCCGAGGTGATCCGCAGGCTGCTCACCAGCCTGCGCGCAGTATCCACCGAGATAGAGACGTTCGTCCATGACACCGGATCGTCCACCCCACAGATGCTCGAGGAGGTCCGTCAGGTGACGGCCACGCTCAACGCCAACTACGCCAACCTCGAAAAGTCGATCAAGGGGATGCGCACATTCGTCATGCAATTCGCCGACGTCCTGGGCAGCGGACCGTTCTTCTCAGTACTGCTCCAGAACATCACGCCGGCCAATCTCCGCGGCCAGCAGCCGGGCAGTCCGGGAGGCGGGCGATGAGCACGTCATCAGCCGTCAACCGACTCGGCGGGCCCGCGGTCATCGCCCTCGTCATCGTCGCCATGGTGGCCGTGACCGCGGCGAAGGTATGGGAGAGCACGCACACCTCACGGGCCACAATCTGGTTCACGGACGGCACCGGGCTGTTCGTCGGCGATCCGGTCAAGATGCGCGGCGTCACCATCGGCACTGTCGAAGCAGTGGAGGCCACACCGGCGAAGGTTCGCGTCGAGGTCTCGTACGACGACTCGGCGTACGTGGACTCCGAGGCACGGGCGGCGATCGTGGCGCCGACCCTCGTCTCCGGTCGGTATGTTCAGTTCGTCAACCCGGTCAAGCGATCGCCGGCTGGTGCGCTGAAAGACGATGCCGTGGTGGAGGTCGGCCGGACCGCGGTCCCGGTCGGGTACGACGAGATCAAGAAGCAGGTGACCGACCTCGCGCACCAACTCGGACCTTCCACCGGCGATGAGAAGGGGGCGCTCAGCCGACTCATCGACACCTCGGCCGGTGCGCTCGACACCAGCGGCGGCTCACTCCGGAAGTCGGTCGATGCGCTCTCCGACGCGATGAGGACGCTCTCCGCGGCCGGCCCCGACCTGTTCAGCACAGTCCGCAATCTCCAGCAGGTCGTCACCGCGCTGCGCACCGCCGACCAGCAGATCGTCGGTTTCGCCTCGCAACTCGACGACGCGTCGGCCGTGCTCGACGACAATCGGACGCAACTCGATGCCGCGATCCGTGCCCTCAACTCGATGGCCCCACGCCTGCGCGACTACTTGAAGCAGAACCAGGGTGCGCTAAGCCGTGACGTCAAGGACCTCACCAGGGTGTCCCGACTGCTCGTCGACAGGCAGGACGATCTGGCTCAGATCCTGCACACGGCGCCGACCGCGCTGTCGAACCTCTACAACATCTACGACCCGGACTCGAACTCACTGACGGCCGGTCTCGCGGTGGCCGACTTCCCGGATCCGGTGTCGCTCATCTGTGCACTGCTGACAACCGTGGACGCTCCCAAGTCGGAATGCCAGAAGGCCGAGACCACCCTGACCCGGGTCATCACGTCCGAGATGGCACGCTCGACCGGTCGCCCCGAGGAGGGAGGACGCTGATGGGACACAAGCGCTTTCACGTCGGCGCGGGACTGATCGCGGCGGCCGTCGCGATGTCGACGGTGGCGGGCTGTCGGTTCGACGGCGCCAACTCGTTGTCACTGCCAGGCGACGCCGTCTCCGGTGACAGCTACAGCATCACCGTCCAGTTAGCCGACGTGCAGAACCTGGTGTCGAACTCCCTGGTCAAGCTCGACAACGCGAATGTCGGGCAGATCCGGTCCATCACAGTGCGCGAGTCGTTCGCCGAAGTGGACGTGGAGCTCTCCGAGGGAGTGGAGATCCCGAACGGTTCGACCGTGAAGCTGGCACAGACCTCGGTGCTGGGCGCGCAGTACCTGGAGTTCATTCCTCCCGCGGAGCAGACGCCGGGCAAGCTGTTGCCCGGCGACACACTCGATGTCAACAGCTCCGCAGCCTATCCGTCGACCGAGTCGGTGCTGGCGGCCTTGTCGCTGATCCTCAACGGCAGTGGCCTCGAACAGCTCCGGTCGATCATGACCGAGCTCAACGACGCCACCGATGGCCGCACAGCCGCTGCCAACCGAGCGATATCTCAACTCAAGACCTTCGTCTCCGGACTACACAAGCAACGTGATGACATCGGCCGCGCCATCGATTCGCTCGGCAAGCTCAGCGCCACGCTGGCCGATCAGAGTTCGACCGTGGCGGAGGGCATCGACAACCTGGAACCCGCCCTGACCGTGCTGGCGGACCAACGCGAGGAGCTGGTCACGATGCTCGATCGCGTAGGAGTGTTCGGCGCAAAGGTGGGCAGCGTGATCGCACGCAGCAACGCCGATCTGAACTCCATTGCCGCGGAACTCCGTCCCGCACTGAAGGGGCTCGAGGAGTCCGGCGACGACCTGGTCGGCTCGCTCATCGTCGGGCTCACCGTTCCGTTCCCGGTGACCGTCATCGACAAGGGAATGAAGGGTGACTACCAGAACCTCTTCCTGACCCTCGACCTGTCGGTGGGCGCCATACGCGACAAGGTGCTCGGCAGTATTCCCAAGGTGGCCCTGGCCAGGATGGCGACCTCGCGGCAAGCCGCGGACCCACTCCGCGCTCCATTCGGACTGCGCACCCCCACAACGGATCACAGCCCATCGAAAAAGACCTCACCGCAGCCCGCCGGGATGGGGGGCCCCCGATGAAACTCACCAGACTGGTGCGATGGCAGCTCGTCGTATTCGCTGTCCTCACCGTGGTCAGCGTAGTCTACGGGACTGTCACCTACGTCGGCATCGGTCGGGTCACCGGCATCGGATCGTATCGCGTGGTCGCCGAGTTCGACACCGCCGGCGGCATTTACGAGACCGGACTGGTGACCTATCGAGGTGTAACCGTGGGACGGGTGGATTCGGTAGACGTCGATCTGGCCGACTTGTCGGCGCCGGTTCGCATCACCCTGCGCATCGATTCGGACAACACGATCCCGCGAAACAGTGCGGCGCACATCAGGAGTCAGTCTGCGGTCGGGGAACAATACGTGGATCTGATTCCCCGCGACAACGGCGGGCCCGCGCTGACGGACGGAGACGTGTTGTCGGCCAAGGGCAATGAGGCGCCCACGCCCACAAAAGACGTCCTGGAGAGGACCATGAACCTCGTTGCGACGATCTCGCCCCAGAATCTGGAGACGACCGTCGACGAGGTGTCCGACGGGCTAGGACAGACCGGTGATCGCCTGGCTCGGTTGATCGACGCATCACAGCGGCTGCTCGAGTTGGCGCAGATCGATATCGGCCCCACCACCCGGCTGATCGACGACGCCGAACCGCTGTTGACCACTGGCAACCGGGTGGCCGCCGACCTGACCTCTGCGGTGGCGAACCTCGCGTCGTTCACCGATCAGCTCGCGCTGAGCGATGAACACTTGCGGACTCTGCTGACCCAGACCCCGTCGGCAGCCGACCAGGTGTCGGCCACCCTGACCGAGCTGACGCCTACGCTGCCGACGCTGCTCGCCGACCTCCAGTCCGTGGGACAGGTGCTGCGCGTCAACGTCCCCAACCTCCGGCACATCCTGACCGTCTATCCGGCGTTCACGTCGGGAACCCTGAACTCGGTCGACGGCTACGCGCTCGGCCAGAGTCCGCAGGCTCCACTCGACATCAAGCTCGGAAACACGCTGAACCCGCCCCCGTGCACCGAGGGATATGGCGGCAGCCGACGTCGTGACGCATCGGACATGCGGACTGTGCCGGTGGTTCCGGACCAGTACTGCGACGCGCGCCCCGACAACCCGAAGGTGGCGCGTGGCGCCCGGAACGTCCCGTGCGCGACCGACCCCCGCGTGAGGACTCCCTTAGTGGCCGATTGCCCCGGGGGACTTCCGTCCACGTGGCCGGAGATGTTGTCGCGTCCGCACTCTATGGGCGACGCCGGCGGTGACCCAGGGGCGAAGAGGGTGCCGAAGCGCTTACGTACAGCGTCGAAGCCGGTGCCGTATTCGGAGACCACCGGAAGGTTCCGAGGGCCCGACGGGGTGACGTACTTCGTGGGAACACCCACCAACTCAGCTTCGGCGAAAGGAAAGGCGACATGGCAGTCGTTACTGATCAAGTAGAGGCCACCGGTCCGGAAGTCGACGACGACGCGGTCGGCCCGGAGAGCGCCGGCGAAGGGGCGGGCACTGCTCCACTCCGGTCCGTGGTCACCGTGTGGGCGCTGGTGGCGGCCCTCGTGGCGGTGCTCGCGCTGCTCGGCGTGAAGGGCACCGATCTCTATCAGGCCAAGCAGGACGAGAAGCGGAACTCTGAGGTACTCGACGTCACCCGCGAGGTGGTCGCCGGACTCGTCAGCCTCGACTACCGCCGGTCGAAGGCCGACCTGGATCGGATCAAGTCCGTCGCCACCGGATCCTTTCAGCAGCAGTTTGAACAGCTGGCTACGTCGTTCGAGCAGGTCCTTTCCTCCGGCGAGGTCCTCTCGACTGGATCGGTCAAGGAGGCGGGGATCATCACCGCCGACGACGACGCCGCGCGGGTCCTGGCCGCGGTCAGCTCGATCGTCAAGAACACCGAGGCACCCGACGGGCAGCAACGCGTCTATCGGATGAAGGTGGATCTGACGGCCGCCGACCATGCGTGGAAGGTCAGCAACGTGGAGTTCGTGTCATGAACGCGGGGAGCGCGGACCAAGAGGCGTCGACCGACGCGAAGGCGGCAGAACCGAGGAGGAAGCCATGAACAAGGTTGTGGAGCAAGATATCTCATCCGAGTTCGCCGAGGCGGAGGTGGATCGCGACGTCGACACCGACGCGGCGCCTACCGACGGCGCCGAGAAGCAGGACAAGGTGCGCGGCGGTCATGTCAAACGACTCGGCCCCGTCGTTGTGAGCTGGCCCGCCAGACTTTCGACAAAGGCGCGTAACGGGTTGGTCAGGGTGCTGGCGGCACTCGTGATCGCCGGCGCCGGTGGACTCGGCTACGTGTGGTTCGCGACGAGCGCGGCGACGACGGAGGCATCGGCGGGGCAGTCCGCGCTTGCATCGGCACGTACCGACATCCCCAAACTGCTCAGTTATGACTACCGAACAGTCGACACCGCGCTGCCCGAAGCTGCCGAGACCATGCTGACCGGCAGGTTCCTCGACGAATACACCCAACTGGGCGAATCAGTTATTCAACCTGCTGCCAAGAAGGAGCAGATCGTCACGAACGCCGAGGTGGTCGACGCCGCACTCGTCGCGTCGGACGCCGATCACGCAACCGTCCTGCTCTTCGTCAACCAGACGACGTCCAAGAAGGACGCTGAGGGGCCGCGACTCGACGGCAGCCGCATTCGCGTCCAGATGGCCAAGGACGGCGATCGCTGGAAGATCTCCGAATTCACACCGGTGTAGCCGCGGAAACCCTGAGCCATCCACACCACACCATGGAGAACAACTCATGACTCTCACCACCGATTTCACCACAGTCGCGGAGCTCGACAGTGCGCTGCTACGACTCAGCGCAGGCGAGCGCCGGTGGGCAGACCTCCCGCTGACCCGGCGCGCCGACCTTCTGCAACAGGTGGCGCACCAGGCGGCCGAGCAGGCATCGGATTGGGTTGAGGCCGCGTGCCGAGCGAAGCGGATCTCGCCCTCATCGCCGCTCGCAGGCGAAGAATGGCTGTCGGGGCCGTACCCGGTCATCACGAACGCTGCCACGCTGGCCCGTTCTCTGCGCGACCTGAGCAGCGGCGACAGTCCCATCGCCCACGTACCGACTTCCGTCGCTCCCGGCGGTCGTGTTGCGCTCGACGTCTTTCCCCATCAGATCTGGGATCGGCTACTGCTGTCGGGCGTCTCGGCCAAGGTCTGGCTGAAGCCGGGGGTGAGTGTCACCCAGGCGCGGTCGGCGGCGGGATTGGCGCAACTCGACCCCGCGACGACGCACGGCATGTCAGTCGTCCTCGGCGCCGGCAACATCACCTCGATCGCCGTGCTGGACACCCTGTACGAGCTGATCGCGCACAATCGCGTCGTGATCCTCAAACTGAACCCCGTCTTGGGCGAGATGTTCGACGCGATCAACGCCGTCCTGCGACCCCTGTCCGAGCGCGGCTTCGTGGAGGTCGTCAGGGGCGGTGTCGAGGTCGGCTCGTATCTCGTCGATCACCCGAATGTGGCGCATGTCCACATCACCGGAAGCTCGGCAAGTCACGACGCCATCGTCTTCGGCACCGGCCCGGAAGGCGAGGCCCGTCGCCGGGCCGGCGTACCGAAGCTCGGCAAGACCATCACCAGTGAACTCGGCGGCGTATCACCCACCGTCGTCGTCCCCACCGGGTGGTCGGCCAAGGACATCCGTTTCCAGGCGGAGCACCTGGCCACCCAGCGTCTGCACAACGGCGGCTACAACTGCATCGCCGCCCAGGTTGCCGTGATCCCGTCCGAGTGGTCCAAGAAAGGGGAGTTCCTCCGGGAACTCCGCGACCAGATCGACAAGGCTCCCGCGCGGCCAGCCTATTACCCCGGAAGCGACCAACGGGTCGCCGCGGCAGCCGACCGGCACGCCACGGCCAACGCACGCGAGAACGGCCGGCTGCTGATCGAGGGGCTCTCACCGGACCAGGTGGCCGAGGCCTTCACCGTGGAGTACTTCTCGCCCGTGCTGGCCGTCGTGGAGATCCCCGGAGACGGGATTGCCTACCTCCGGGCAGCGAGCCGCTTCGTCAATGAGCGGCTCGAGGGCACTCTCGGCGCCAACGTCTTGGTGCACCCGAGATACCGCCGCAAGCTCGGTCGAGAGTTCGAGTGGTTCGTGGAATCGCTCCGCTACGGCACGATTGCGATCAACGCGTGGACGGGGGTCGGTTATCTCACCGCAGCAGCACCATGGGGCGGCTTTCCCGGTGCGACCCTCGTCGATGTCGAGAGCGGAATCGGATTGGTACACAACGCATCACTGGTGGACGACACAGAGCGCACGGTCGTGACCGGCCCGTTCCGCCCGCTGAGCCGATCTCTGATCACCGGCCAGCTGTCGATCACGCCGAAGCCGGCGTGGTTCGTCAGGAACACGCATGCGCACCATGTAGGCCGAAAGATGGTTGCATTCGCGGCAGATCCGAAGGCCACCCGGCTGCCGTCGCTCTTTGCGTCCGCCTTACGCGGCTGACGCACCGCGCGCAGCGAGGTGCCCCGTCACGAAGCGTACGGGGTGTGGTGCGTCCACCTCAGGCCGGCTCGAGCGCCCGCTTGGCCTTCTCCAACGCGGCGAGCGTGCGCAACACGGAGTCGCGCTTCGCGGTCAGGTCGGACACCTTGGCCTTGCCACTCAAGCCGCCATCCTTCTGCGCGACCTGCAGACGTTCCTCGATCTCGGTGAGCTGCGCCAGGAGGCTCTGCGCCCGGCTCATGAGCTCGGCGCGGTCGGGTCGTGAGACGTTCGCCGGCCCGGCGACGCCGGACCTGACATTCTGCGGCTTGGTGGCCACCGCCTTCCCGCCTGCCTTCGTGGGCAGTCGTCGTCGCGGTTCGACGCTTCGCCGCCGGGAAGCAGCACGCGGGGGAGTCTGCGTGCGCGTCTGGTTGAGCACCGTCCGCGCCTCTCGCCGCGGAACTCCGCGATTTCGTCGGTGGACGAGCACCACACGCAAACACTCGAAGTGGTTTCGGTCACGAACGCATCGGCAGCAGCGGGATTGACGGGGAAAAGAGTACGAAACAAAGTTTTTCACCCGGAAATCGGGTTTCCGGTACACCGTATCCCGCCGCTGACTTGACCCGCCGGACCGTCCCCGACGCGCTGTTCATCGTCGTCGAGCAACTCGGACCCACCCTCGTCGTTGCGGACACGAGCTCGAGCCGGCGGCGGGGCAGTGGCGTTTACCGGCCACCCCCGGCGGGAACCTCATCTGCGTGCGATTACCTTCGGTACAGATGACGACGTGTCGGGCTGGAACAACCGGCCCTGCTCGACGGTGACGACCGTGTACCTGGCCGAGGCATTGCTGGTTGTGGCGGAGGGTCAGCAACCTCCGGGTCTGATGCCGGCCCGGCAGCAGATGGCGGTGTCCCTGGGCTGGCACATCGTCCTTGCGTGTTTCGGGGTGGCGTTCCCGACGATGATCTTCGTGATGCGCCGTCGCGGCATCGTGCGCGACGGCCCTGTCGCAATGGGACTGGCCCGACGGTGGGCCAAGGTGTCGGCAGTGCTGTTCGCGATCGGCGCGGTCTCGGGCACGATCCTCAGCTTCGAGATGGGTCTGCTGTGGCCCGGTTTGATGGGCCGGTTCGGTGACGTGCTGGGATTGCCATTCGCGTTCGAAGGGCTGTCGTTCTTCGTCGAGGCGATCTTCCTCGGGATCTACCTCTACGGCTGGGACCGCATGCCGCCTCGACGCCATCTGCTGATGCTGATTCCGATGGGCATCGCCGGGGTCGTCGGGACGTTCTGCGTGGTCTCGGTCAATGAGGTTCCCCCCGAACCGTAGAGGCATCGATAATGAGGAGCACGATGCCAGAGAAGCGGAAGAAGTACGACCGGGAGTTTCGTGATGGGGCGGTCCGGATCGTCGAGGAGACAGGTAAGCCGATCGCCCAGGTCGCTCGAGACCTGGGGGTCAACGAGGGCACCTTGGGTAACTGGGTCAACCGGGCGCGCGCCGAGCGGGAGGGCCGCGGCGAGCTGACCGTTGATGACGCTGCTGAGCTCAAACGGTTGCGTGACGAGGTCGCCGAGCTGCGCATGGAGCGTGATGTCCTCAAGCGATCAGTGGTCCTGTGGGTGAAGGAGGCGACGAAGTGAGCGTGGC
>NZ_JBSFQL010000041.1:0-26229 GCF_053588675.1 Gordonia sp. NPDC003422
CACGCCGCCGGATACGATTCCACTGCACCCGCGCCCAGCGGGCCAACAACCAGCAATTCCACTGCTGAGCAGTGCCCGCCTAACTTCGAAGAGCCCGTATGTGCGGACGGTGAAGACGGCGTCGGGAGCGACGGCGGTCCAGATCGTGCATTCCTCGCGACGTGGGTCACGCTCGATTGAGCATCTGGGTTCGGCGCACGACAAGGCTGCGATCGAGGCATTGAAAGCTGTTGCGGCTCAGCGCATCCTTGGCGATCAGGGTGAGCTGGATCTGGGATTCGGGTCGGCCGGGGTGTCGGGTGGGCCGTTGCCGATCACGTCGTCGAAGATGGCGCACCTGTGCGAGGCGCTGTCGGGGGTGTATCGCGAACTCGGTTTCGCCCGCGCTACCGGCTCTGACCAGGTGTTTGAGGAGTTGGTGATCGCCCGAATCCTGGAGCCGACCAGCAAGCTCGACTCGCTACGCGTGCTCACCGAGGCCGGGCTGACGCCGATGTCGTATCCCACGCTCAACCGGCGGCTGCCGATGTTTGCTGAGCCGGTGTGGCGGCAGAAACTGGCTGCGGCGTGCGCGGCGTATGCCGGCCTGGACTCGGCCACCCTCGTGTTGTACGACGTGACCACGCTCTACTTCGAGACCGACAAGGCCGACGGCTTCCGCGAGCCCGGATTCTCCAAAGAACGCCGCCTTGAACCACAGATCACTGTCGGGTTGTTGACCGATGCGTCCGGGTTTCCGCTGATGGTGGAGGCTTTCGAGGGCAATAAAGCAGAAACGTTGACGCTGATGCCGACGTTGCGGGCGTTCATGACCGCCCACCGGCTCACCAACGTGACTGTCGTCGCGGATGCCGGCATGATCTCCGCGGACAATAAAGCAGCGATCGAAGAAGCCGGCCTGTCGTTCATCCTCGGTGAGAAGATCCCGACCGTGCCGTACGTGATCAGTAAGTGGCACAACGACAATCCCGGTCGTGAGATACCCGACGGGCTGGTGTTGACCCAGCCGTGGCCGGCGACATCCAAGACGCGCCACCGCCGTAACCAGGTGGTCTACTACCAGTACAAGGCCGACCGGGCGCGCCGGTCACTGCGCGGTATCGACGAGCAGATCGCCAAGGCGCAGAAGGCAGTCGAGGGCAAGGTCCCGGTCAAACGCAACCGGTTCGTCACACTCAAGGGCGCGGCCAAGAGCGTGAACCGCGACTTGGAGACCAAAGCCCGAACTCTGGCCGGATGGAAGGCGTATGCCACCAATATCGACTCGCCCACAAGCGATTTCGTGATCGGCACCTACCATGAGCTGTGGCGGATCGAAAAGAGCTTCCGGATGTCGAAATCCGACCTGGCCGCGCGCCCGATCTTCCATCGCAAAGAGGACTCGATCCGCGCACACCTCGCAGTCGTGTTCGCCGCCCTCGCCGTCACCCGCATCATCGAAGCCCGCACCGGCTGGTCGATCAAGAAGTTCGTCACCACAGCCCGCCGCTACCGCACCATCACCGTCCAAGCCGGCGAGCACACCATCACCGCCGCCGACCCCATCCCCGACGACCTCAACGAAGCACTCCAGGCCATCCGAGAACCTACGCACTAATTGATAAAAGTCAGGTCGAGTCCGGTGGTGTGGCCATGCCGGTGATCGTGCCCCAGTGGCGTGTCGCCCGCGATCACCAGCGTGACCCGTGTGGTCTATGAGACATGAGTGATTCATGGTGTGTGGCGTGGAGCAGGTCATGGTGATGGCCAGCGCCGATCAGGTGGTTCTCACCGACGAGGACCGAGCGGTCCTCCAAGCGCGGGTGCGAGCCGCAACGACCCCGCAACGGGAGATGTTGCGGGCGTTGATCGTGTTGCTGGCGGCCGACGGTCAGCCCACCGCTGCGATTGCCGCGGAAGTAGGAATCTGCACCGACACCGCCCGCAAGTGGCGAGCCCGGTTCTGCCGGCGCGGACTGGCCGGGCTGGTTGATGCCCCACGTGCTGGGCGGCCACCGATCTACACCCCGGCCGACAAGGCCCGGGTGACGGCATGGGCTGGTCAGTTGCCCGCCGAGCACAATCTTCCGTTATCGCGGTGGAGCAGCACGGAATTGGCCAACCAACTCACGGCCGACGGGATCCGGGGCCTCGGTGTCGTCGGTGCGGCGATGGCTGGCCGATGACGCGATCAAATCCTGGCAACACCAGTCCTGGATCTTCCTGCGTGACCCTGACTTCGAGGTCAAAGCCGCCCGTGTCCTCGACCTGCACTCCCGCCGCTACCACCAAGCACCGCTGGGGCCCAACGACTATGTCATCAGCGCCGATGAGAAACTGTCGATCCAAGCGCGCCGCCGCTGCCACGACACCACCCCAGCCGCCCCTGGATGGGACTGCGAGTCAACCACGACTACCAGCGGGGTGGGGCACTGACCTATCTGGCCGCCTACGACGTGCGCCACGCCAGGGTGTTCGGGCGCTGCGCACAGTCCACCGGTATCGACGCGTTCACCGAACTCGTCGATCAGGTCATGACGCAAGAACCGTACGCCTCAGCCGATCGGGTGTTCTGGATCGTCGACAACGGTTCCTCGCACCGCGGGCAACCCGCGATCGACCGGCTCGCCGCGCGCTATGCCAACGCGATCATGGTCCACGCCGATACATGCGTCTTGGCTCAACCAGATAGAGATCTTCTTCTCCATCATCCAACGGAAAGTACTCACCCCCAACAACTTCGAGAATCTGAAAGCGCTCGAACAGAGATTGCTCGGCTTCGAGGAACGCTACAACGCCACCGCCCAACCCGTCGCCTGGCGTTACACCACCACCGACCTACACCGCCATCTCACCCGCCTCGACGACCACGACCGACCCACAGAGGTCGCATGACCCCCGACGAACTTATGAACAGCACCACTAAGTTCCCATCGACTTGCGGATCTCGTCGAGCCGCTTCTTGGCCGCCTCGTCGCGTTTGCGCATCATCTCGTCGGCTTGTTGGCCCTCCGGTGTCTCCTCGGCGAGTTCCTGCGACCCGATCGCGGTGCCGATCCGCTTCTCGATCTTGTCGCGGACAAAGTCGAAGGTCGGGACCCCGGCGTCGGTGTAGTCGTGGTCGGGGAGCGGCGGGATGAATACGTCACCCGTCGTCGCCGGGGACCTGCCCGGCGACGGTTCGCCGACGACTTCGCCGTCGACGACGATCGGATCCTGATCGGGTGCGCCCGGAGTGCTCATGTACCCAGCGTACGGCGATTCGACGCCGGGTCAGCGGCGTCTGTCGCGTACCGGCCCGGTGTACTTCTCGCCCGGGCCTTCACCGGGCTCGTCCGGGTAGGCGCTGGCCTCCCGGAAGGCGAGCTGAAGCTGTTTGAGGCCGTCCCGGATCGGTGCGGCGTGGATGCCGAGATCGGCCTTCGACGCGTCGACCAGCCCGGCCAGCGCGGTGATCAGACGTCGTGCCTCGTCGAGGTCGACGTCATCGTCGCCTGCGCCCTCCGCCAGACCGAGCTTCTCCGCCGACGAGCTCATCAGCATCACGATCGCCTTGGTGATGACCTCGATCGCGGGAATATCGGCGAGGTCGCGCACGTTGTCGGATTCGGCTGTCGGGATACTCGATTCCTCCGGATCGTGAACACTTCCAGGGCCGCCGGGAGCCCCCTCACCAGCGGGGGAGTCCGACGGCGAATAGGTGTTTCCGGTCATGGCTGATAGACTCCCATAGCACGACCGCCCCGGTATTGCCCGGGGTCGCAAGTGGAGTTCCGCTCCCACCGTCGCGACGCGAATCCTCGCAGTTGCACGGTCCCGGTTCACGCCGACAGGTCGCACGTGTCACCCATGTGGTGCTGCCTGCGGTTCGGCGATCGACGTAAGTCGGTGAATCGGTCGGTAACGGAGCCCTGCCGGTGATCACTCACCGCGGGGCTCTTCTGCTGAGAGCGGCGCGCCAGTTGCGCCCAGTGATGATCGCGGCGGCCACCGACATAGAAACCTGATCAAGGAGGCCCCATCAGCACTGAGACCCGCATCAACGAGCGCATCCGCGTACCCGAGGTCCGTCTTGTCGGACCCAACGGTGAGCAGGTGGGCATCGTGCGTGTTGAAAATGCGCTCCGCCTGGCCGAAGAAGCCGATCTGGACCTGGTGGAGGTAGCGCCCGACGCGCGCCCGCCGGTGTGCAAGATCATGGACTACGGCAAGTTCAAGTACGAAGCTGCCCAGAAGCAACGCGAATCGCGCCGCAATCAGCAGATGACCGTCATCAAGGAGCAGAAGCTCCGGCCCAAGATCGACGACCACGATTACGAGACCAAGAAGGGTCACGTCATCCGGTTCCTCGAGGCGGGTTCCAAGGTGAAGGTGACCATCATGTTCCGCGGTCGCGAGCAGTCCCGTCCCGAACTCGGCTACCGACTGTTGCAGCGACTCGGCAACGACGTCGCCGACTACGGGTTCGTCGAGACCTCAGCGAAGCAGGACGGCCGCAACATGACCATGGTTCTCGCCCCGCACAAGGGAGCGAAGACCCGCGCGAAGGCACAGCAGACCAAGGAACGATCGGGTGGCCGCGAGGCCGCCGCGAGCGACCAGGCCTGAGCCGAGAAAGAGCTGGGTCGGCCACCCGCGGATGACCGCGGGCACCGACCGAACGACACGCGAATCGCAGCACCGGACCCGCACCGGTCCGGCGGTGCGATTCGCCCGAATGAAGGAAGAACATGCCCAAGAGCAAAACCCACAAGGGAACCGCGAAGCGATTCAAGGTCACCGGTAGCGGAAAGATCGTGCGCCAGAAGGCCAACCGTCGCCACCTGCTGGAGCACAAGTCCTCTCGCCGCACCCGTCGTCTCGACGGTGTCGCCGTGGTGAGCGAGAACGACACCCCGCGCATCAAGCGGCTGCTCAACCGCTGATTGCCCTCCCGGGCGCCGTACGCCGACCGCACCCGGGTCACCCACTGACGACTGAAGGATCTGACACATGGCACGCGTGAAAAGGGCCGTCAACGCCCAGAAGAAGCGTCGTTCGACGCTCGAGGCATCCAAGGGCTACCGCGGACAGCGTTCGCGTCTGTACCGCAAGGCCAAGGAGCAGCAGCTCCACTCGATGACCTACGCCTACCGGGACCGTCGCGCCCGCAAGGGTGAGTTCCGCAAGCTGTGGATCGCGCGTATCAACGCCGCGGCCCGCGCCAACGACATCACCTACAACCGCTTCATCCAGGGCCTGAAGGCCGCCGGTGTCGAGGTGGACCGCAAGGTTCTCGCCGACATCGCGGTCACCGACCCGGAGGCCTTCACCGGTCTGGTCGAGGTTGCCCGCAAGGCGCTCCCCGCCGACGTGAACGCTCCGGCTGCCTGATTCAGGTTCCGAGCGACAACCGACCCGTGACGCAGCGGGGACAATGGATTCCATGACGGAAGTGTTGTCCGACCGCTCGTCGCGGGTCGTGTCGTATGCGAAGCTCCTGCGCGCGTCGGTGCGTCGCGCCGAAGGACGCTTCCTCGTCGAGGGCGCCAACTCCGTCGACGCCGCACTGCGCACGCACCGCGCCGAAGTGGTGCTGGTCGCCGAAGATGACGAGCACCGATTCCAGGAGATCATCGCCGCGGCGCGTGGTCACCACATCCCGGTGGTCGCCGTCACCGCACGAGCGGCCGCGAAACTCTCCGACACCGAGACGCCGCCCGGCCTCTTCGCCGTGTGCACGTTGCTCGACACCTCCCTGGCCGAGGTCCTCTCGCGGGAGCCGCGACTGCTGGCGATCGCCGTCGAACCCAGAGAGCCGGGTAATGCGGGAACGCTGATCCGCTGTGCCGACGCGATGGGTGCCGACGCCGTCGTGCTGCTCGGCGACGCGGTCGACCCGCACAACGGCAAGTGTGTGCGATCGAGCGCCGGCAGCGTCTTTCACCTGCCGATCGTGCGTGAGCGCGCGACACTCGACGCTCTCGAGACCATTCGCGCGGCCGGCATCACCATTCTCGCCACCGCGGCCGACGGTGAGGTCGTCCTCGACGACGCGGATGCGCTGCTGGCCCAGCCGACTGCCTGGCTGTTCGGAAACGAGGCTCACGGACTTCCCGTGCAGGTCCAGGACGCCGCCGACCATCGTGTTTCCATTCCGATCCGGGGTCGGGCCGAGAGTCTGAACATCGCTGCGACAGCGGCGATCTGCCTGTACGAGAGTGCCCGCGCACACGCCCGTGGCTGACGCGTCGGGACAACGCTGCGCAACACTGTCGGGACCACCCGGTAGGGTCGCCTCTCGTGTCTGAACCACAAGCTCCCGCATCGGCCGCGACCACCGAACCCAGCCCGATCACCCAACCGTCGCCCGAGGCGGTGAACGCGCGCATCACCGCGGCCATCGCCACCGAACTCGGCGTCGGCGTGGGCCAGGTGCGTTCGGCTGTGGACCTGCTCGACGGCGGCGCCACCGTGCCGTTCGTCGCGCGGTACCGCAAGGAGGCGACCGGCGGGCTCGACGACGTGGCCCTCCGTACGCTCGACGAACGGCTGGAGTACCTGCGTGAGCTCGAACAGCGACGCGCCGCGGTGCGGGAATCCATTGCGGGACAGGGGAAGCTCGACGCGGAACTCGACGCGCGGATTGCCGCCGCGGACACCAAGGCGCGACTCGAGGACATCTACCTCCCGTACAAGCCGAAGCGGCGCACCAAGGCACAGATCGCGCGGGAGGCCGGTCATCAGCCGGTGGCCGATGCCCTGCTCGCCGACGCCGCCACCGACCCGGCCGGTTACACCACCGAACAACTCGACGGGGCGCGCGCCATCATCGTGGAGACCTTCGCCGAGGATGCCGATCTGGTCGGCGAACTGCGCGAGGCGATGTGGCAGCGCGGAGTGCTGCGCACCGCGGTCCGCGACGGCAAGGAATCGGCGGGCGCCAAGTTCTCCGACTACTTCGATTTCTCCGAGCCGTTCACGTCACTGCCGTCGCACCGAGTGCTCGCCGTGCTGCGTGGTGAACGCGAGGACGTGCTGTCGGTGACGCTCGATCCCGATCCGGACGCCGAGACCGACGCTGCCGGCCGCCCCACCGGTCCGACGCACTACGAACGGCTGATCGCGGCACGTTTCGACATCGCCGATCACGGACGCGCCGCCGACCGCTGGCTGCTCGACACCGTCCGCTGGGCCTGGCGGACCAAACTGTTCGTCGGGCTCTCCCTCGACATCAGGATGCGGATGCGGCAGGCCGCCGAGGCCGACGCGGTGGGCGTGTTCGCGACCAACCTGCGCGATCTGCTTCTCGCGGCACCGGCGGGTGCCCGCACGACTATGGGGCTTGACCCCGGGCTGCGCACCGGCGTGAAAGTGGCTGTGGTCAACGCAACCGGAAAGGTCGTCGAGACCGCGACCATCTACCCGCACGAACCGCGCCGCGAGCGTTCTGGTGCGCTCGCCGTTCTCGGTGCGCTGGTCGCCCGGCACGGGGTCGAACTGATCGCGATCGGCAACGGGACCGCGTCCCGGGAGACCGACACACTCGCCGGCGAACTGCTCGCCGCGATCAAGGCGGCCGGCAGCACGCCGCCGACCAGTGTCGTCGTGTCCGAGGCGGGCGCGTCGGTGTACTCGGCGTCGGCCTACGCGTCCAAGGAACTGCCCGACCTCGACGTCTCGCTGCGTGGCGCCGTGTCGATTGCGCGTCGGCTGCAGGATCCGCTGGCCGAACTCGTCAAGATCGACCCGAAGTCGATCGGCGTCGGGCAGTACCAGCACGACATCTCCGAGGCCCTGCTGGCCCGCTCGCTGGGAGCGGTGGTCGAGGATGCGGTGAACGCCGTCGGTGTCGACGTGAACACGGCGTCGGTGCCGCTGCTCGCACGGGTGTCGGGGATCACCACCGGTCTGGCGGAATCCCTTGTCGCGCACCGTGATGCTCACGGCGCGTTCCGGCGTCGTACCGAACTCAGCAAGGTTCCACGGCTCGGCCCCAAGGCGTTCGAGCAGTGCGCCGGGTTCCTGCGTATCCCCGGTGGCGACGATCCGCTCGACGCGTCGAGCGTGCATCCCGAGTCGTATCCGGTGGTCGCGCGGATCGTCGAACGGGTGGGAACCGATGTGTCGACTCTCATCGGCGACACCGCGACCCTCACGCGGCTGCGTCCGGACGACTTCGTCGACGACACCGTCGGCCGACCGACCGTGATCGACATCATCGCCGAACTCGACAAACCCGGCCGCGACCCCCGACCGGAATTCACCACCGCGACGTTCGCCGCCGGCATCGAGAAGGTGTCGGATCTGCGTCCGGGCATGATTCTCGAAGGTCAGGTCACCAACGTGGCGGCCTTCGGCGCGTTTGTGGATGTCGGTGTGCACCAGGACGGTCTGGTGCACGTCTCTGCCATGGCGCATCGATTCGTCTCCGATCCGCGAGAGGTGGTCAAGTCGGGCGACGTCGTCAAGGTGAAGGTGATGGAGGTCGACGTGGCGCGCCAGCGCATCGGTCTCTCACTTCGTCTCGACGACGATCACGAGGCGGCCGGACAGGGCGGGCACGGCGGACGTGGTGGTCGTGACGAGAACCGCGGTGCCGACAACCGTCGTGGCGGTGGAGGCGGCCGTGGAGGTGGCGGGGGCGGACGGGACCGTCGACCTTCGGGCAGTGGCAATACGACTGGGAGAACGACTGGCAAGAACGACCCCAAGTCCAGAAACGATCCCGGGGCGAAGAAGGTGGGAGCGGGCAAGTCCGGCGGTGACCGCAGGCGTGAGACCCGTCCTGCCCCGTCGGGCGCCATGGCCGACGCGTTGAAGCGAGCCGGCTACGGGAAGTGATCCGTCGACCGTGCGCCCCCGGTCCGTTGACCGTGCGTTCGGACCCGTCGACTACTCTCGACTGGGGTCATCGCAGCAGGTGACCGACCGATACGCGTACACGAGGAGTGCAGCAGACCGTGGCTTCATCCGCCGACCAACCGGTGTTTCCGGACCAGCAGGAACTCGAGAACGCCGCAACCGCGGCCATTTCGGCGTTCACCGCGGCCGCCGACCTGGATGCGCTGGCCGAGGCCAAGACCGCACACCTGGGTGACCGGTCGCCGATCGCGCTCGCCCGACGCGCTCTCGGGTCGCTCCCCAAAGAGGAACGTTCGGCCGGCGGGAAGCTCGTCAACGAGGTGCGGGGACGGGTGTCGGCCGCACTCGACGACCGCACGGCCGCGCTGCACGCCGAGCGGGACGCGGCGGTCCTGGTCGAAGAGACGGTCGATGTCACGCTGCCCAGCAACCGCCGCCGAACCGGTGCACGGCACCCGATCACGGTGATCGCCGAACAGGTGGCCGACGTGTTCGTCGGGATGGGCTGGGAGATCGCCGAGGGACCCGAGGTCGAGACCGAACACCACAACTTCGACGCCCTCAACTTCCTGCCGGATCATCCGGCGCGGTCGATGCAGGACACCTTCTACGTAGGACCTGAGGGGTCGCGGCAGGTGCTGCGCACACATACCTCGCCCGTCCAGGTGCGCACCATGCTGAGTCGCGAGGTGCCGATCTACGTCGCGTGCCCGGGCCGCACGTTCCGCACCGACGAACTCGATGCGACACACACGCCGGTGTTCCACCAGATCGAGGGTCTCGCCGTCGACAAGGGGCTGACGCTGGCGAACCTGCGCGGCACCCTCGAGGTGTTCGCGCGGGCATTGTTCGGCCCCGAGACCACCACCCGCATGCGGGCGAGCTACTTCCCGTTCACCGAACCGTCGGCCGAGGTCGACGTCTGGTTCCCGGCCAAGAAGGGCGGCCCGGGCTGGGTGGAATGGGGCGGCTGCGGCATGGTCAACCCGAATGTGTTGCGCGCCAGCGGTATCGACCCCGACGTGTATTCCGGCTTTGCCTTCGGGATGGGCCTGGAACGAACCCTGCAGTTCCGCAACGACATCAACGACATGCGCAACATGGTCGAGGGCGACATCCGCTTCACGCTGCCGTTCGGCCCAGCTGCCTGAGCAACAACCCAGAAAGAAGCAGACAACAGTGCGTGCACCACAGTCCTGGTACACCGAGGTCCTCCGGCAGGGCGATCCGCAGTGGTCGGCCACGGCCGCCGAGGTCGACGCCGCTTTCGTTCGCGTCGGCTTCGAGATCGAGGACATCGAATCCTTCCCCGAGATCACCGGTCCGCTGGTGGTCGGGCGGGTCGAGACCATCGAAGAGCTGACCGAGTTCAAGAAGCCCATCCGCTTCTGCACGGTCGCCGTGGGTGAGGCCGAGCCGCGCGAGATCGTCTGCGGTGCAAGGAACTTCGCTGAAGGCGATCTGATCGTCGCGGCGCTGCCGGGGACAGTGCTGCCCGGCGGTTTCGAGATCGCCGCGCGCAAGACCTACGGGCGGGTGTCGGACGGCATGATCTGTTCGGTGTCCGAGTTGGGCATCGGCAACGACCACAGTGGAATCCTCGTCCTCGCACCCGGAACCGCGGAACCCGGTGCCGACGCGCACGAGGTGCTCGGTCTGTCCGATGTGGCGATCGACGTCAACGTCACCCCCGACCGCGGCTATGCGTTCTCGGTCCGGGGCCTCGGCCGTGAGTTGGCCGGGAGTTTCGGTGTGCCGTTCGTCGACCCCGCACAGGGCAACGACGCGGTGGTGACGGGTGAGGGCGCCCCGTGGCCGGTCGCGATCGACGATGATTCCCAGGCCACCCGCTACACCGCACGTGTGATCACCGGTGTCGACGCGAATGCGGTGTCGCCGTGGTGGATGCAGAAGCGCCTGCTGGTGGGAGGTGTGCGTCCGATCTCCGCGATCGTCGACGTCACCAACTACGTGATGCTCGAGTTGGGTCAGCCCCTGCATGCGTTCGACGCCGACCGTGTCTCGGGCACGGTGACCGTGCGCGGTGCGCGACCGGGGGAGAAGCTGACCACCCTCGACGGCGTCGACCGGGTACTCGACCCCGAGGACGTGGTGATCGCCGACGACACCGGTCCGATCGCGCTGGCCGGCGTGATGGGCGGCGCCACCAGCGAGGTGGGGGACGCCACGACGACGGTGCTGCTCGAGTCGGCGACCTTCGATCCGGTGCGGGTCTTCCGAACCGGTAAGCGCCACAAGCTGACCTCGGAGGCCAGCAAACGGTTCGAGCGCACGGTCGACCCCTCGATCACGGCCGCCGCCTCCGATCGGGCCGCCGCCTTGATCGTCGAGATCGCCGGCGGTCAGATCGCGTCGCCGCTGTCGGAAGCTCGCGTCGAGGTGGCGGTTGCGCCGGCGATCACCATCGCCGCAGACGAACCCGACCGCACCGCGGGCATCGTTTACCCGGTGGGAACCACCGCGGCGCGGCTCACCGAGGTCGGCTGTGTGGTCACCGGCACCGACCCTCTGCATGTTCAACCCCCGTCGTGGCGTCCGGACCTGCGGCAGCGAGCCGACCTGGTCGAGGAGGTGCTGCGTCTCGAAGGTCTCGAACAGATTCCGGCCGTGGTGCCCAACGCCCCGGCGGGCACCGGGCTCACCGCGGCGCAGCGCCGCCGCCGCAGCATCGGGCGCACCCTGGCGCTCGACGGCTATGTCGAGGTGCTGCCGTATCCCTTCATGCCGGCGGGTGTCTTCGACGCCTGGGATCTGCCCGCCGACGACCAGCGTCGTCGCACCGTCAAGGTTCTCAACCCGCTCGAGGCCGATCGCCCGGAGCTCAACACCACGCTGCTGCCCGGCCTGCTGGAGATGGCATCGCGCAATATCGCCCGCGGCCAGCGCGATCTCGGCCTCTACACCGTCGGACAGGTGATGTTGGCCGGCGGAGAGGGGCCCGTGGTTGGCGCGCTGGACGTCACGCGACGACCGACCGACGACGAGATCGCGGCCCTCGACGCCTCGCTGCCGCGCCAGCCGCTCCATGTCGCCGTGGTGCTCACCGGACTGCGGGATCCTGCGGGGCCGTGGGGGCCGGGTCGGCAGGCCGACTACCTCGACGCGTTCGAGGCTGCGCGCACGATCGGCCGGGCGGCGAACGTGCACGTCGAACTCGTTGCCGACGACCATCGCCCGTGGCATCCGGGGCGGTGTGCCCGCATCACGGTCGACGGTGTCACCGTCGGGCACGCCGGAGAACTGCATCCGGCCGTACTCGAACGACTCGGATTGCCGCCGCGGGTCTGTGCGGTGGAGGTCGAGGTCGACGCACTCCCGATCACCACGGCGCTTCCGGCCCCGATCGTGTCCGTGTTCCCCGCGGTCCTGCAGGATGTGGCCGTCGTCGTCGCCGACACGGTGCCCGCCGCACAGGTTCAGGACGCGTTGCGCGCAGGTGCAGGCGAACTGCTCGAGTCGATCGAACTGTTCGACGTCTTCACCGGTGACCAGGTCGGCGTCGGGCACAAGTCGCTCACCTTCGCGCTGCGTTTCCGCGCCGAGGATCGAACGCTGACCGAGGACGAGGCGAACGCGGCCAAACTTGCCGCCGTCGCCGAGGCGACCGACAAGGTGGGCGCGCGGCTGCGGTGATCCGAAGGATTCGGTCGCTGCCTGAGGTGGCTCGGTTCGAACCACCCGGGATGTGAATGTATTTGCATCACCGTGCATAATGATCGCATGACTATTCGGGTGGCGGTGGCCGGTGCGAGCGGCTACGCGGGCGGTGAGATCCTTCGGTTGCTCTGTGGTCACCCGCGTCTGAGATCGGGTGATCTCGAGATCGGTGCGCTGACCGCGGGCGGAAACGCCGGGACGGCCCTCGGCGTCCACCATCCACATCTGCTCCCGCTCGCCGATCGCGTGCTCGAGGAGACCAGCCCCGAGATCCTGGCCGGGCACGACGTCGTCTTCCTCGGGCTGCCCCACGGCACGTCGGCCGTGATCGCCGACGCCCTGCCGCCGACGACCCTCATCATCGACTGCGGTGCCGACTTCCGGCTCGGTGACTCCCAGGACTGGGCGGACTATTACGGCGGTGAGCATGCCGGAACCTGGCCATATGGACTGCCCGAGTTGCCCGGGAACCGTGAAATCCTCAGCGGCGCAAGCCGGATCGCGGTTCCAGGCTGTTATCCCACGGTGTCGATCCTGTCTCTGCTGCCCGCGGTCGCCGCGGGTCTGGTGGAGCCGCACGTGACGATCGTCGCGGTCAGCGGCACGTCCGGCGCGGGCCGGTCGCCGAAGGTCGATCTGCTGGCGTCCGAGGTCATCGGCTCGGCACGGGCCTACGGGGTCGGTGGCGCACACCGGCACACCCCGGAGATCGCGCAGGCCCTCGCCGCTGCAGCCGATCAGCCGGTCACGGTGTCGTTCACGCCGGTCCTGGCGCCGATGGCCCGGGGCATCCTGGCGACCTGCACCGCACGATCGAATGCGTCCGCCGAGGAGGTACGCGCGGTCTACGACAAGGCGTACGGCGACGAGGAATTCATCCATGTGCTGCCGGAGGGGCGTCTTCCCGCGACCGGATCGGTGATCGGTTCCAATGCCGTGCAACTCGCGGTGACGGTCGACGAACGGGCCGGGACGTTGGTCGCGGTCGGTGCCGTGGACAACCTCACCAAGGGCACCGGCGGTGCCGCCGTGCAATCGATGAACCTGGCACTGGGCTGGGACGAGACCGAGGGACTGAGCACCGTGGGGGTGGCGCCGTGAGCGCAGGTGGTACGGACACAAGCAACAGCTCCGACGACCGGATCGAGGGTGGTGCGCCCGGCGACCACTCGCGACTGGTGCGCGAACAGGGCGTCACCGCTCCGCTGGGATTTCGTGCCGCGGGAATCGCTGCCGGAATCAAGGCATCGGGCAAAGAAGACCTCGCGCTCGTCTTCAACGAGGGCCCCGACTACACGGCTGCGGGCGTTTTCACCCGCAATCAGGTGAAGGCCGCGCCGGTGTTGTGGTCGCAGCAGGTACTCACGACCGGCCGGCTGCGCGCGGTGATCCTGAACTCGGGCGGCGCGAACGCATGTACCGGTCCAGGTGGATTCCAGGACACCCATGCCACCGCGGAGGCGGTCGCAACCGCATTGAGCAACTGGGGGACCAGCACCGGCGCGGTCGAGGTCGCGGTCTGCTCGACCGGACTGATCGGCGATCGACTCCCGATGGACAAGGTGCTCGCCGGGGTCACCGAGATCGTGCAGGAGATGGGCGGTGGGCTCTCGGGCGGAACCGACGCCGCGTACGCGATCATGACGACCGACACGGTGCCCAAACAGGTTGCGCTACATCATCCACAGGGCTGGAACGTGGGTGGCATGGCCAAAGGTGCCGGCATGCTGGCGCCGTCGCTGGCGACCATGCTGTGTGTGCTGACCACCGACGCCCACGCCACCGCCGAACAACTCGACACCGCGCTGCGCAAAGCCACGGCCCGCACGCTGGATCGGCTCGACGTGGACGGCTCGACCTCCACCAACGACACTGTGCTGCTGCTCAGTTCGGGGGCCAGTCAGATTCCCGTCGAGCAGGCCGATCTCGACGCCGCAGTGTTCGCGGTGTGCGACGACCTCGCCGCCCAGCTGATGGCCGACGCCGAAGGCGTCACCAAGCGAGTCGTCATCACCGTGACCGGGGCACGCACCGAGGAGGACGCGGTCACCGTGGCCCGCACGGTGGGGCGCGACTCGTTGGTCAAGACCGCCCTCTTCGGCTCGGATCCCAACTGGGGCCGGGTGCTGGCGGCCGTCGGCATCGCCCCGGTGCAGATCGATCCCGACCGCATCACGGTGTCGTTCAACGGAAACCTGGTGTGCGCCAATGGTGTCGGCGTCGAAGGTGCCCGTGACGTCGACCTGTCGGGTGCCGACATCGAGGTCCTCGTCGACCTTGCACTGGGCACCGAGACCGCCGCGATCCGGACCACCGACCTGTCGCACGGCTACGTCGAAGAGAACTCGGCGTATTCGTCATGATCAGCGGAGAGCAGCGGGCCGAGATCCTCGCCGAGGCACTGCCCGCCCTGCAGAAGCTGGCCGGCGCCACCGTCGTGGTCAAGTACGGCGGCAACGCCATGGTCGACGACGATCTCAAGCGCGCCTTCGCCGCCGACATGGTGTTCCTGCGTGCCTGCGGGATGCATCCGGTGGTGGTGCACGGTGGCGGCCCGCAGATTTCGGCGATGCTCAAACGCCTTGGGCTGCAGGGTGAATTCAAGGGCGGATTCCGGGTGACCACGCCCGAGGTGATGGACGTCGCCCGGATGGTGCTGTTCGGTCAGGTGGGCCGCGAGCTGGTCGGGCTGATCAACGCACACGGCCCGTACGCGGTTGGCATCACCGGCGAGGACGCGCATCTGTTCACCGCAACGCGCCGCACCGTGCTCGTCGACGGTGCCGCCACCGACATCGGCCTGGTCGGCGACATCACGTCCGTCAACACCTCTGCGGTCCTCGATTTGCTCGGGGCCGGCCGCATCCCGGTGGTCTCGACCATCGCGCCCGATCGCGACGGCGTCGTGCACAACATCAACGCCGACACCGCGGCAGGAGCCTTGGCGCAGGCCCTCGGCGCGTCGCGACTGGTGATGCTCACCGACGTCGAAGGTCTGTACACCGACTGGCCCGACCGCTCGTCTCTGGTCGCCCGCATCACCACTGACGACCTCGAAACACTGTTGCCGCGACTGGATTCGGGGATGGTGCCCAAGATGGAGGCGTGCCTGCGCGCGGTCACCGGCGGTGTGCAGCGCGCCGACGTCATCGACGGTCGGGTCGCGCACTCGGTCCTCGCGCAACTGCTGACCACCGCATCCACCGGAACCACCGTCGTGGCCGAAGACGAATCACCGATCGAGGAGACGTCATGACCGCACCCCTTCAGCAGCGGTGGTCGACATCGCTGATGAACAACTACGGCACACCCAAGCTCGCGCTCACCCACGGTGAAGGTGCGCACGTCTACGACGCCGACGGCAACCGCTACCTCGACCTGCTCGGCGGGATCGCGGTCAACGCCCTGGGCCACGCCCACCCGGCGGTCGTGTCGGCGGTGACCGAGCAGATCCAGACCCTGGGCCATGTGTCGAACCTGTACATCAATCCGCGGGTCGTGGAGCTCGCCGAGGCGCTGCTCGACAAGTTCGGGCAGCCCGGCCGAGTCTTCTTCTGCAACTCGGGAACCGAGGCGAACGAGGCGGCCTTCAAACTTGCCCGGCGTACCGGCCGACCGGAGATCGTGGCCGCCGACGCCGCCTTCCACGGCCGCACCATGGGTGCTTTGGCGATGACCGGCCAGCCGGCGAAGCGCGAACCCTTCGAGCCGATGCCGCCGGGTGTGCGATTCGTTCCTTACGGAGACGCAGCAGCCCTCGACGCCGCCGTGACAGAGAACACGGCAGCAGTGATCCTCGAGCCGATCCTCGGTGAATCGGGTGTCGTGGTACCACCTGCCGACTACCTGGCGACCGCCCGCAAGATCACCACCGAGCGGGGCGCGCTGCTGATCCTCGACGAGGTACAGACCGGCGTCGCGCGCACCGGCACCTTTTTCGCCCATCAGGCCGCCGGTGTGGTTCCCGACGTGATGACGCTGGCCAAGGGCCTCGGCGGTGGCATGCCGATCGGTGCCACCATCGCGACCGGTCCGGCGGCCGAGTTGTTCACGCCCGGGCAGCACGGCACCACATTTGGCGGCAACCCGGTTGCGGCCGCCGCAGCACTCGCGGTGATCGCGACCGTCGACGACCTCGGACTCACCGAACAGGTTGCGGCCGTGGGCAAGTCGATTGCGAGCGGGATCGAGGCACTGGATCACCCGCTGATCGATCACGTCCGCGGCGCCGGGCTGCTGCTCGGCATCGTACTCACCGCACCGGTGTCGGCCGCGGTGGAGACCGCGGCCCGCGAGTCGGGCTTCCTGGTCAACGCGCCGGCGCCCGACGTCGTGCGGCTGGCACCACCGCTGATTCTGACCGAAGACCAGGGCCACGAGTTCGTCGGCGCGCTGCCGGCGATCCTCGACGCGGCCACCAAGGAGAAGGCATGACGCGGCATTTCCTGCGGGACGACGACCTGACACCGGCCGAACAGGCCGAGGTGCTGGCGCTGGCCGCCGAGGTGAAGGCCGACCCGTTCTCGCGTCGTCCGCTGGAAGGTCCGCGCGGGGTCGGCGTGATCTTCGACAAGAACTCGACCCGCACCCGCTTCTCCTTCGAGATGGGCGTGGCGCAGATGGGTGGCCACGCGGTCGTCGTCGACGGTCGCAACACCCAACTCGGGCGCGACGAGACCCTCGAGGACACGGGTCGGGTGCTGTCGCGCTTCGTCGAGGCGATCGTCTGGCGGACCTTCGGTCAGGAACGCCTCGAAGCCATGGCGTCGACTGCGTCGGTACCGGTCATCAACGCGCTCTCCGACACCTTCCACCCGTGCCAGGTGCTCGCCGACCTGCAGACGATCATCGAACGCAAGGGCACGGCCTCGGGCCTGTCGATGACCTATCTGGGTGACGGTGCCAACAACATGGCGCACTCACTGGCGCTCGGCGGGGTCACCGCGGGTATGCACGTGACGATCAGTGCGCCGGCCGGTTTCGAACCGGACGCCGATGTCATCGCGGCGACCGAGCGCCGGGCCGCGCAGACCGGCGGGTCGGTGCGCCTGGTGACCGACCCGATCGAGGCGGCGACCGGTGCTGACGTGCTTGTCACCGACACCTGGGTGTCGATGGGGCAGGAAGACGACGGCAAGGACCGCAAGGCACCGTTCCGCACCTATCAGATCAACGATGGTCTGCTCGCCAAGGCCGCCGACGACGCGATCGTGCTGCACTGTCTGCCCGCACATCGCGGTGACGAGATCACCGACGAGGTGATCGACGGACCGGCCAGCGTCGTCATCGATGAGGCGGAGAATCGCCTGCATGCGCAGAAGGCGTTGCTCATCTGGCTGTTGGAGCATCAGTGACCGCCGCGGGCAAGGACTCCCGGGAGCATCCCGAAGCTCGGCTGGCAGCCACCCGCGCCGGTCGGCTCGCCCGGATCGTCGACATCCTGGCCGCGCACCAGGTGCGCAGCCAGTCCGAGTTGCAGCATCTGCTCGCCGACGAGGGCATCGACGCAACCCAGGCCACGTTGTCGCGTGATCTGGACGAGCTCGGTGCGGTGAAGCTCCGGGCCGCCGACGGTGGCGTCGGCGTGTACGTGGTGCCCGAGGACGGTTCGCCGGTTCGGGGCGTGTTCGGCGGCACCGACCGTCTGTCCCGACTGCTGGCGGAGCTGCTGGTCTCGACCGATGCGAGCGGAAACATGGCCGTGCTGCGCACGCCACCCGGCGCCGCGCACTACCTGGCGAGCGCAATCGACCGCGCGAACCTACCCGACGTGCTCGGCACCATCGCCGGGGATGACACCATCTTCGTAGTGGCGCGCGACCCGGTGTCCGGCGCGGACGTGGCCCGACGAATCGAGGGCCTCGTGTAGCCATCGAGGCCCGTCGATCCCAATCGAAGAACCCACAGACTTTCAGACACAATTTCCAGACGGCAAGACAACAGGAGCACTCACCACCATGGCGGAACGCGTCGTACTCGCATACTCGGGCGGCTTGGACACCTCGGTAGCGATCAGCTGGATCCAGAAAGAGACAGGCAAGGAGGTCGTCGCGGTGGCGCTCGACCTCGGCCAGGGCGGCGAGGACATGGAGGTCGTGCGTCAGCGTGCGATCGACTGCGGCGCCGCCGAAGCGGTCGTCGTCGACGCCCGCGACGAGTTCGCCGACGAATACTGCCTGGGCGCGATCACGTCGAACGCGCTCTACATGGACCGGTACCCGCTGGTGTCGGCATTGTCGCGGCCGCTCATCGCCAAGCACCTGGTGACCGCGGCCCGCGATCACGGCGGCACGGTCGTCGCGCACGGCTGCACCGGCAAGGGCAACGACCAGGTGCGGTTCGAGGTCGGATTCGCCTCGCTCGCACCCGACCTCGAGGTGCTCGCCCCGGTCCGCGACTACGCGTGGACCCGCGAGAAGGCCATTGCCTTCGCCGAGGAGAACGCCATCCCGATCACGGTGACCAAGCGTTCGCCGTTCTCGATCGACCAGAACGTGTGGGGCCGCGCGGTGGAGACCGGCTTCCTCGAGGATCTGTGGAACGCCCCCACCAAGGACGTCTACGACTACACCGAGGACCCGACGGTCAACTTCAACGCCCCCGACGAACTGGTCATCACCTTCGACAAGGGACGCCCCATCGCCATCGACGGCAAGCCGGTCAGCGTGCTCGGTGCCATCGAGGAACTCAACCGACGCGCCGGCGCACAAGGTGTCGGACGCCTCGACGTCGTCGAGGACCGGCTGGTGGGCATCAAGAGCCGCGAGGTCTACGAGGCCCCCGGTGCAATGGTCCTCATCCGCGCCCACGAGGAGCTCGAGCATGTGACCCTCGAGCGTGAACTCGGGCGCTTCAAGCGCCGCACCGACCAGAAGTGGGCCGAGCTCGTCTACGACGGTCTCTGGTTCTCTCCGCTCAAGCGGTCGCTGGACACCTTCGTCGCCAGCACCCAGGAGCACGTCTCCGGTGAGATCCGGCTGGTGCTGCACGCGGGCGGGATCATCGTCAACGGTCGTCGCAGCGGCGAGTCGCTCTACGACTTCAACCTCGCAACCTACGACGAGGGCGACAGCTTCGACCAGTCGGCGGCGCGCGGCTTCGTCGAACTGCACGGTCTGTCGTCGAAGATCGCCGCCAAGCGCGACTTGAATCTGTGAGCGCGACAAACGAGGGTTCGCTCTGGGGCGGCCGGTTCGCGGGCGGCCCGGCCGACGCGATGGCCGCCCTGAGCCAGTCCACCCACTTCGACTGGGTTCTCGCGCCGTACGACATCGAGGCGTCCAAGGCACACGCCCGGGTACTCAACCGGGCCGGACTGCTCACCGACGACGATCTCGCGGGCATGCTCGCCGGCCTCGACCGTCTCGCCGACGACGTCGCCTCCGGCGCCTTCGTTCCCGCGGAGTCCGACGAGGACGTGCACGGTGCGCTCGAACGCGGATTGATCGAGCGCGTCGGTCCGGAACTGGGCGGGCGCCTGCGGGCCGGGCGATCGCGCAACGACCAGGTGGCGACGCTCTTCCGGATGTGGCTGCGTGCCGCGATGCGACAGGTTGCCCTGGGCGTGCTCGACGTGGTGGAGGCGCTCACCACTCAGGCCGCCAGCCATCCCGACGCGATCATGCCGGGCAAGACCCACCTGCAGGCCGCCCAGCCGGTTCTGCTCGGTCATCACCTGCTCGCGCACGCGCAGCCGTTGTTGCGCGACATCGATCGTCTCTCCGACGCCGACCGTCGGACCGCGGTGTCCCCGTACGGTTCCGGCGCGCTGGCCGGCTCGTCGCTGGGACTCGACCCGGCCGCGATCGCCGCCGACCTCGGATTCGACGCGCCCGCAGAGAACTCCATCGATGCGACGTCGTCGCGCGATTTTGCCGCGGAGGCGTCATTCGTCTTCGCGATGATCGCCGTCGACCTCTCGCGGCTGTCGGAGGAGGTCATCATCTGGAGCACACCGGAGTTCGGGTACGTCACGCTCGCCGACGCCTGGTCGACCGGCAGCTCGATCATGCCGCAGAAGAAGAACCCGGACGTCGCCGAATTGATGCGCGGCAAGGCGGGGCGCCTGATCGGTGATCTCACCGGGCTGATGGCGACACTGAAGGCCCAGCCGCTGGCCTACAACCGTGACCTGCAAGAAGACAAGGAACCGGTCTTCGACGCGGTGGCGCAACTCGAGTTGTTGCTGCCGGCGGTGACCGGGCTGGTCGCCACCCTCGAATTCCACACCGAGCGCATGGCCGAACTCGCGCCAGCGGGGTTCACCCTTGCCACCGACATCGCCGAATGGTTGGTTCGACAAGGTGTACCGTTCCGCGTCGCGCACGAGGTCGCCGGGGCATGCGTCCGGGAGGCCGAGGCGCAAGGGGTCGGGCTTGCCGACCTCGATGACGCCACGTTCGCGCGCATCAATCCGGCTCTGACGCCGGATGTGCGCGACGTGCTGTCGGTCCGCGGCTCGGTGGAGTCCCGCAACGCCCATGGCGGCACCGCGCCACAGCAGGTGCAGCGTCAGATCCGCGTGGTGTCGACGCAGGTCGCCCAGCTGCGCGAACGCTGGGAGCAGGGGTTCGGCGGACGCATGTGAGTCAAATGCCCAGCTCCTGGGTAAAGTGACGGACGTCACGAGCATTGTGATGCAGGGCAGGGTCGGGACAGGGAGGGATTGCAGGCGATGGCCGGAATCGTAGGAGTGCCCGACGTCGGTGGAGTGGTCGGCAGAGTGGTCGCCACCGCGCAGAACGGGCTCGAGGTGCTGCGTTTCGGTGGTTTCCAGACCGAAACCGAGCCGGCGCCGTTCGCTGTGGTCGAGACCGAGCAGATGTACCGCCTGCGCCGGTACTTTCCCGACGAGCACGCCGATGATCCCGACATCATCCTCGTCCCGCCGATGATGGTGTCGGCGAATGTCTACGACGTCACCGAACTCAACGGCGCGGTGTCGGTGCTGCATCGCAGCGGGATTGCGCCGTGGGTGGTCGATTTCGGATCACCCGACACCGAAGAGGGCGGCATGGAACGCACGCTCGCCGATCACGTGGTGGCGGTGAGCCGGGCGATCGACGTGGTGATCGAGGCGACTGGTCGCGACGTCCACCTGGCCGGGTACTCGCAGGGTGGCATGTTCGCCTATCAGACGGCCGCGTATCGCCGGTCGAAGGGACTCGCGAGTGTCATCACCTTCGGAAGTCCGGTCGACGTGCTGGCCGCGTTGCCGCTGGGGTTGCCTGCAGGTCTGGTGGCGCCGGGCGCCGAATTCCTTGCCGACAAGGTGTTCAGCCGCAACTTGTGGATTCGGGACTGGATGGCGCGCACCGGCTTTCAGCTCCTCGACCCGGTGAAGACGGTCCGTAGCCGCATCGATTTCCTCCGTCGGCTGCACGACCGCGACGCTCTGCTGCCGCGAGAGGACCAGCGGCGTTTCCTGGAGGCCGACGGCTGGGTCGCCTGGTCGGGGCCTGCCATCGCCGAGTTGCTGCGGCAGTTCGTCGCCCACAACCGGATGGTGTCCGGTGGATTTGTCATCAACGGTGATCTGGTGTCGTTGGCCGAGATCACCTGCCCGGTGCTGGCCTTCGTCGGGACCGCCGACGACATCGGACAGCCCGCAGCTGTACGGGGCATCGTTCGCGCCGCCCCCCACGCCGAGATCTACGAATCACGGGTTCCGGTGGGCCATTTCGGGCTCGTCGTCGGCAGTGCGGCAGGCAGTCATACCTGGCCCACCACCTCCGAATGGGTCAACTGGCAGTCACGCGACGGAGACAAGCCGGCCCTGATCTCGACCATGGAGGCGGTCGAACCCGGACACGGCGGCGGTGTCAGCCTGTCGTCGCGCATCACCCATGGTGTCGGTTCGGTTGCCGACGCGGGGGCGGCGGCATCGCGCGAACTGCTGCTGCTGGCCGATTCCTTCCAACGGACTTCGCGTGCGGTTGCGCAGGAATCGATCCGCACGGTGCCACGCCTGTTCCGACTCGGGCAGATTCAGACCGGGACGCAGATCTCGCTGGGCAAGTTGATGTCGGAGAACACCAAACACAGCGGCGACAAGGAACTGTTCCTCTTCGAGAACCGCGTGTTGACCCATGCGCAGGTGAATACCCGTATCGACAACGTGGTCGCCGGCCTGGTCGACTGCGGAGTACGGCCCGGGCAGCACATCGGGGTCCTGATGGACACGCGCCCGAGTGCCCTCGTCGTGGTGGCGGCGCTGTCTCGGCTCGGCGCCGTCGCCGTGATGCTGGCCGCCGATGGTGATGTCGCGGAGATGCTGCGACTGGCCGACAGTTCGGTGATCGTCACCGATCCGGTCCACCTCGAACAGGCCTCCGAGTTTTGCGACCGGGTGCTCGTGCTCGGTGGCGGCAGCGGCGATGCGCGTGCCATCGAGGGTGCGAACGGATCGACGGTGATCGACATGGAGCAGATCGACCCCGACGCGGTCGTGATGCCGACCTGGTATCGCCCCGACCCGGGAGTTGCGGGTGATCTGGCATTTGTCCTGTTCACCCGCTCGCGGGGACGTCTGGCGACGTGGCCGGTGACCAACCACCGGTTTGCGATGTCGGCATTCGGTGCGGCGTCGGCCGCGGGTCTCACCGACCGTGACACCGTCTACTGTCTACCGCCCCTGCACCACGCCTCCGGCCTCCTCACCACGCTCGGCGCAACCGTGGTCGGCCGGTCGCGGATCGCGCTCTCACACGGAGTCGACGCCGACACCTTCGCGACCGAGGTCCCGCGGTACGGGATCACTGTCGTGTCCTACACGTGGACGATGATGCGTGACGTCGTTCGGTCGGAAGACTTCCGGATCAACCCGCACAACCCGATTCGCCTGTTCATGGGTTCCGGCATGCCGGTGGGCCTGTGGGACGACGTGGTGGCCAGCTTCCCCCGCGCGCGTGTCCTCGAATTCTTCGCGACGGCGGACGGTTCGGCCATCCTGGCCAATGTGTCCGCCGACAAGGCCGGCTCGATGGGACGACCGCTGCCGGAGACCAATCCGGTGGAGATCGCCGCGGTCGACATCGATACCGAGCGGTTGATCATCGACGATGCAGGATTTGTACGGAAGGCCGAGGTCGGGGAGCCGGGTTTGCTGCTGTCGAGAGCCCGACACCGATTCGACTCCTCGTCGACAGTGCTCCGGGACGTTTTCGGCTCGCGCGACCGCTGGGAGGTCTCCGGGCACCTGTTCGTGCGTGACGTCGACGACGACCTCTGGTTCCTCGGATCGGTCGACAGCGTGATCCGCAGTGCCGACGGTCCCATCTGGGTTGCCCCGGTGGAGCAGATGTTGTCCCGCGTCAAGGGAGTCGACCTGTGTGCCGTGTACCCGGTCGGCGACCCAGGGCGGCAGGTTGCAGTGGCGGCGGTGTCGTTGCGGAGCAACGTCAACGCGGATGCGTTGACCGTTTCGTCGTTGCGGATCGCGCTAGGTGAGCTGCCCGCTCATCAGCGGCCACATCTGATCCGCGTCGTCGACGAGATCCCGCTGACCGACGCCTATCGCCCGATCAGCGCGACCTTCGCCCGTGAGGGACTGCCGCGGCCCGGTGCTCGGATCTGGTACCGCGACTCCGACGGTCGCTATCGGCGGTACACCCGCAGCGCGGCGTCGAAGGCCGACTGGTCGACCGATGTGCAGGTCGCAGCCGGCGGGCAGGCGTGATCTCCGATCTTTCAACCGCTCCCTGAGGTGCTCGCAGGCTCTCACCCAGCCGGCGCGGATGGGCCCGCGGCTCAACCGGCGGGCGAGCACCTGGAGTGTGTGACCATGCGATTAGGGTTGCGGTACAGCACGTTGACGGGCCGACATCATCGACACCTCGGGAGCAACAGTGAGCGCACGGACCGAAGCCATCAACCCGATCCTGCGGGAGCGGCTGGTTTGTCCCCAGGATCATGGACCACTGCTCGACGCGGGCGACGAACTGTACAACCCGCGTCTGCACGTCGCGTACCGCATCGACGCCGACGGAATCCCGGTGATGCTCGCCGACGAGGCGCGTGCGGTCGATGACGCCGAACACGAACGGCTGACGGCGCAGAGCTGACGCCCACCTGGGAACGCGCCCGGCTGTGGCGACGTCGCCGGTCGATGACAAGATCGAAGACGTGACCGCCGAGCATGCCAACACCGATATCGCGACCGCCTCAGATGTCATCGACGACCTCGAGTGGCGAGGACTGATCGCACAGTCGACCGACTTGGACGCCTTACGGGCGCAGCTCGCAGGTGGGCCGACGACCCTCTATGCAGGCTTCGACCCGACCGCCGCCAGCCTGCACGCCGGACACCTCGTACCGCTGCTGACCTTGCGGCGATTCCAACTCGCCGGACATCGACCGGTCGTCCTGGCCGGCGGTGCGACCGGGCTGATCGGCGATCCCCGCGACGTGGGGGAGCGCAACATGAACTCCGCCGACACCGTCGCGGATTGGGCCGGCCGCATCGACGCCCAATTGCGGCGGTTCGTGACGATCGACGACTCGCCGACGGGTGCCGTGGTGGTCAACAACATGGAGTGGACCCACGACCTGAGCGTCATCGAGTTCCTGCGTGACCTGGGCAAACACTTCTCGATGAATGTGCTGCTCGGACGTGACCTGGTGCGTCGCCGACTGGAGTCGGACGGCATCAGCTACACCGAGTTCAGTTATGTGCTGCTGCAGTCCAACGATTACCTACAGTTGTTCCGCCGGTACGGATGCGTCCTGCAGGTCGGTGGTTCCGATCAGTGGGGGAACATCGTCAGCGGTGTCGATCTGACGCGACGCGTCGAAGGTGCGTCGGTGCACGCGTTCACCGTTCCACTCGTCACCACCGCCGACGGAAAGAAGTTCGGCAAGTCCACCGGCGGCGGGAGCCTGTGGCTAGATCCCGCTCTGACCAGTCCTTACGTCTGGTACCAGTACTTCGTGAACACGGCCGACGCCGACGTCGTGCGCTACCTGAAATGGTTCACCTTCCTCGGTCGAGCTGAGATCGACGAGCTCGAACGTGCGACAGCCGAGACCCCGCACCTGCGGCGCGCGCAGCGGGTACTCGCTGCCGAGATGACGACCCTGATCCATGGTGCGGACCACACGAAAGCCGTCGAGCTGGCCAGCCAGGCGTTGTTCGGACGAGCTGATCTGGGCGAACTCGACGAGGCAACCCTCGCGGCGGCGGTCGGCGAAACGACGGTCGTCGACTACACCGAGCGGCCGACGATCGTCTCGCTTCTCGTTGACACCGGTTTGTCCGAGAGCAACAAGGCGGCACGCCGAGCGATCGGTGAGGGCGGCGCCTACGTGAACAACACCAAGATCACCGACGCGGAGTGGCAGCCGGCCGACGCTGACCTGCTCCACGGCCGCTGGTTGGTGGTGCGTCGCGGGAAGAAGAGCTTTGCGGGAGCACGTTTAGCCCTCTGACCAGGCGATTTGACGCGTTGTTCTCGCCTGTGTAACTTAATCGATGCACCGCAGAGAGCAACTCCCCCGGGGCCAGGAAGGACCGGGGAAGTAAGAGTGTCCGGGCCAAGGTCCGGACCGCCCATGCGGCGCCACTCCCAAGAACACGAGCGGGATTCGTCACGCTCGGGGGAGAGCTCATCGGAACCGGGCCCAGCTGGGTCACGATCGGTGGGTGTGTGTTCTTTGAGAACTCGATAGTGTGATGATGAATTGTCTGATGCCAATTTTGTTTGGCATTGTGTGTCCAAGTGTTTTTGGATG
>NZ_JBSFQL010000042.1:0-22658 GCF_053588675.1 Gordonia sp. NPDC003422
GCCGCGCGGAGGCTCCGGGCCGCATGGGCGGCCCCGCTCTTCCGGGCTCCACGATCGCCGACGACGTCGGCGGGTGGGTCGCTGATCCGAAGAGTACTGCTTTCGGCCTCCTGAACTGGGGTATGCAAGGGCTTCACCCAGCCTGCTTAGGGTCCGAGGACCGCTGCGACAGGGACCTCGTTTCTGGTCAGAGACCTTCGGAACTGCCGACGGTCCCTGACCACAAGTGAGGTCTCTGTGATGGTTGGCCGCGACGGCCGCTTCGCACCCCCGGAGGCGTCGTCGGCGTGTCGCGATGTCAGAAACCGCGTGTCTGGTCAGAAACCCGAGGCGCACCAGCGGTTCTGGCCACACCTGCGGTTTCTGGCGACAAGTGCGGTTTCTGCGAGCAGCATGTCAACGGCACCAGAGATTATCGCCATCCCGCGTACCATCGACGCAGATGACACTCCTCTGGGACCAGCACGCCTGTCTGCCACTGCGGCCCGACGCCGACGTCGGAGTACTGAACAGGTTCCGCCACGGCAGTGGGACGTACGTTTCGATCAATGTCGGCTACTCGCCGCAGAGCCTCGCAGATTCGTTGGCGCTCGCCGACGCATTCCGCGCATCGATCGCGGCACTCGACGATGCCGAGATGGTGGCGACCACAACGGAGATCGAGGCAGTCACCGGCGCAGGCGGGCTTGCCGTCGCCTTCGATCTGGAGGACAGCGGCTCGCTCGACGGTGATCTCGACAACGTGCGCACGTTCTACGATCGCGGCGTCCGCACCATGCTGCCTACCTACAACCACGCCAACACCGCCGGGTGTGGGTGTCTCGACACTGAGGACACGGGCCTGACCGCGTGGGGGAGACAACTGGTCGCGGAGATGAACGCCGTCGGGATGGTGCCCGACGGCTCGCACTGCAGCGCGCGTACTGGTCTCGACATGTGTGAGATCTCCACCGCCCCGGTCATCTACAGCCACTCATGTATGCGAGCGCTGTGGGATCACCCGCGCAACATCACCGACGACCAGGCTCGCGCGTGTGCTCAGACGGGCGGGGTCGTCGGAATCACGGGCGTCGGAATCTTCCTGGGACCCAACACTCCGACGCTGGAGGCGATGACCCGCCATCTGGAGTACGCCGTCGAGCATGTGGGCATTGATCATGTGGGTGTCAGCACCGACCACTCCTTCGACCAGGACGACTTCTACGCCGAGATCGCGGCCAACCCGGAGGCGTTCGACGAGTCGTACACGCGGTGGGGTCCGATCCAATGGATGCCGCCGGAAACCTTTGTGTCGCTGGGAACCCATCTCGCGGAGCGTGGTTGGCGAGATGCCGACATCGTGGCGGTACTCGGTGGCAACTTCCTTCGCGTCGCCCGGGAGTCATGGCGGTGACCTCAGTGCGCTCAGGCGATCCGTATTCCCCTGGGCAGCTTGCGAATCGGGACGCGCAATCGACGCGCCGCGATGATGAGACCGATTCCGCCGATGACAATGGTGATGGCCAGTCCGATATACCAGCTGTCGCCGATGCGCGACAGCTCGTGCTCATTGGAGCGGTACCAGTACGACTGCGCACGGGCTTGATCGTTGCTCAGCTGGTAGCGGTCACCGCAATACCGATCCGCGATGAACGGGCCTGCCCGGCTGCTTGAGAGCGCGGCGGCGATGGACTGGGCGGCGGACGGATCCGGAGTGTCCGTGTTGTAGTCGGACGAACCGAGTCGGGGTGAGTACGTATCGGGATAGTCGTGGTCGGCGACGACGTCGGCCACGAGAAGGAAGGGATTGGGGGCCAGTAGCCACCAGGTCCGTTCGGTGTGGTGAAACTCCTCGTTCTCTGTCCTGTCCTCACATTTCCATTCCGCGTTCTCGTAGTCGTTCGGTGCCGCGGAGACCAAACTTTCGTGCGGTCGCGTGACCTCGTGCCGATGCGCCGTGGACGGGAAGAGGAGTCCGAAGATCGCGGGCAGGCCGAGGATGAGAAAGAAGACGACACTTTGGGTGAGTACCGCCGAACCGGCCGGTCGCGCACTCACGGCCGACAGGCCCAGCCCGACCCCGCAGTAGCAGGCGAACAGCACCGAGACCACGCATATGCCGAGTAGGCCGGGCCAGATCCCGTACGGCGCGGCGATGACGGCCCAGATCAGGTAGGGCAGGGCGAGGACCACCAGCGTCATCGACGATGCCCAGTTGCCGATCAGTTTGCCAAGGGCCAACTGCCAGTGGGTGATTGTGGTGTCCTGAACCACGGCCAGGGTGGCGTCCTTGCGGTCGCCGTTGATCGACGTCGCCGACAGGGTTGGAGCCAGCACGATTCCGCAGAACAACAGAATCGAGACCAGGATCATGTAGAAATTGGTGGCCCAGATCTTGTATGTCGCTTCGAAGACGCCGACGGTCAGGTACAGCGACCCGAACACCACGATCGAGACGAACACGAACAACGCTCCGAGAGTCACCTTCCATCGAGTGGTTCGGAGGCGTTGGCGGAGCTCGAGGCCGATCACGACCAGGACAATGCTCAGCCAGGCGCCCAGCCGATTGCGGCCGGCGTGATGCTGCTGTCTCTCCGTGGTGAGGGTCATCGGCGCTCCGGGTCGAGGGCGAGGTACGCGTCTTCCAATTCATTGCTCACGCGGGAGAATTCGGCAATGTGGGCACCATGGGCGACGAGCCGGGTCAGGTGCTCGGCGGCGGCTTCGTCATCGGCGAACTCCAGCGTTTCGGCCTCGGCGGATGTCTGTCCGAGCAGACGAATTCGCCACGAGTGGCCGGTCGCGGCGCCCGTCGGACGCGTCCGCCCTTCCGTCATCATCACGACGTCGTCGACCATCTCGGACAGCTCGGACAGGATGTGTGACGACACCAGCACGGTGCATCCGCCGTCGGCAAGCTCTCGGAGCTGGTCACGCAGATCGAGTCGCGACCGAGGATCCATCCCGGACGCGGGTTCGTCGAGGAGGAGGATTCGAGGCCGGTTCACCAGTGCGCGGGCGAATCCGAGCCGCTGCTTCTGGCCGCGGGACAGTACATGTGCTGGTTTGCCGGCGAACTCGGACAGGTGAACCATCGCAAGCAATTCGTCTGCCCGGCTCTTCGCGTCGCGGGCGGTCTGGCCGTACAGCCGGGCGAACGTGGTGAGTATTTCCTTGGCGGTCAGGGCATCCCAGGTACCGAACACATCCGGCATCCAGCCGGTCACCTGCCGCGCTCGATCTGGTCCGACTGGTTCGTCGTCGAGCAGAATTTGGCCGGTGTCGGGAGCGAGCAGACCCGCGAGCATGAGTAGAAGTGTTGTTTTACCTGCGCCATTGGGGCCGACGAGTCCGTGGATCACTCCGCTGCGCAGTGCGATATCCGCATGCTCGACGGCGAAGTGACCCCGGAACGATCGCGAGAGCCCGGTCGCGATGAGAGACATGGGATGAAGTTACCAAATCAAATGCGAGTTTCGCTAAAGTGGACTGTGGTCTTCGTCACCGGCCGTTGTACATCGCCCGACGGAAGATCTCGGCGACGGTGGCGATGGCCACCTCGTCGTCGTGGGTGTCGACGCCCGGGTCGCCCCCGGCCGCATACCAGGTCCAGCAGAACGACTCCATCATCGACACGATCGCCGACGCGAACACGCCGTGATCGAGATCGACTGGCACGCCCTGCTTCTCGACCGATCGAACCACCTTGAGGACCGCACCGATACCATCGGCCCGACGCTGCCGCCACCACTGGGCGAACTGTTCGTCGGTCATGGAGAGCTGGAAGACGCCGATCATCTCCGGCAGATACTTCCGGTACATCTCGAAGTACACGCGCACTGCGGCTTCGACATTCGCCCGCGGATCGGAGGTGAGTCGCTCGCGTGTGCCCTCCAGCACGTCTTCGTTGAATGTCTGGAGCAGCGCTTCGAGAAGCTGCTGTTTGTTCTCGTAGTAGTTGTAGAACGATCCCGCCGAGCGTCCCGCGACCGAGGCGATGTCGGAGATCTTCGCGTTGAGAAAACCCTTCTCCGCGAACACCTGTCGTGCGGCCTGATGAAAGGCGGCCTCGGTACGACGGCCCTTGGGTGTGGCAACCATTCAGATGACCCCTGTCCGCTGTAAATCGGCGATTTCGTTGTCGGACAAGCCAAGTAACTCGCCGTAGACCGAGGCGTTGTCGGAGCCGGGCTCGGGCGGTCCGGCCGAGCGGATGCCGCCGGGCGTCTCGCTGAACTGGGGCACCACACCGGGTCCGAGGACCGTGCGCCCGACCCGGGTGTCGTAGTGCTCGGCAATCATGCCGCGCGCCTGCAGATGTGGGTCGTTGACGACGTCGGCAACCGTATTCACAGGACCGACCACCACGCCCGCGGCCTGCAGCGTGTCGGTGAGTTCGACCGTCGTCAGCTGCGACGACCACTCGCCGATCAGGGCATCGAGTTCGTCCTGGTTGCGACCCCGCGCGGCGTGGTCGGCGAACCGCTCGTCGGTGGCGAGCTCGGGTGTCCCCATCGCCGCGCAGAGCCGCGCGAACACCGTGTCCTGGTTGGCGGCGATGATCACATGCGTGCCGTCCTTGGTGGGGTAGAGGTTGCTCGGTGCGATGCCGTCGAGCCGGGTACCCGACGGTCCGCGCACCACACCGCCCATGTCGTAGTCGGCGATGGCCGACTCCTGCACGGCGACACAGGATTCCAGCAGACTCGTGTCGACCACCTGCCCCTTGCCGGTCACGGTCCGCCGATACAAGGCGGCAAGTGCGCCCTGCGCGGCGAACATGCCGGCCAGGGTGTCGCCCAGAGACAGCGCAAGTCGCGGCGGCAGCTGACCGGGATAACCGTTGAGGTGCCGTAAGCCGCTCGCCGCCTCGGCGACCGACGCATAGCCGGCGCGGGTCGCGTCGGGTCCGTACTGGCCGTAACCGGATACCCGGACGACGACGATGCCCGGGTTGCGTTCGGACAGGACGTCGGGTCCGATGCCGAGCCGCTCGAGGGTGCCGGGGCGGAAGTTCTCGACGATGATGTCGGCGCGGTCGGCGAGCCGCAGAAACAACTCGCGGCCGGCGCCGCTGCGCAGATCGAGTGTGACCGCTCGCTTGTTGCGGCCATGCACGGTCCAGTAGAAGCGGTGGCCGTCCACCTCGGCCTGACCCCAGGTGCGGATCGGATCGGGCCGACCCGGGGGCTCGATCTTGATGACGTCGGCGCCCATGTCGCCGAGGAGCCGGGCCGCATGTGGGCCCGCGATGAGAGTGCCGAGTTCGAGCACGGTGATCCCGTCGAGAGGGCCCGTGGGCGCGTCGTGCGCCGTCGGCGTTGATTCGATCATTGGTTCAGTCTGTACGAAAACAGGCGCTCAGGGCCACTCCGACCGGAAATTTCTGAAAATGAACACAGTTTTGGTTTTTCATGCAAAACTGTCGTGCGGAGGGGAACCAAGGTGGCTTTCAGGATTCTCGAGCAAGCGTCGCGGGGACGGCCGGTGCAGATGGTGCGGTCGTCCGTCGCGACGCTCGGACGACTTCTCGACCTGGTGACCGTGTCGCTCGGCTGGGGTGCGCGGGACATCGTCACGCGGCGATTCCCCTGGTCGGAGGCGTATCGCCAGACGACGTTCTATGCCGGAGTCGCAGCCTTGCCCGCAGCTCTTGTCGCCATCCCGTTCGGGGTGATCATCTCGGTCCAGGTCGGCAGCCTCACCGCACAGATCGGCGCGTCGTCGATGGCCGGCGCGGCCGGTGCACTCGGGGTTTTGCGGCAGGGAGCGCCGATCGCGACCGCGCTGCTGATGGGCGGTGCCGTGGGTTCCGCGGTGGCGGCCGACCTCGGCGCACGCACCGTCCGCGACGAGATCGACGCCCTGCGAACCATGGGCATGGATCCGGCGCGCCGGGTGATCGCCCCACGCCTGCTCGCGGTCATGGTGGTGGCACCGCTCATCTGCATCGAGATCATCTTCGTCGGTGTGTCGACCGGCTACTTCGTGAACGTGGCGTTCCAGGGTGGCGCCGCGGGCAGCTACATCGGCTCCTTCGGCGAATTTGCCGGACTGACCGATCTGTGGGCGGCGCTGGCGAAGGCCGAGATCTTCGGCATCGTCGTGGTCGCGATTGCCTGTCAGCGTGGTTTGGAGGCCAAGGGCGGGCCACGCGGGGTGGCCGACGCGGTCAACGCGGCCGTCGTCCTGTCCGTGGTGGCCAGCTTTGTGCTCAACCTGATTGCCACGCAGATTCTTTCGATGTTCGTAGAGAACCGGATCGGGTGAGGCGATGAATCGGGTGAGGCGATGACGGGTCTGGACCTCTATCTTAACGCGCATCCCCGCGCCCGCCGGCTGGCCGACGCGGCAAGTCTGCCCGGCCGGTTGCTCGCGATGCTCGGCCATCAGTTGCGGTTCGCCGCTCAGGTGATCGGAGCGGTTCCACATACGTTGCGCCACTACCGAAATCAGACACTCGCGGTGTTGGGCGACATGATGTGGGGCAGCGGGACGGTGATCGTCGGCGGCGGTACGGTCGCGGTGCTCGTGGTGCTGGGCGCATCGGTCGGTGGCTCGATCGGCGTGGAGGCCTTCGGATCTCTCGACATGTTCGGGATGGGACCGCTCACCGGATTCCTCTCGGCCTATGCGACGACGCGCGAGATCGCACCGATCGTCGCCGCCATCGGTTTCGCCGCGCAGGCCGGTTGTCGAATGACCGCCGAGATCGGCGCGATGCGCATCTCCGAGGAGATCGACGCCCTCGAAGCCCAAGCGGTGACGCCCATTCCGTTCGTGGTGACCACCCGTGCTATTGCCGGGGTGGTCACCATCATCCCGCTGTTCCTGATCACGCTGGTGCTGGCGTACCTCACGTGCGCCTGGGTGGTGACCGGATTCCACGGCCAATCGTCGGGCACCTACGAGCACTATTTCAACGCCTTCCTGAGGCCGATCGACGTCTTCTACGCGGTCATCAAGGTGGTCGTCTTCATCGTCGCGGTGGTCCTCGTGCATGGCTATCAGGGCTTCTACGCGCGTGGCGGGCCCGAAGGCGTGGGCGCGGCGACCGGACGCGCCATCAAGTTCAGCTTCATCCTGATCGTGGTCCTCGACATGCTGCTCACCCTGGTGTTCTGGGGCACCGACGTCGGATTCAGGTTCTCCGGATGATCGGCCCGCCCGTCGATCACTCCGGCCGTGGCCTCAGCACCGGCCGACATGCGGTGTGGGGTCTCGCGATGGTCGCGATCGTCGCGATCGTGACCATCCCGATCGCGCTGTATGCGCAGCGCGCGTTCGACGATGACGTCGAGATCACCCTCACCTCAGCGAAAGTGGCCGACAGTCTCACGGCCGGGGCCGACGTCAAGTACCGGGGACTGCTGGTGGGGCGTGTCGACGACGTCGAGGTGACCGACGATGGACAGCAGCGCATGACCGTCGCACTCGACGCCGATCAGGCGCGGGGGATCGACGGACAACTCACGGCACGATTTGTGCCCTCCAACATCTTCGGCGTGGTCGGCGTGGAGTTGACGCCGGTCGCTCCGGGGCCCGCTGTCCGCGCCGGTGACGTCGTCGCCGTCGACGCGGATTCCGCCGGGGTGTCGGCCATTGCGGTGCTCCGCGACATCGGGTCCGTCACCACGACCCTCACCGGCAACGACGTGAATGCGATGATCAATCGCCTCGATCAGGTGGTGGACCAGTTGTCTCCCTTGATATCCGGCGGCTTCGAACTGTTCGTTCTGGCCAAACAACATCAGCGGATGCCGTTCGCCGATGTGCTGCGTATCTCCGCGGACACCCTGCACGGTGCCGACCGTCTCGCCGAACCCTTCGTCGACCTGTTCACCACGCTCGTGGAAAAGACCGAGATGTATGCCGATCCGGTTCAAACCGCCAAGGTGACCGGTGCGCTCACCGGCCTGGTGCAGACCTTCATCACCCTCGGGCAGGTAGTCGGGCACAACCCGCGTGAACTCGCCACCGTCCTCGACGCGTCGTTGACTCTCGGTGCGCCCCTGGGCTACACCCTCTCCACCGTGCCGGCGTCGGCCGCCGACATTCACGAGCTGATCGGCCGGCTCGAGCGCGCGTTCCCCAAGGACAGCGGAGCGGTTCGTCTCCGGGTGGGGGCCACGCTCGCATCGCTCCCGCAGATCACCTCCGTGCTCGCCGGAATGGGCGGTACCCGATGAATCGAGTGAGTGCCTGGGCAACAGCGGGTTTCGTGGTCTTCGTGGTTGCCATGCTGGTGGCCGGGTGGGTGATCGTCGAGGCCCTGAACCCATCGGTGTCCGGTGACCAGCAGACCTACACAGCGCAGTTCACCGACGTCTCCGGACTTTCCGTCGGCAACGACGTGCGCGAACTGGGTGTGCGGGTCGGCAAGGTCGAGTCCATCGAACTGACCGGCACCGACGGTCGCAGTAGTGGGGGAATGACTGCGCAGGTGCGATTCTCGGTGACGACGACCAGTCATGTGTACGCCAACACCCAGGTTGCCATTCGCTACGTCAACCTGGTCGGGCAACGCTACATCGACCTGACCACCGACGGCGCCGGACAGGGGACGACGCCGCCGTCGGAGGTCATCCCCGTCGCGCGCACGGTCGGTTCGTTCGACATCACCGAGATGTTCAACGGTCTGCGACCGCTGTTCGGCACGCTTCAACCCGAACAGCTGAACTCGTTGATGACCAACATCCTTGCCGTCGTCGAAGGCCGCGGTCCCGACGTCGGGTCCGTTCTCGAACAGCTGCGACAACTCACCGGCGTGGTCGCCGACCGCTCCGCCATGATCGCGACCATCATCACCCAGCTCGGGCGCGTGGCCGCCGAGATCCGGTACAAGTCACCGAGGTTGAACGATCTGATCGCGCGGATGGGTGACGCCTTCGGGGTGTTGGCGGCGTCCGCGGACAAGACGCAGGTTTCGATGCGGCTCGCGGCTCGCAGCCTGGGTCCGGTGCGACAGTTACTCGGCCAACTCGAGGGCGCCTACTACGGCAACTATGCCGACGTCGACCGTCTGCTGCGCGCGTGGGTACCGGGGGTCAACTCGGCGACCGCGTTGCTCGCGCAGGTGCCGTCACTCATCGACGCGCTCGACGGGTCACTGCGCGTCGCAGCGCAGAAGAAGCTGACGTGCTCACAGGGCGAGGCGATTCCGTCGCCGATGACCAAGGTGCTGTTGGCCGGCGTGCCGGTGGTGATGTGCCGATGACCCAGCAGGTGCGACGCGACGAACGATCGGTCGAGCGCAGACAGGTGCGGATCGGTCTCATCGGGATAGTGGTGGCCATCGCGCTGGCCGTGGTCTGCGGGGTGATCTATCTGGATCCTTTCGGGCATCGCGAGATTGCGGTGCGACTGGAGACCAGCGGCGGACTGCGCATCGGCGACGAGGTGCGGATCGCCGGTGTGACCGTGGGCGAGGTGTCAAAGGTGACGCTGCATCCCGACCGAGTTGACGTCACGATGCGCATCGACGACGACCTCGCGATCGGCGACCAGAGTGCCGCCGACGTCCGACTGCTCACCGCCATCGGCGGCCACTATGTGGCCCTGCGCCCGGCGGGTCGTAACCCGCTGGGCAGCAATCCGATACCGGTAGATCGGACAACCGTTCCCTACACCCTTGCCGACGTCATCGCCGACTCCGGACAGGTCGTCGACCGCGTGGACGGGGTGACCATCTCGCAGACCCTGGACAAGGTGACCGCGGCGCTCGACGGTCAGCCCAGCGCGATCCGCGAGATCATCGCCGACATGCGGAAGCTGACGACCTCGATCGGCGGTCGGGGCCGCGACCTCGACGCCGCCGTCGCCCTGACGGACGAGTACATGGCCGGGCTCAACAGCGGGCGGGCGCGCCTGGTCGAGATGTTGCGCCTCATCGGCTTCGTCGGAGCCAAGGCGTACCAGGTGAAAGCCGAAGGCGTGGAGACGGTCCGATCGATCGGCGCGCTGTTCGCGTTCATCGGAAAGCCGGTCGATGCATTCACCGGAACCATCGAGCCGCCGCTGCAACAGGTGCTCGGGATGGTGCGGACGCTGCAGCAGCAGCCGGGCCGAATCGACGAGCTGCTGGCCAAGTTGAGGACCGTGGTCTCCGATGTCGCTGTCGCACTCGGCCTTCCGGGACGCGCAGCAGGCGTGGACAGGTCGGCGGTGGTGGTCGAGGTGCCCGGCGTCACGGTGACGCCGCAAAGCCTGGCCCGTGGCGGACTCTGCGTCCCCAGCGCGGGACGGAGGTGCTGAGGAAGTGACACGACTCTTACGGCCGAGGATCCTGTTGAGCGCACTCGTGGCGATCGCACTCGTGGTGTCGGTGACGGCGATGTTCCTCGGCGACGAAACCGACGGTCGCAGCGGCTGCGCCCAGATGGCCGATGCCGTCGGGCTGTATCCCGGCAACGACGTGACCATGCGCGGCGTTCGGGTGGGCGAGGTCACGTCGATCGCACCGTCGCAGGGCCATGTCGAAGTGCGATTCGACCTCGACGACGGTGTCGAGCTGCCCGCCGACGTGTCCGCGGTGACGACGTCGGACTCCATTGTCACCGACCGGCATCTGGAATTTCCGTCGGGTCGCGTCACCGGTCCGGCGTGGGATCTGAGCCAGTGCATCCCCCTGGATCGGACGCACACACCGAAGAGCGTCAGCGAGGCGTACGCCGCCTTCGACAAACTGTCTCGGGAGGTGACCGCGGCCGCGTCGACGTCGGGGCGCGGGCGTGACATCGTGCGTGACGCGATGAACCGGGTGAACGAGTCGCTGCGCGGGACCGGTCCGGACTTCAACAATGCCGTCCGGGGACTTGCTGCGGCGCTGGGTGATCCGGCACTGCGCGACGCACAACTCCGGTCCCTGCTGACCAACGTCGGCGAACTCACCGGATTCTTCGTCGAGCGTTGGCCTGCTTTGCAACTGGGACTGACCAAGCTCGGCGAGTTCGCAGTGACCTTCGACGAATGGTTCTCCGTGCTGAACCCGGCGGTGGTCGACACAACCAAGCTGACACCGTCACTGCTGCGTCTCATTCGCACCTACTCGCCAGACGTGTTCAAGGTGCTCGACGTGCTCGTCCCGTTGCTCGACCGCGTACCGGTCGAGACCATCGTGGGCATCCTGCGCAAGCTGCCGCCGGTGTCGGCAGGGTTGCAGCGCATTCTCGCTCAGGGTGCCAAGGCCGGTGGCGTGACGGTCGCGCCCCCGCGGGTTCGGGTTGCCGCGTCGTCGCCCGTGGTGTGCCGCACGGTCAATGCCGCGATGCCGGGAGCGTGTCGTCCGGTCGCCGGACGCACCGACACCGTCGATCTCGCGCTCGTCGCAATGGTGCTCGGTACGGTGCGGGGAGGGCGGTGAAGATGAACGGTCGGAATCGACGACTCGTGCTCACTCTGATTGCGGCAGTGGTGGTGATGGTGTCCGGCTGCTCGATGCAGCCGACCGATCTGCCGCTGCCCGGAACGCGGGTGGACGGCGCGAGCCGAACCCTGTCGGTCGAATTCGCCTCTGTCCTCAATCTTCCGGCGCGCAGCAAGGTTCTGCTGAACGGCACTCGGGTGGGCGTGCTCCGCGAGGTGCGGTTGGGGACACGCGACGGACGTCGTGTCGCCATCGCCATGCTCGACGTCGAGGAGGCCGTTGCGATCCCAGTCGGGAGCACCGCCGAGTTGCGGCAGGCCACTCTGCTCGGTGACTTCTACATCGCGCTGACTCCGCCGCAATCACGTGCGGGTTCCGACCTGCCCGACGGCGGCGTGATCGATCTCGCGCACAGTTCGGTCGCGCCCCAGGTCGAGGAATTGCTCGGCGGCGTCGCCGCGCTCGCCAACGGCGGGACGGTCGCCACACTGCAACGATTGATCACCAACGCCAACAACGCATTCCCGGCCGATGTGACCGACCGCGACACCGGAAACGAGGTGCTGCGCGCACTTATCGCGCGCAGCACATCAGAGAGCGCGTCGATCCGGCAGATCATCGCGTCGGTGGCCGAGATCTCGCGCACTCTCGACGCCAACGCCGCTGCCCTCGGATTCTCCTTCGAATTCGGGCCGCGCCGCGTGAGTGGCGCGGTGTCGGCCTTCCTCGGACTGTCCAATGTCTTGAATGCCCTGGGCCCCAACGTGGTCCCGATCGGCGACCTGGTGGTGCCGCGATACGCAACGCTGCAAGGCCTGATAGCTGTGGTCAATCCGTTGGTGGACACCGCGGTACGCCTCGATTCGGGTGCGCCGTCGGACATCGCACGGGTCGACGCCCTGCTGCGGGATCGGATCGTTCCCTGGCTGCGAAGTCCGTCGGTCGACGTCGTCGACGTGACCACCGCCGACGGTCGGGGAACCGGTCCGTCGACCGTGGACACCTCGACCGTCGCGGCGGTGTTGCGGATGATCGGAGCCGTAAAATGAAGCAGTCTCGCGCCATTGGTGGCCTCGTGCTGCTTGTCATTGTGTCGATCCTGCTGACGATCTATCTCTCGGTCGGTGTGCTGCGGGTGAACCCGCTGGCGGAGAAGGATTCTGTGATCGTCGAGCTCGCGCAGTCCGGTGGGCTGCAGACGAATTCGGCGGTTCTGTACAACGGGATCGAGGTCGGCAAGGTGACGTCGATCGACACCGATGGCACCCGTCTGCGCGCCCACCTGAGCATCGACGCAAATGCCGACATCCCGGCCGGCGCATCCATTCGGGTGGCGAACCTGTCGATGGTCGGCGAACAGTACGTCGAGTTCTCGTCGACCGATGCGGACGGACCTTACATCTCGGACGGAGATGTGCTGAGCGACAACATCGATCCCGGTATCGGGGTGGCCGACATGCTGGCACACATGCGGGGTCTGACCGGGCAGTTCGACCCGGAGACGCTGGAAGAGCTGGCCCGCACCATCACGTCGGGGTGGCAGGGCCGGGATGCCGACCTGGCCCGCATCGGCGACTTCGCCGAGCGCACCGCCCGCACCGTCACCACCTATCGGACCGAGTTCTCCGGGGTGTTCGACCATGTGCAACAACTTCTCTTGCGCTCACGGGCCGATCGGATCGGGCCGGTGTTGCGCGAGACCGCGCCGAAGCTTGCGCACATGAACGTGCCGTTCGCGACGCTGTGGAGCCTGCTGCCGGGTCTGGCGACCGCCACCGAGGGCGCGGTGGGCTGGTATGACGTGATCATCCCGTTCACCAAGAAGATCGGCGAGTACCTCGCGGCCACCATGCCCGACGCGGCCGCCATCATCGGCGTCCTGCAACCCACCCTGACGGCGGTCGCGCCCGCGGCGCGCGTGAATCTGGCGGCGGTTGCCGCAGCGGGCCTGCAGGTGGTCGACGAGAACGGCGTGCTCCGGATACGGGTGGTGCCGCCACGATGAACCCCGATCGCACCGAAGACACAAGCTCATCAAGAGAATCCTCCGACCCGGGAGAACCCATGAAAGACAACGACACCGAAGTGACGCAGGACAACGACCCCGGCGCCGTCGAGGTAGCCGACAGCGACACTGCCATCCCCGACGCCGTTGAAACCGAGACCGAAGCAGCCGCTACCGAAGCGCCCGTAACCGAAGCGGCGGTGTCCAAGGCGAAGTCGAAGCCGTCCGATGCCGGCACCACGGGCAGCTCGAGTGTTGTCAGCACCCTGCGGTCGCCACGTGTCATCCGGTGGGCCGCGGCCGTGGTGATCGTCGGGCTGCTGGTCGTCACCGGAGTATCGCTCTGGCAGATGCGATCGCTGCAAACCCAGCTCGATGCCGAACGATCGCAGAATGCCGACGCACTGCATGCTCAGCAGGTGGCCGCGGACTATGCGGTGGCTGCCGCTCACATCGATTACCGCAACTTCGACCCCTGGTTCGCCAGCCTGCGCCGCGGCGTCAACGACCGCCTCGCCGGGCAGTTCTCGAGCAGCGAACCGGCGTTGCGCGACCTGCTCGGACAGTTGCAGTGGACGTCGACGGGGTCGCTCGTGGGCAGCGACATCACCGCGCAGCACGACGGCAAGTACGAGGTTCAGGTGTTCGTGGACGTCACGACGAGCAACGTACAGTCGCCTCAAGGGGTCAAGACCACCGCGCTGTACCCGATCACCATCGAGAAGAACGGCTGGCGGATCAGCGACATCAGCGGGGGAGTGGCACCGATACCGGGCAAGTGAGCAGGAGAAGCGATGCCGGACAACAGCGGAGGGCAGAGTATCGGGCTGCGAGACATGGTGTGCGGGATCGCCTCGTTGTGCGGCGACATCCCGACGATGCTGCGAGCGCTGCCGTCGGCGATTCCGCAACTGCCGACGGCAAAGATGTCCATCGGCAAGCGATTCGCGCAGAACGCCCACAAGTTCGCCGACCGCGACTTCCTTCGTTTCGAAGGCAGATCGATCGCCTACCGGGAAGCCAACGAGCACGCCAACAGAATCGCTGATCTCCTCACACGCCAGGGGATCTCGCGCGGCGACGTGGTCGCCGTGCTCTCCCGCAACCATCCCGACGTCGTCATCACGATGCTGGCCATCGTCAAGATCGGCGCGATCGCCGGAATGCTGAACTTCCATCAGCGCGGCCAGGTGCTCGAACACAGTCTCGGGCTCATCGACGCGAAGATTGTTGTCTACCAGGATGATCTGTTCGAAGCGCTGGAGTCGGTGTCCAATACCGCGCGGCCGCCGATCGAGATGGAATTCGCCGATCTGCATCGTCGGGCCACAGGCTGCTCGTCGAAGAATCCGGCGGTGACCGACACGATATCGGCCGACGACACCGCCTTCTACATCTTCACCTCCGGGACCACCGGATATCCCAAGGCCAGCAAGATGAGTCACTATCGTTGGCTCGCCGCGATGGGTGGCATCGGCGGATTCGGCATCCGGCTTCGATCAGATGACGTCATGTACACGGCGCTGCCGTTCTATCACAACAACGCGCTGACGGTCTCGGTGTCCTCAGTCCTGGTGGCGGGTGCCTGTCTGGCGGTCGGCCGAGAATTCTCGGCGTCGCGATTCTTCGACGAGATGATCGAGAACGATGCGACCGCGTTCTGCTACATCGGCGAACTCTGTCGATACCTTCTTGCGCAGCCACCGAGACCGACCGATCGCGCGCATCGGGTGCGCCTGGCGGTCGGCAACGGGTTGCGCCCCGACATCTGGGACGAGTTCACCGAGCGCTTCGGCATCGACCGGGTCGTGGAGTTCTACTCGGCGAGCGAAGCCAACATCGGTTTCATCAACATCTTCGGACTGTCCAGGACGGCCGGCTTCTCGCCGATGAAGTACGCGATCGTCGAGTACGACGAGGAGACCGGCGAACCGCTGCGCGGCCCGGACGGACGGGTGATCCCGGTGGGACGGCACGGTACCGGCCTGCTGATCGCGGAGATCAACAAACTCATCCCGTTCGACGGCTACACCGATCCGGACGCGTCGCGCAGAAAGGTGATCACCGATGCGCGCAAGAAGGGTGACAGCTGGTTCAACAGCGGGGATATCGTTCGCGACCAAGGCTTTTGGCACATCGAGTTCATCGACCGGATCGGTGACACCTTTCGGTGGAAGGGGGAGAACGTGGCGACGACCGAGGTGGAAGCCGTCATCGATGCTCAGCCGGAGGTCGACGAGGCGGTTGTCTTCGGGGTGCCGATACCCGATGCCGACGGCAAGGCCGGCATGGTTGCCGTCAGCCTCAAGGCCGACGCAGAATTCGATCCCGACGGTTTCGCCGAGCGCGTGCGCGCGAACTTGCCCGGCTACGCGGTGCCGCTGTTCGTCCGGATCGTCGACCATCTCGAACACACGTCGACGTTCAAGCGCACACGGACCGAGCTACGTCGCGAGGCGTACTCCGAAGTCGGGGACGATCCGCTGTACGTGCTGCGGGGCGATACCTACGTCGAATTCGACGGTGTGGTGCAAGCGCGACAAAGCGTTCAGCCACGTTGATCCGACAGTGCCTGCCGGACGAACGCGAGAGCGGCGCCCTGCCACAACAGGATGTGGTCGAGCATCGAGTGGCCCCCACCGGGCACGGGGACGAACTCGGCGCGAAATCCCTGCGCCCGCAGTTCCTCGATGCCCTTGCGGGTGCGGCGTGCGAACGTGCGCTCGTCGGCGTCGCCGTGCACGGCGACCACGCGGGCACCCGGGTTGATGAACCGCCAATCGGCGTACTGCCACCACGGGGCCAGTCCGAGCACCCCGACGACGCGTCGATCCTCGGCAAGACCGGCGGCGACGCGGCCGCCCATCGAATGGCCGATCACGACTACCGGCACTCCGGGGTGTTGACGGCACATGTCCTCGAGCGCCGCCCGGGCGTAGAGCATCGGACTGGCCTGGTCGCCGTTCCAGCCGTAGACGCGGTAGCGCAGCTGGCGGACTGCGACGGCCCGGCCGAAGCGCGCACGGATCGACCAGGTGAACGGGTACATCCGCAGGGCCGAACTCTGCCATGGGCTGAATGGGCGGTAGCTGCGATCGGTCCCACCCGGTGCCACCAGGACGATCAGCCGGGGATTGCTCGGCGACTTCATCAACACGATCAACACGCTATCGTTGCTGCGCGCAGGCGTGTCATGGTGGCAGAATTCGAACCATGGCACATCCTCGCGCTGGTACGTTGGCCCTGCCCGAAGACCTCATCGATGTAGCGGCCGTGGAACGGGCCTACTACGACAACGTGCCGGACCCGGGTGATCCGCTTCAGCAAGTGGTGTTCGGAACCTCCGGGCACCGAGGTTCGAGCCTGGACACCGCATTCAACGAAGCCCACATCCTGGCCACCACGCAGGCGATCGTCGAGTATCGGCGTGGCGCGGGCATCACCGGCCCACTGTTCATCGGCTTCGACACGCACGCGTTGTCGATTCCCGCGTGGCGCAGTGCTCTCGAGGTGCTGGCTGCCAACGAGGTCACCACGCTCACCGCCGAAAGTGACTCGTTCACACCGACTCCCGCGGTGAGCCGGGCCATCCTGACGTTCAACCGAGACAATCCGGGCGTGCTGTCCGACGGGATTGTCGTCACGCCGTCGCACAATCCGCCGCGCGACGGCGGCTTCAAATACAACCCGCCCAGCGGCGGACCTGCGGACACGACGATCACCTCGGTGGTCGCCGCGCGTGCCAACGAGATCCTGGCGAACAAATTGGCCGATGTGAAGCGAATCCCGTTCGAACAGGCCCGATCCGGGGAGTTCGTCAAAGAGTTCTCGTTCCTGATCAACTACTGCGACGGGCTCAAAGACGTCGTGAATCTCGAGGCGATCCGCGAAGCCGGGGTGCACATCGGCGCCGATCCCCTCGGTGGTGCATCCGTCGGCTACTGGGCAGGCATCGGATTTCGGTACAACCTGCAACACCTGACGGTGGTGAACCCGACGGTCGACCCGACCTTCTCGTTCATGACCCTCGACACCGACGGCAAGATTCGCATGGACTGTTCATCGCCGAATGCGATGGCGTCACTCATCTCTGCGCGGGACTCCTACGACATCGCCACCGGCAACGACGCCGACTCCGACCGGCACGGCATCGTCACGCCCGACGGCGGACTCATGAACCCGAATCATTATCTGGCGGTCGCCATCGACTATCTCTTCACCCACCGACCGGGGTGGGCCGAGAGTGCGGCGGTCGGCAAGACGCTGGTGAGTTCGTCGTTGATCGATCGGGTGGTCAACGGCATCGGCAGGCCGCTGCTCGAGGTGCCGGTGGGATTCAAGTGGTTCGTAGACGGATTGCTCAGCGGCAGTATTGCTTTCGGCGGCGAGGAAAGCGCAGGTGCGTCGTTCCTGATGTTCGACGGCAGTCCCTGGTCCACCGACAAGGACGGGATCATCATGGCGTTGCTGGCGTCGGAGATCCTCGCGGTGACCGGCAAGACGCCGTCGCAGCGGTACCGCGAGTTGGCCGACGAGTACGGCGAAAGTGCGTACGCACGCGTTGATGCCCCCGCGTCGCGGGAGCAGAAGGCGGTGCTCGCCAAGCTGTCGGCGTCGCAGGTGAGTGCGACCGAACTCGCGGGCGAACCCATCACGGCGATCATGACCGAGGCGCCCGGAAACGGCGCGCCCATCGGCGGACTCAAGGTCACCACCGAGAACGCGTGGTTCGCGGCGCGGCCGTCGGGCACCGAGGACGTCTACAAGATCTACGCCGAATCCTTCAAGGGGGCAGAGCATCTCGCGCAAGTGCAGACCGAGGCGCAACAGGTCGTCGACGCAGCGCTGCAGGGATGAGCTGGGTCAGCCGGCGCCCGGCACCCCGATGAGCCAGCCGACGAGATAGGTTGCGCCCGCGGCTATGGCGCCAAAGGCCAACTGTCGCAGGGCGCCTCGCAACATGGGATGTCGGGTCACGTAGGCGGCGAGGCCGCCCGCCACGAGGAGTCCGGCAGCGCCGACGAGCAGACCGGCGGTCAACGACGAGAAGCCCAGCAGGTAGGGGATCAGCGGGATCACCGCGCCGATCGAGAACATCAGGAACGACGAGACCGCGGCTACCCATGGGGACGGCTGTTCGACGGGATCGACGCCGAGCTCCTGGGTGATGTGGAAGTCGACCGCCCGCTCGGTGTCCTGATGGATCTCGGTGGCGGCGGCCGTCGCGGTCTCCTCGGTCATGCCCATTCCGACGAACTCGTCGATCAGTTCGTCGAGCTCTGCTTTGGGGTGGCGGGTGAACTCGTCACGTTCGACGCGCACTTCGGCGTCGACCTGCTCGTTCTGCGTCGACACCGAGGTGAATTCGCCGAGCGCCATGGAAAACGCGCCGGCGACGAGCCCAGCGACGCCGGAGAGCACGATGGTGTGCGCGTCGGCGCCGGCTCCACCGACACCGGCGACCAGACTGATGTTGGTGACCAGGCCGTCCATCGCGCCGAAGGTGGCTGCGCGCACCCGACCGCCGGCCACGTTGGCGTGGACGTGGCCGACCTCTTCGGGGCCGGACTCCTCGGCAGGCGGGTCACTCACGGTGTGATCGTAATCAACCAGCCGATTCTTATCTTTGGACCGATAGAGTCGAGTGCAGGAAATCCGAGAGAAAGAAGCGTCGTGAACGACAAGCGCAAGTCCGGGGCGTCGGTGCCGAAGACCACGAAGTCGAAGTATCAGCCGAGTGCGAACTCCAGCCGCATGACCTACATCCTCGGCGGGTTGGCCATTCTGGTGGTGGCTGCGCTGGTGATCGGCGGGATCTTCTGGAGCCAGCGCGACAAGGGCAGCGCCGACGACTCGGCACTCAGCGCGAACGCGACCATGATCGCCGGGCCGGGCACCGCGCCGACGATCGACCTCTTCGAAGACCCGCTGTGCCCGATCTGCGGGCAGTTCGAGAAGCAGTACGGCCAGCAGATCAACGCCGCGATCACCGGCAACAAGATCCGGGTGCGGTTCCACACGCTCGACTTCCTGAACCAGAAGTCGGCCTCGGGTGACTACTCGGTGCGTGCCGCGGGCGCCCTGACCTGCGTCGCCGCCGAGGGCAACACGGACGTGTACCTCAAGTTCCATTCGGCGCTGTTCAGCAACCAACCCCAGGAGGGCGGCAGCTCCGACCTGACCAACGCCGATCTCGCCCGCATCGCCGGTGAACAGGGCGCATCACCCGCGACCACCAAGTGCATCGCCGATGGCGCCAAGGTCGGCGAAGCGGGCGACAAGGCGACCGCGTCGTTCGAGGAACTGCAGAAGGTCCTCGGCGACCAAGCGGGCACCCCGACGGTCCTGCACAACGGCGAGGCCGTCGACATCAGCAACACCAACTGGCTCAACGACATCATCGGATCGGACAACGCCTGACCCGAAGAGTCGCATCCGCTCCGTGAGCTAACACCGCTCGGCGAGTCGCCACCACCGCTCCCTGAGGTGTGAGGAGCCCAAGCGACGCCGGCACCCACCGCTCCCTGAGGTGCGAGGAGCGCAAGCGACGCCGGCACCCACCGCTCCCTGAGGTGCGAGGAGCGCAAGCGACGCCGGCACCCACCGCTTCCTGAGGTGCGAGGAGCGCAAGCGACGAGCCTCGAAGGGCTGGTGAGACAACAACGTCACCTCGCCAGGGGATGGGCGCTTCTCCGACCTCCACGAATGCCGGCGGGAGGGACACATTCACCTGCGTGGAGGTCTAGCGTGGGGTCATGAGCGAGCCGGTTGAGCAGATCAACGCCGACGTCCCACCGAGTGGGCCGGGCTGTCAAGAATGTGAGCAGTCCGGAGGGTGGTGGGTCCATCTTCGACGCTGCGCCGCGTGCGGCCACGTCGGTTGCTGCGACACCTCGCCGTCGCAGCACGCGACCGCCCACGCCGAGGGCACTGGTCACCGGATCGTGCAGAGTTTCGAGCCCGGTGAAGACTGGTTCTACGACTACGGGAGCGGCGACTTCGCTCGCGGACCCGCGCTCGTGCCACCCACCGAACACCCGGCCGATCAAACCGTGCCGGGTCCACGCGACCGGGTGCCCGCGAATTGGGACCAGCTCATCCATCGCTGACCGCCGATGCCTGGTCGGGGGATTTGGTCGCCTGAGCCCCGATGGTGTAATTTCGCCAGTGCCCTTCTTGAGGGCGGAGCACCGGTTCGGCCGGCTCGACAACCGCATACGGGGCTATGGCGCAGCTGGTAGCGCACCACACTGGCAGTGTGGGGGTCAGGGGTTCGAGTCCCCTTAGCTCCACAAGTAGAAACCCCCTCCGACATCGGTCGGAGGGGGTTTCTTTCTGTCCTAGACGAACTCGCACACGGCCGATCTGTCCTAAACTCTGTCCTACCGCTTTCGAGAGCGTGGCCGCGCGGCCGCGTAACCCGCGGACCGCATGACCAACCACCTCGATGCCCAACCGCCTATCTGGGCATCGAGGTCGTTCGCGTTACGCATCTGTCGTCGGATAGGTAGACTTGCTGGACACCACGCGGAGGAGGAACCCATGAGCAGGCGAGATAGGCGCGCCGACGCTCTCAAGCGGTTGTCTGCACGCTATGGAGTGAAGGGTGACGACGCCGCACTGGCTGGTGCTGTTCTCGATGCCGTCTACGGCAAGGTACGGGAGCGGGGCGAACTGCCCGAGGACACGGCATTCGGGGAAGTCGAAGCCGAGACCGAGCGCATCCGGCGGGAGCGTCGCCAGGGCGTCTACGCCCGGTAGCCGGAGGTAGCGGATAGTTGACCGTTGTCCTTGTGCTGGACACCAACGCTCTCATCAGCGCGGCCCTCAGTCCAAGTGGCCATTCTGCACAACTCATCGACCTTGCTCGGCGGGGTCGAATCTCGCTCATCATGTCGGATCATCTGTGCGACGAGTTGGAGACCCGGCTGGAGCGAGAGAAGTTCCGACGTTGGTTGTCACTCGATGACGTTCGCGACTTCGTTGACGCCGTGAGCATCGTGGCCGACTGGGTCGATGACCGACCCGACAATGAGATCCCCCTTGTCTGCGATGACCCCGACGACAACTATCTGGTTGCTCTGTTCCAGGATTCAGACGCGACAATGCTGGTGAGCGGAGACAAGGCAGTCCTACGACTCGACTACCCAGGCCTAGACGTACGCAAGCCAGCGGCCGCGATAGCGGCTCTCGACTTCATTCACGAATGGGGCGAGGGATACCTGGAGGGATCGGAAGAACGGTCCTTCGCACAAATTGAGGCCGAGGGCAACCGTGGCGTGATAGCGGCGTACTCGGCGTTTGCGGCAGTCATACAAGAGCCGAACGCTCACGAATTGCTCCCGTTTGTTGTCGTCCCCGAGACTGTGGAGGCGTTTCGCGGGGCACTCCCATGGATGAGGGAGCAACTTGTCAACCGTGGCTTCACGACCCGTCCGCATTACGCCTCACCCGATGTCGCGTATATCAAGCTTCCGCCAGATCCCGGAACGAATCTCCGTGCAGTCGGGGAGGTAGCGCTACCGGCCGACACCATCTTCGCCACAATGCAACGGTGTCTCGACCTACCCGACATCCCCGGCGCAGAGGTGGATCACTGGCGCGTGTTCGGGATCGGTGGCACCGTCGAGCCTGAACGAATCCGACCTCGGCCAACGCTAGGACAGTGATAAATGTGTCCTAACTCTGTCCTATGCCTCCGAGCCACCACCCGACACGGCCTAGACCTACAATCACGTAATCCCTTGTCGCGCAAGACAAGGCGATACGCACTAGACATCCGAGTGCACCCGACTTCACACTGGCAGTGTGGGGGTCAGGGGTTCGAGTCCCCTTAGCTCCACAAGTAGAAACCCCTCCGACCTGCGTCGGAGGGGGTTTCGATTACCCGGGTGACCTGTTCCCGCTACCAGGAGATCTCGATTTCGATCTCCGACTCCTCGCCACGCTCGATCTCGAATTTCAACTGAACCCGTGGCGGGATGTCGACGCGCACGGTTTTGTTGTTCTGGACGAACGAGACCTCGTTGTGCCGGGCAATCGCATCGGCGAGTTCACGGAGTCGCTGTGCGACCTCCTCGCGGCTGAGTTCGGTCTTGGTCTCGTGTTCGAACAGTTCATCGCTCATTCGACCATCTGAGACGACGGGAACCGGGCAGTCCAGGACCGGCGAGCCGACGCTTTGGGGAACTTCTGGATGCGACTCCTGTGCTCGTGACGGCGCTCATCGAAATTCCCCAGTGATGCTCATCTGAATTCCCCACCCCGTGTGGCTCCGCCGGAGAGGGCGGGCCTCCCGAGATGCTGGTG
>NZ_JBSFQL010000043.1:0-22348 GCF_053588675.1 Gordonia sp. NPDC003422
ACCGTGTCGAGATCAACCAGCGAGGAAATCACCGCGTCGACATCACCCAGCGTGGGGCGCGGCGGTCCGACCGTTCACACGCACTTGACGATGGGCTCCGGGGCGTAGCGGACAGTGCGGGTGTGGCGCGAGATCTCGGCGCCGGTGCGGGCGTCGCGGATGATCCGGGTGTTCGACGTGGTGAACCCCTTGCTGCCGCTGCTGGCGATGCAGTCGTCGCCCTTGGGGACCGAAACACGTTCGGGCGCAGTGATTGCGGTGCGTTCACCGGTGATCGATTCCACCTTGACCGTGGTTGTCGACCACATGCGCACGGTCACCGACGAGGACGACCAACTCGTCTCGATGTAGATGCCGTGTCGGGTGTTGTTGCGGAACTGCAGGTCGATGGCGCCCTCGAACACCGTCGCCTCCCGCGCCTCCGGATAGCGCGAGATGTAGTAGGCGTGCTCGGTGTGGTCGACGTCCTCGAGTCCGGCGAAGTACGCCGCGTTGTAGAGCGTCGTCGCGAACTGCGAGATGCCGCCGCCGACTGCCTTCGCGGCGCGTCCGTGGTCGATGATCGTCGACGTCACATAGCCCTGGGCAGAGCCTCGCGGACCCGTATAGGTGTTGAGCGAGAACACCTTTCCGGGCAGGACCACTGCACCGTCGACCTCGGCCGCGACGAGACGGATGTTCTCGCCCGACGCACTGCTGAAGTCTCCGGTGGTGTATTCGCTCACCACCTCCTTCACCCCGAGGCGTCGCGCTCCGGCAGTGGTGAGGCGTGGTGGCACCACGTCGTAGACCGCTGCCACCGTGCGGGCGCCGTCAGCCGACACCGCTTGTGCGGCAATGGCGTCGGCGGTCTTGGTCCAGTTGATCCGTGCGCCGTCGACCGACGGGACCACCCGTGGTGCGCCACCGGTGACCCGGAACGACGCATTCTTCGCGATGCTCTGCGAGCGGGCCAGGTCGCCGTTCAGCAGACCTTTCGCCACACCCGGGTCGACGCGCGGCACCAACCCGCCACGGCCGTCGGCGACAAACGTGAGGATCGAACCGAGTTGCTCCGGCGACACCTCGACCTTCACGTCACGGCGCCCGGTCACCGTCAGTTCGCCGGCGGTCGCACGTTTCGCGACTCCGGCGACGGTCGCGTCAACCACCTCGGAAGTGACCGAGGGCGAGAACGGCTCCATCGGCAGGTGGACCGGTGCTCCGTCCAGCCAGCGACTCATCAGTACGTCGGCCGCCCGGTCACGTGCGATCCGCAGGCCCGCGGTGGGCCGGTCGGGTCGGGGCTCGGCACCCGCGTAGTGCACCCCGCCCTCGATGGCGGCGCGCTCGAGGACCCTACGCTCGGCGTCGAGCGCGGCGTCGAACGTCTTGCGGTCGAGTCGGACGACCGGCGCGACCTCCGGGCCCCGACCGACGATCCCGAGAAGGCGCACGACGGGGTTGCGCAGCGGGGTCAACAGACGGTCGCGGGTGGCCTCGGCATCGAAGGTGAGGCCGAGTTCGGTGGCGGTGAATTCCACGGATCCCGAGTCCGTCGCGATGACCACCGGTTGTCCGGCTCGACGCGTGAGCTCGGCCAGCGCCGGTTCGAGTTCCTTGCCGCCCTGGTTGCCCACCTCGATGCCGGCGATCGTCGCGCCACGGGCCGAGACAGATCGGGTGAGGACGACGTCGGTGGCCAGAACGAGACACAGCACGGCGACGACGACGACAGCCACACGAGTGGCCATGCGTGTTCTCCGAGCGCCTGTAGTCACGACTCCAACCATAATTTCCGACGAGCGGAGATGAACTGTCGTGCGGACCACAGTGGGCGGCGACGACAGTGAAGAGTCCCGAGGGCCTGCGCTTCACCCCCGAGAAAGCAGGCGCTCCGGCCGAGCTGTCGGGTCGGGGGTCTGACAGCCCAGCCGGAGCTACTGGTATGTCTACGCTACTTTTCGTTTCGTTACATCCCCTGTGGGCACATTTCCCGAGATTGTGACGAATTTCCCCTTCCATCTCGGGCCATTTGAGACGACTTCGTGTCAGAAGTCTCGACAGTCCCCGATGAAGTGTCCAAAACCGGGATCGAAGGTTCTCTAACCCTCGATGATCGCCGTGACACCCTGCCCGCCGGCCGCACAGATCGAGATGAGGGCGCGTCCGCCACCGTTCTCCTTGATCTGCTTGGCGGCCTGCGCCACGATGCGTCCGCCGGTCGCGGCGAACGGGTGGCCCGCGGCCAGCGACGAGCCGTTCACGTTCAGCTTGGTGCGGTCGATTGACCCGAGCGCGTTGTCGAGGCCCAGCCGCTCCTTGCAGTACTCGTCGGACTCCCACGCCTGCAGGGTCGCGAGCACGACCGACGCGAAGGCCTCGTGGATCTCGTAGAAGTCGAAGTCCTGCAGCGTCAGCCCGTTGCGCTCGAGCAGACGCGGGACGGCGTAGGTCGGGGCCATCAGCAGCCCGTCGGGTCCGTTCACGTAGTCGACGGCCGCAGTCTCGGAGTCGACGAAGTAGGCGAGGACGCCCAGCCCCTTCGCATCGGCCCACTCGTCACTGGCGAGCAGGACGGTCGACGCGCCGTCGGTGAGCGGGGTCGAGTTGCCCGCCGTCATGGTCGCGTCGCCGAGCGAGACGCCGAACACCGGCTTGAGCTTGGACAACTTCTCCACCGAGGAGTCGCCACGGAGGTTCTGGTCGCGGATCAGTCCGCCGAACGGGGTGATCAGGTCGTCGAAGAACCCGGCGTCGTAGGCGGCGGCCATCTTCTGGTGGCTCGCGGCGGCCAGCGCGTCCTGGTCGGCGCGCTTGATGCCGAACTCCTTGGCGGTGATCGCGGCGTGCTCGCCCATCGACATGCCGGTGCGGGGCTCACCGTTCTGCGGGATCTCGATGCCGAGTTTCGGCAGCAGCTTCAACGCAGCGAGCAACTGGTCGGCGGTGTTGCGGGCGCGGTTCACCTCGAGCAGCTGACGCCGCAGGCCCTCGCCGACCGCGATCGGGGCGTCCGATGTGGTGTCGACGCCACCGCCGACGGCGACCTCGTAGCGGCCGCGGGCGATGCCGTCGGCCACCGTGGTGATCGCCTGCAGGCCGGTGCCGCACGCCTGCTGGATGTCGAAGGCAGGCGTGTAGGGCGAGAGTGCCGAACCGAGCACCGACTCGCGGATGAGATTGAAATCACGCGCGTGCTTGAGCACCGCACCGCCCGCGACCATGCCGAGCTGCTCGCCCTGCAGGTTGAACCGGCTGACCAGGCCGTCGAGAGCTGCGGTGAACATCTCCTGATTGCTGACCTTGGCGTATGCCTTGTCCTGCCGGGCGAACGGGATGCGGTTGCCGCCGAGGATCGCAACCGGCCGCTGCGAACGGGTCTTGGGTGTGTAAGCCACTTCGAACTCCCAGGGTGGTGTTTGGTATCTATAGCGTATTCTTACTCTTGAGTAAGTTCGTTGTCGAACGCCGCTCACCCGAGCGCGCTCGTCGCAACACCCCATGCTGCACCGCAGCGTCCCGCGCCGCCGAGCCAAATCAGAGGAGATTCACGTGGCCGCCAACGGAAACACTGGCCTGTATTCGAGCTTCGTCCACTCCGGACCGGGTGCCTTCATCGCCAAACAGGCTGGTCTGCCGGTTCCGCCGGCGCTGCGCCGGTTCAAGGCATCGGAGCCCGCACTGGCCGGACCGGTGATCCTCGGCGGTGCCGGCCGGCTCGTCGAACCGCTGCGCGAGATGCTCACCACACCGGACTACACGCTGATCCAGAACGCCACCACCGGCCGTAGTGCCGACAAGTACGGCGGCCTGGTCTTCGACGCGACCGGCATCACCTCCCCCGCCGATCTGCGCCAGCTGTACGAGTTCTTCCAGCCCCTCATGCGCTCGACCGCGCCGTGCGCACGGTTCGTCGTCATCGGCACCACCCCGGAACTCGTCACCAGCCCCGACGAGCGGGTCGCACAGCGCGCGCTCGAAGGCTTCACCCGCTCGCTGGGCAAGGAACTCCTAAAAGGTTCGACCGTCCAGCTCGTCTACGTCTCCCCCGACGCCAAGACCGGTCTCACCGGCCTGGAGTCGACGCTGCGGTTCGTCCTGTCGGCCAAGTCGGCGTTCGTCGACGCACAGGTGATCCGGGTGGGTGCCGGCGACGCCGTCGCCCCCGACTGGGACAGGCCGCTCGAGGGCAAGGTCGCCGTGGTGACCGGCGCGGCCCGCGGCATCGGCGCAACCATCGCCGAGGTTCTCTCGCGCGACGGCGCGCACGTCATCTGCGCTGATATCCCGGCCGCCGGTGAGGCACTCGCCGACACCGCCAACAAGGTCGGTGGGACCTCCTTCCCGCTCGACGTGAGCGCCCCCGACGCCGGCGCGAAGCTGGCCGAGCATGCCCTGGAGCGTCACGGCGGCATCGACATCATCGTCAACAACGCCGGCATCACCCGCGACAAGCTGCTCGCCAACATGGACGCCGACCGCTGGAACGCGGTGATCTCGGTGAACCTGATCGCTCCCCAGCAACTCGTCAGCGCCCTCGTCGAGAAGGACGCCATCCGTGCCGGTGGCGCCGTTGTGGACGTGTCGTCGATCGCCGGCATCGCGGGCAACCGCGGCCAGACCAACTACGGCGCGTCCAAGGCCGGTGTGATCGGACTGGTCGACGCCTACGCTCCGCTGTTGGCCGAAAAGGGCATCACCATCAATGCGGTGGCACCCGGCTTCATCGAGACCAAGATGACCGCCGCCATCCCGCTGGCCACTCGCGAAGCCGGCCGTCTGATGAGCTCGCTGCAGCAGGGCGGGCAGACCGTCGACGTCGCCGAGACCGTCGCCTACTTCGCCAATCCGGCGTCGAATGCGGTGACCGGCAACGTCGTCCGCGTGTGCGGCCAGGGGTTCCTGGGTGCCTGATGTCGAAGACCATCACACTCTCGCAATCCCCGAGCACCGGCGAGGTCTACGGCAAGGCCATCACCGGACTGCTGCCGGTGATCGGTAAGCCGGCCAAGGTCGCCCCCGACGCATCGGTCCCCGACACGCACTATCGGCTCGCCGACGTCCGCGTCGATCCCGATGCGCTGCAAGCATATTGCCGGGCCACCGGGCAGCGGTTCTCCTCGACCCTGCCGCTGACGTACCCCTTCGTGCTGCAGTTCCCGCTCGTCATGAAGCTCATGACCTCGGCCGAATTCCCTTTCGGTGCAGTCGGTTCGGTGCACATGACGAACACCATCGAGCGTCGTCGGCCGATCGGCGTCGACGAGCCGCTGACGATCGTCACGCACGCCGAAAACCTCCGCGAACACCGAAAGGGCCTGCTGGTCGACGTCATCAGTGAGATCAGCGTCGGCACCGAGCCGGTCACGACGCAGACGGCGACGTTCCTCAAGCAGCAGCGGACCAGCTTGTCGGATCAACCGCGCGGGCCGGAGCCGAAGGCCGCGACGCCACCGCCGCCGGACTCGATCCTGGCGGTGGATCTCGGACGCATCCGCGAGTACGCCGCGGCGTCGGGCGACCGCAACCCGATCCACATGGGCAACCTGCCTGCCAAGGCGTTCGGCTTCCCGAAGGCGATCGCCCACGGAATGTGGAGTGCCGCAGCGGCAATCGCAAACGTCGAAGCACAGTTGCCCGGCGAGGTCACCTACGACGTCCGGTTCGGAAAGCCGATCCTGTTGCCCGCCAAGGTGAATCTCTACACGCGGCGCATCGACGGTCCCGGCGCCGGGAGCGGAGCGAGCGGGCCAATTGTTACCGGGAATTTCGACATCTCGATTCGCGACCGGCGCAAGGGTTTTCCGCACCTGACGGCAACGACGCGGGGGAGCTGAGCTGGAAGCCCCCACCGCTGGCTGTGCGAGCCTGCGAGCCTCGAAGCCGCTGGCGAGATGACATTGCCGTCTCACCAGCCCTTCGAGGCTCGCTCCGCTCGCACCTCAGGGAGCGGGTGGGCGGCTCCGCGGGGGGGGCTCAGGGAGCCCTCACGCCGAACGGTCGGTGCCGATGCCCTTCAGGCCGCGCCAGACGATGCCGACGAGGAGGTCGGTGGCGGTGTCGAGGTCGACGTCGCCCTCGGTGATCCGGTCGGCAACCGCCTCCGAGGCGCCGACGAGGGCGACCGCGGTGAGTTCGAAATCGATGTCGCTCGCACCCTCGACGGTGGTGCCGGCCTTGATGAGTTGGGTGACCATCTCGGTGACCCGCTGGCGGCTGTCGCTGACGATCTGGGCGAAGCTCGCCGTGCCGATCGCGACACGATAGAGCACCCGCCAGGACTGCCGGTGCTCGTGCACGAACCGCAGGAACTCCTTGATCACCGTCCGGGCCTGTTCGCGCTGCGACAGATTCGGGTCGAAGCCGACACTCATGGCGTCGATGAACAGTCCCGACTCGCGGGCGATGCACGCGCTGAACAGCTCTTCTTTGGAGCCGTAATACAGGTACAGCATCGGCTTGCTGATCTGCGCCTCGGACGCGATGGCGTCCATCGAGGTCTCGCGGAATCCGTTCTGCGCAAACACCTTCACCGCAGCATCCAGCATCTGCTGCTCACGTACCGCCCGGGGAAGTCGCTTGGTTCCGCCCGACATGACCACCTCCTGCGCAACGCGCCCCGACCACTGCTGACGCTATCCGACAATACCGAATAACTTACCGGAGAGTAAGTTATTGGCGGATTCAGCAGTTGACGACGCCCTTGGCCCGGAAGATGCGCAGCACCTTTGCGTTGAGCCGGGGAGGAGCCAGACGACCGGCCCGCACTGCACGCTCCAGGGTATCCAGAACCGACCCGACGCGGTCGGTCGACAGCCACAGCGCGACGTCGCCGCCGGCGAGGATGAACTTCTCGACCGCCTGCTCGATCGGGTACTGCGCACTGATGGCGGCCATCCCGGACAGGTCGTCGGAGAAGATCACGCCGTTGAACCGTGGGCCGTTGTAGCCGACGCCTGTGCGCAGCATCTGGATCGCCGGCCGGCTGATGCTCGCCGGCAGCCCGTTGGTCAGCCCCGGCACGATCAGGTGCCCGACCATGACCGCGGCATCGCCCGGATTCTGCAGCAGCGTGCGGTAGGGGACGAGGTCGCTGGTCTGCAGTTGCGACAGCGGCGGGGTCCGGACCACACCGAGATGTGAGTCGCCCGAGCCGTGCCCGTGACCAGGGAAATGCTTGTAGACGGGCGTGATCCCGGCCGCCTGCAGACCGGCCGCGTAGGCGCCCGCATACTTCGTCACGGTGGCCGGGTTGTTGCTGAACGAGCGGTCGCCGATCACCTCGTTGTCGGACTCGTCGCTGACGTCGACGACGGGTGCGAAGTCGACGGTGACCCCGAGGTTCCTGAGTTTGCGTCCGACCTCGGTCGCGATGGCCTTCACCTGCGCGGGGGTCTTCTTGGCCAGCTCGCGCGCCGACACCCCGTCGATGCCCAGCGACGACAGCCGCGACACCCGACCCCCCTCTTGGTCGACGGTCACCATCAGCGGGATCTTGGCGGTACGCGAGATCCGGGCGGCCGCGCCACTTTGGAGGATCGATTTGTCGGTCCAGCTGCCGACGAAGATGCCGCCGATCTGTTCGGAATTCACGATCGACTGTGCGTCCGCGGTACCGGTGACCCCGACCGTGATCAGCTGCGCCAGCTTCTGGCGCACCGTCATCGAGTTCAATTTGTCTGCGCCACAACCGGTTACCGGGGGAAGGCGAACGGGCACCACGGCCGACGAGGACGAGGAGGACGTCATCGCGTACGCCGACGTCGTGGTACTGCCAGCCCCGGGAGGGGTGTCGGTGGCGCACGCCGCAACGGCGACGCACGTCAGGACGAGGAGCCCGTGGGCGAGGAAACGAGGGATCGCGCGGCGGCAGCGAGTTGAACCCATGGCTCGAGTCTGGCATGTAACCTGGACGAATGGACGTGGGGTCCATTCCGAACAGGTCCGAGCCAGCCCCCGGTGGCGGTCAGACGGACCCTGGCACAGTGCCCGCCGAGGCCAACGGATCTCGAACTCACCAGGTTCTGATGATCGCCTACGACGGGTCGCCCAACGCCGACCGCGCCATCCGGTACGCCGGAACCTTCCTGCGCGCCGACACCGCATATGTCGTCACCGCCTGGCAGCCGGGCAGCATGTCACCCGCTCGCCTCTCGACCCTGTCCGGTGGCATGCAACCGTTCATCGACACCCAGCTCGACACCGGCGTCGACCAAGCACTCCAGTCCGAAGCGGAGAGCATCAACGCCCGCGGGGTGGAACTCGCCACCCAGTGCGGTCTCACCGCGCGGGGTTCGCTCGTCGAGGTCGAGTCGACGGTGTGGGGTGCGCTGGTTGCGGCGGCTGACGCGCTCGACGTCGACCTGCTGGTCACCGGCACCCGAGGCGCATCGGGTCTGAAGGCGCTGCTGCGCTCCAGCGTCGCCGAGCGCGTCCTCAAACACTGCTCCCGGCCGGTGTTCATCGTGCCCGCCAAGTGCGAGAAGCAACCGCCGGTCACGCTGTAGGCACACCACACCGGGTGATCACACAGCGCTGATGATCACTTTCAGCGCGTGTTCGTCGGCCGCATTCGCGAACGTGTCGTACGCCTCGTCGAACTGGTCGAAGCCGAACCGATGGGTGACGAAGCGTTCCGGCGCGATCGTCCCGTCGCGGGTCTGATCGAGCAGTTCCGGCGCGGTCGTCGCGTTGACGAGCCCGGTGGTGATGGTCAGGTTGTTGATCCAGTCACGTTCGATCGGGAACTCGACGCCCTCACCGTGCACGCCGACGTTCGCGACATGTCCACCGGGCCGCACACTCCCGAGTGCCGTGAGGAACGTCCCCGGCAATCCGACGGCCTCGATCGCGACGTCGACCCCGAGGCCGTCTCGGCTCAAGCCCTTCAGTTGCTCGACGACGTCGCCGCCTGCGCCGACATCGATGGTGTCGGTGGCCCCGAACTCGCGGGCCTGTTCGAGCCGGAACTTGTTGCCGTCGACCGCGATCACCTTCGACGCTCCGACCGCCTTGGCGGTCATGACCGCGGCCAATCCGACCGGTCCGACGCCGACGATCGCGACCGTGTCCCCCTCCTTGACCGCGCCACTGAGCACACCGATCTCGTAGCCGGTGGGCAGGATGTCGCTGAGCATCGCACCCTGCTCCGGCGTCACACCGTCGGGCAGCGGGATGAGTCCGTTGTCGGCGAACGGGACGCGCACGTATTCGGCCTGGGTGCCGTCGATGAGGTGTCCGAAGATCCACCCGATGCCGCCGACGGTCTGGCAGTGCGACGTCAGCCCGGCCTTGCAGTAGTCGCAGGTACCGCACTTGGTGATGCACGAGATGATCACCCGGTCGCCGACCTTCACCTTCTCGCACCCCTCGCCGACCTCGGTGACCACGCCGACGCCCTCGTGACCGAGGATGCGACCGTCGGTCACCGCGGGCACGTCACCTTTGAGGATGTGCAAATCGGTTCCGCAGATCGTAGTGGTCTGGACCCGCACGATCGCGTCGGTCGGAGCGTCGAGCACGGGATCGGGCACCGTCTCCCAGCTCTTCTTCCCGGGTCCGTGGTACACCAGCGCCTTCATTGCCGCCTCCGTTCGAGTCCCCTTGGCCGACGCTAACCGTGGCGCCCGGGCAGGGGTGTCTCATCCTGAGATCGGCGGCCGGAAGGGTGCGATGTCCTGATCTGTGGGGTCCATGGCCTAGACGCCACGACGATCCGTCCGAAATCATGTACGTATGACCCGATCCGTGGTGGTGTTCGGCTTCCACGGCGTGCAGCCCCTCGACATCACCGGGCCGGTCGACGTCTTCACCACCGCGTCGGTGGCGCTGCACGGTCAGGGATACCCCGACGAGGGATACACGGTGACCCTCGTGTCGGAGGGCGGGCAGCCGGTGTCGAGCGGGTTGGGACTCCAGTTCGTCGCCCATCCGTTGCCGGACGCCGGCGCTCCGATCGACACGCTGGTGTTACCCGGCGGCATGGGGGTCTTCGACGCCCGACGCCGTGCCGAGACGGCCGATTGGCTGCGCGGGGCCGCCGAGGGCGCGCGACGGGTGATCACCATCTGCACGGGTGCGTTTTTCGCCGCCGAGTGCGGCCTGCTCGACGGCGTGCGGGCAACCACGCACTGGTCGGCGGCCCAATTCCTCGCCGACGAGTACCCCGCCATCAACGTCGACGCGGATCCGATCTTCATCCGCAGTTCGGATCGGGTGTGGACCGCGGCCGGCGTCACCGCGGGGATCGACCTCGCGCTCGCCCTCGTCGAGGACGACCACGGCACCGAGATCGCCCAGATCGTTGCCCGGCACCTCGTGCTGCACCTGCGCAGGCCCGGCGGTCAGTCGCAGTTCGCCCCACCGATCTGGATGCCCCGGGCCAAGCGTCGGCCCATCCGCGACGTCCAGGAAGCGATCGAACACGATCCGGGAGCCCCGCACCGCATCGCCGACCTCGCGACCCGCGCGGCCATGAGTCCTCGCCACTTCACCCGGGTGTTCACCGACGAGGTGGGCGAGTCACCGGGCGCCTACGTCGAGCGCATCCGCACCGACACCGCGCGCCGTCATCTCGAGGAGTCCGACGACACGACCAGTGCGGTCGCCGCGCGCAGCGGATTCGGATCGGCGGAAACGATGCGACGGGTGTTCGTCCGACGCCTGGGTATCCCACCCGACCAGTACCGACGCACGTCCCGCACCGCATCCGCCGACAACCGAGCAGGAGTTGCCCCATGACCCAGATCGCCATCGTCGTCTACCCGCAGTTCACGGCACTGGATTTCGTCGGACCGTACGAGGTGCTGCGCGGCCTGCCCGACGCGGAGGTCCGGTTCGTGTGGCACGAACCGGGTCCGATCACGGCCGACTCGGGGGTTCTGGTGGTCGGCGCGACGCATTCGTTGTCCGAGACGCCGCACCCCGACATCGTGCTGGTGCCCGGCGGACCGGGGTTTGCACAGGCCGCACGGGACGAGCGCCTGCTGAGATGGCTTCGTGAGGCGCACACGACCGCGACGTGGACGACGTCGGTGTGTACCGGATCGATCGTGTTGGCCGCGGCCGGCCTGCTCGAGGGCAAACGCGCGACCACCCACTGGTCGTCGCTGGCCGGCCTGTCGCTCTATGGCGTCACCGCGGTCTCCGATGAGCGCATCGTCCGCGCCGACGACGACAGTTCCATCGTCACCGCTGCCGGTGTGTCCGCGGGCATCGACTTGGCCTTGTGGCTGGTCGGTAAGGTGGCCGGCGACAACCGAGCGCGAGCGATCCAGCTGTTCATCGAGTACGACCCGCAGCCGCCCTACGACTCGGGCCATCGCAGCAAGGCATCGGCGTCGACGGTGGCTCGCACCACCGCACTGCTGTCCCGGGACTCGCTCAAACCCGCGATCATCGGTTCGGCGACGGCACTCGCCTGGGAGGGCGCGCTGCGCAGGGTTCGCGCCCGTCGATGAGTTCTGTCGAGCGGCGATGGTAGTTTCGTCGCCATGAACTCCTCCCGTACCAGGTACCTCATCGCCGGAGCCGTCGCTGCGGTCTCGGGCATCGTGGTCGGCGTCGGTGCGGTGTTCCTCGGTGGGCTGCTGGCGGCCGAGACCAGCCCGTCGACCGACCTCAACCGCATCAACCCGAACAACGGATTCGTGCAGGGTTCTGTCGACTACGGGTCACGTGGCGGCGCCGGCGAGAACAACTGAGTCTCGCATCGCTGGGACGACCGGACGGCTCTCGGTCCGGGGCGTCGGAATCGCCGGTTTCCTCGCACTCCTGATCTGTCTGCTGCAATCGCCCGGACAGATCGCCGCCGACACCAAGCTCGACCTCACCGCCAACCCGATCGGATTCCTGACCCGGGCGGCTCACCTGTGGTCGCCCGACGCCCCGATGGGGCAGGTGCAGAACCAGGCCTACGGCTATTTCTTTCCGCACGGCGCATTCTTCGCTCTCGGGGAGTTCGCACACCTGCCGCCCTGGATCACGCAGCGCCTGTGGTGGGCGCTGCTGCTGACGATCGGATTCGTCGGGGTGGTGCGTCTTGCGGAAGCGCTGCGCGTCGGATCACCCGCATCGCGGATCATCGCCGGCGCCATCTTCGCGCTCAGCCCGCGCGTGCTCACCACGCTGGGGTCGATCTCGTCGGAAACGCTGCCGATGATGCTCGCGCCGTGGGTGCTGGTGCCGATGGTGCGAGTGCTGGATGGCGGTGGGGGCATCCGGCCGGTGTGGCAGGAGGCGCTGCGGTCCGCGGTCCCGGTGGCGTTGATGGGTGCGGTGAACGCGGTGGCCACGTTGGCGGCGCTCGGTGTGGCGATGGTGTGGTGGCTGATGCACCGGCCCGGCCGCCGCATGCTGCGCTTCGGTCTGTGGTGGGCGGTCGGACTGCTGCTCGCCTGCGCCTGGTGGGTGGTGCCGCTGCTGATCCTGTCCAGGGTGAGCCCACCGTTCTTGGACTTCATCGAGTCGTCCGGCGTGACCACACAGTGGACGTCGCTCACCGAGGTGCTCCGCGGCACGAGCTCGTGGACTCCGTTCGTGTCATCGGAACGTGTTGCGGGCGCCGTGCTGGTGACCCAACCCGCCGCGGTGCTCGCGACGGGCACCCTCGCTGCGGCCGGACTGGCCGGACTGTGCATGCGCCACATGCCATTCCGGTCACGCATGGTCGCGCTCGTGGCACTCGGCCTGGTGCTGATGTGTGTCGGGTTCGCCGGGCAGCTCGGCTCACCGATCGCCGACGACGTTCGCGCCTTCCTCGACGGCGCGGGCGCACCGCTGCGCAACATCCACAAATTCGAACCCTTTGTGCGCCTTCCCCTCGTGCTCGGTGTGGCCCATCTGCTCGCCCGCGTCCCACTGCCGGGGACCGTGATTGTCCGGGAGTCGCTGTCCGCCTTCGCGCATCCGCAGCGGTCGCGTCCGGTCGCGGCGACGGTGGTGGTGGTGGTCGCGCTCATCGGTGCGGGTTCGCTGATGTGGACGGGTCAGCTGGCCCCGGCGGGTGCGTATCGCGAGATCCCCGGCTACTGGCAGCAGACCGCGACGTGGTTGTCGACCCATGCAGCCCAACCGGATTCGGCCCGGCAAGCACCCGCGCGTGCGCTGGTCGTTCCCGGAGCGCCGTTCGCCGACCAACTCTGGGGACTCACCCGCGACGAACCCATGCAACCACTCGGCGACACTCCCTGGGCCGTACGCGACGCCATCCCGCTGACACCGCCGTCGGCGATCCGGGCGATGGATTCGGTGCAGCGCGCCATCGCGAATGGTCGGGCCTCGCCGGGGCTTGCCCCGACGCTCGCGCAGCAAGGCATCCGATATGTGGTGTTGCGTGCCGATCTCGCACCGGACACGTCACGCTCGGCACGACCGTTACTCGCGCAGCACGCGCTGACCGGTTCCCCCGGGATCCGCCGAGTGGCCGTCTTCGGACCCGACGTCGGGGCACCCGAGCTACGTGACGTGGTGCGCGACAACGGACTCAGGCCGAAAATGCCTGCCATCCAGATCTTCGAGGTGGCGGCGACCGGATTCCCTGGCACAGGTCCGATCCTGGTCGACACCGACGGCATGGCCCGGGTGGCCGGCGGCCCGGAGTCGTTGGCACAACTGGACGACGCGCGCACCCGACTGGGACTGCCGCCACTCGGCCCCTCGCTGTTGGCCGCCGACGCACGCCGCGCCGGCCTCCCGGACGCGCCGGTGATCGTCACCGATTCACCAGCCGATCGCGAAACCGACTTCGGGCGCGTCGACGACCACACTTCGTTTATCCGCTCGGCGGGCGATCCGCGTCGGACCTACAACGCGGTTCCCGACTACCCGGTCGAGGGGCAGTCGCTCGTCTCCGGAGAGTGGTTGTTGGACAACCGGTCCGGTGAGGTACGGGTCGGCGTGTCCGGGTCGGCGGCCGACGCGACCCAACCGGGACAGACGTCTCCGGCGAACTCGGCGGCCGCAGTCTTCGACGGAGATCCGCAAACCGCTTGGGTCAGTGCGGGATTGCAGTCTGCCGTCGGACAGTGGATGCGTCTGTCGTTCACGCGCCCGCAGTCCGATCTCACGCTGAGGATCACCACCGCAAAGGCCTTGGGTCCCGACGTCAGCAGCGTGGTGGTGGCCACCGAGGCGGGCAGTACCGTCGCGTCGGGCCTGAAACCCGGCGAGCCCGTGACCGTGACGGCCCCCAGCGGACCGACCCGGTGGGTGCAGATCCGGGCGCTGCAAACCGCGAACGGCTCGGCCGGCAACCAGTTCGCGCTCGGTGAGGTGTCGGTGCGCGACCTTCGGTCCGGATTGCCGATCACCATCCGACACCGGGTGACACTCCCGCCGCTGGCGCCGAACACCACTGTCGCACAATGGCTGCTGACCCAGGAGCTGAGTGGCCGGGCGTCGTGCGTGGCCGACCCGGCCGCCGACGTGGCGCGATGCGCCCCGGGGCTGGGACTCGCCGCCGAGACCCCGGGCATCTTCACCCGCGCACTGCAGGTTCCGCAGCCGACACCGGTCACCCCCGCGGTGGTGTTACGCCCCCGCCCCGGCGACACACTCAACGCGCTCCTGTGGTCGGCCGGCCAGATCGTGGCGACCGGACCGTCGGCCGTCACCGACCCGCGCGGCGGACCGAGCGCGGCCGTCGACGGCGACCCGTCGACGGTGTGGACGGCACCCGAACCTGCGAAGGAACGTAAGAAGGGCGAGCGCCCACCGAAAGCCGATCGGGATTCCACCGAGCCGCGGCTCACCCTCGGACTCCCCGCACGGCAGCGCGTCGAGTCCCTGCGAATCGTTGCGCCGCAGGGCTATCCGTCCGCCCCGACCCGCGTGGCTGTCGATCTGGGCACCGGTCCGCAGATCCGGGACGTCGGGGCCGGCGGCGTCGTCCGCCTCGACCCGGCCGACACCGATCGGATCACGATCACCGTCCTGCGCCAGCGTGACCTCATCGAGGTGAACAGCCTCGGCTTCGCCACGCAGGCGCCACCAGGGATCGCCGAGATCGAGATCAACTCGCGGACGTCCGTGCCGCCGGCGGATCGCGCGATCGACATCGGCTGTGACCGAGGCATCGGAATGACGGTGTCGGGACAGGTCATCGGACTGTCGGTGCAGACCACCGCCGACGCATTGCGCAACGGCGAACCGGTGGTGGCGCGACCCTGCTCGAGTGCGCCGATCGCGCTGGGCGCCGGCGAGCAGGAGTTGTCGGTCAATCCTGGTGGGGCGTTCACTGTGGATTCCGTTGTTCTGCAGTCTGGTTCGACGACAAGAGTTTCACAGACCGAACCGGCTGCGGTTCGGGACTGGTCCGCGGTCGACCGGTCGGTGACGGTGAATGGCGTTGCGCACCAACGCGTACTGGTGATCCCCGAGAGCACCAACGCCGGTTGGCAGGCCCGCCTGGGGGACAACGAGCTGACCCCGATCGTCGTCAACGGTTGGCAGCAGGGGTGGGTGATCCCCGCGGGTGCCTCGGGAACCGTCCAGCTCACCTACCGCTTCGATTCGCTGTACCGATGGGCGCTCGTCATCGGCCTGATATTGGTCGGCGCGTTGCTCATCGCGGCGTGCTGGCCCCTGCCGCCGGCTGAGGTGCGAGCCTGCGAGCCTCGAAGCCCTGGTGAGAGGACACTGCCGTCTCACCAGGCCCTACGAGGCTCGTCGCTAGCGCTCCTCGCACCTCAGGGAGCGGGATTCTTGGCGTCTGCAGGTGTTGCGACACTGTCGATGTCGTGGTTGCTGTCGGGTTGGTGGGGTCTGGCGTTCGGGATCGGGGTGGGTGCGCTCGCTGCCGTCCTGCGACCGCGCACAACGGTCGTGCTGTGTTTCGTGTCGATGATGCTGACCACCGTCGGCCTCGCCGCCGGACCATGGCATTCGCCCAACGGCTACAACGGGTTTGCGTGGTGGGTTCAGTTGCCTGCGCTGATCGCGGTGCTGCTCGCCGCCTGGGCGGCGGTGTGGTCGGTCGTCGAACCGGATCTCTCCGACGACGAGACGCCGCTCTCCTGCCTGCGCAACCAGCGTCGGGCCGGTTCTTCGACAAAGGCGTAACTCGCTGCCGCAACACCGATCGTGAGGACGACGGTGATGGACCAGACCAACAGCGTGTCGCCGCTGAACGGGACGATGCCGAACAGTCCGAACACCACCGCGAGAACCGCGAGGTGCCAGATGAAGATCCCGTAGGACCAGCGTCCCAGGGCGAGCATCACCGGCGAGGTCAGGATGCGGAACGGCCCTGCCGAACACACGAGCGGCGCCAGCAGCGCGTATCCGCACAGCGCTCCGAGCACCATCTTCGTCGCGAACTGCAGGTTGGTGAGCGCGCCCAGTCCGGTCGGTCCGGCCAGTGGTGTGCATGCGAGCGCGTAGGCCACCACGAGGACGCCGAACATCAGCCGTCGTCGTGCGCTGATCGAGGCGACTCGTTCGATCCACCGTGGCGCGTGGCCGCGTTCGATGGCACCGGCCACCTCGGCGAGCACGAGTCCGGCGAGGAACCACGGCAGGTGTCCGATGACCCAGTTCTTCGGCTCCACGCCGGCGGGCAGCGGCAGTGCCATGGCCGGCCAGGCCCAGGCGAGACTGACCAACCCGAGCACTGCCAGGGCCGGGATCCGCCAGTCCCGGCGGCGTCCTCTCAGGCGCAACAACGCGAGCCCGATGATCGGCAAGATCGCGTAGAACGCGACCTCCACCGACAGACTCCACATCTGTGTGAGTCCGGCCGTCAACGACAGCGGCACAAACACCTGGGTCAGGGTGAGGTTGGCCGACCAGACCGTGGCGTCGGCGCCCTGCGCGTCGGGCAGCAGGAGCAACACGACGACCACCACGACGACGTAGGCCGGCCAGATCCGCACGAACCGGTGACGCAGATAGCGTCGGATCGGCGGATGGCCGGCGTCGTCGCGATGTGCGCTGTCGACCCACGGTCGCCAGAGGAGGAAGCCGGAGAGGGCGAAGAACAGGGCGACTGCGAGGTCGAGTCGTCCGAGCACCGGGCCGAGTACGGGGATCTGCACGGCGCGGGTCTGGAAGGCGACGTGGGTGGTCAGGACCCCGAGTGCCGCGATCGCACGCATCCCCTCCAGCTGCGGATAGAACCGTCGCGCGGGCGGCGCGACTGTACTGGAGTGGGTGTCGGTGCTGGTCATGCTCCTGACAGGGTAGCCGCGTACCCTCTCGCCTATGTCGCGGCACCGATTCTCCACCGCTGATCTGATCGGTCCGACCCTGCTGTTCCTCGGGGGATTCCTGGTCGCGGTGACGATCGCGCTGCCGACGCTGTTGGCCGATCAACTGCGCCTGATCCCGCTGAGTACCGACTTCACAACCGTCGCGACCACCACCGACCCGACTCTCGCGAACGAGCCCGACGCGACGATCCTCGACGTCTGCTCGCTGAACACCCCGACCGCGCGCACCGTCGGCGCGGAGCTCGTGCGTCAGCAGCGTGTGGTGGCGGTCCAGCCGTCGGACCGGCGGCGCGTCACGGTGCAGGCCGGCACCTCCATCCAGGCCGACCATCTGCTGATCGACGGTAAACAGGTCGATCCGGCGCTGCCGCGTCCGGGCAGCACCCCGGCCGGCGATCGACCCAGCTGTACCGATCCGACGGTCGGGGCGGTGCGTGATCGGGTGACCCTCAATCGCGAGAGCGCTCTACCGGATCTGGCCGGGGGCGGCAGTTCGGAGATCCAATACGACAACCAGTCGGCGCCGGTGCCCGCACCGGATCGACGCGGCTTCACCTACCTGATGTCGTTCGACGTCAGCACCTCCGATCACGCCTTCTTCGACGTCACCACGCGTCGCACCGTGCCTCTGCGCTACATCGGCGACGGCCAGGTGTCCGGGCACGACGTCGCACGATTCACCGCACTCGTCCCCGACACCGACCTCAACACCGTGCCGGGCGCGGCCACCACCAACCGGCCGACCCTCATCACCCGGCCCGCGTCGTGGTTCGGGGTCGGCGGCGACCCGGCCCGTCAACTCACCGCGACGCTGCACCACCGTTCCGAGTGGGAACTGTCGGTCGACACCCGCACCGGCCTGATCGTCGACCAACACATCAGGATCGACGAGTCGTACCGGTTCGACGGCCGGACAGCCGGTGTCCCAACGGATTTCGCGCTCCCTTACCTGCGCGCGACGTTCCGCTACGACGAGCGGACCCGCACCGAGATGACCGCACGGTCGTCGGACCTGGCCAACCCGGTGGTGATCTGGGGACGGCTGGTGCCGATCGTGACGGGTGTCCTCGGTGTGGTCCTGCTGATCGTCGGGCTGCTGTTGCTCAATCCGGCTCGGCTGCCGGAGAGGATTCGACGGCGGCTGTCGAAGACCGCGAACTGAGCACGTAGACGGCGGTCGCCGTGGCCGCGACGGTCCCGGCAATCGCCGCCGTTGCCGCCAAGGTGACGATCGACCCGACGACGGTGACGATCACCACCACTTCGGCGGCCACCACCGCCCACGTCAGCAGAGCGACCAGGGTGTGGTCACGCGCAATCGCCGACAGCAGCGTGACCTGCAGGACCGACAACACCGCCCCCGTGTACGCGAACAGCCACAGGATGGGTACGAGAGCGCGATAGTCGTCGCCGACCACCAGCGGGACCAGCGGTCCGGCCAGGCCGGCGGCGACGGTGAGGACAACTCCGATACCGGCCACCACGGTGACCGCCTGTCGCAGTGAGTCGCCCGACTGTGCGGGGTCGGCGAGACGCGGATAGAAGACCACGCCGATCGCCTGCGGCAGCCAGAAGGCAACCTTGGTCGCGATGGCCCCGAGCGCGTACACACCCGCGTCGTCCGCGCCGAGCGCCGTACGCGACAGCAGCAGATCGATCGACGACGCGACGATCAGCACCAACTGCACCTGGGAGGCGCGCAGCACACTGCGTGCGTCCAGGGATGTCGTCGGCTCACTGCGTGGATGTAGACGGTCGACGCGGGTCATCCACACGCCGAGCCAAACCACCGCCACCGACGCCCCGGCGCCTATCGTGCCCGCGAGCAGTGCCCCGGCCGGGCCCGCCCCGAGCGCGAGCACCCCGATCACCGGCAACGCACGCAATATCCCGACCACACCGAGCAGCCACGCCAACGCCCGGAACTCGCGTCGACCCTGCACCATCCCCTGACCGGCCGCGATCAGCGCCAGCAGCGGCGCGGCACTGAGCGCAGCCGCTGTGGTCGCGATGGACGCGCGCGCCAACGCAGCCACCACCGGAACGGCAACCGCAGCGAGAACGACAACCAAAGCAGTGGTCTGCACGGTGACCGTGCGCAGACGACGCTCGGAGCGGCCGAGGACAACCTCCCGGGCGATGACCGCCTGCAACGCGAGCGCGGGTACACCGAGCACGAGCATCGCCGAGAGCAGGACCGCGAACTCGCCGTACTCGTCGGTGGTGAGGAACCGGCCACCGGCGAGCAGGTGAACCAGGTACATGCACACGTTGGCGACCATCGAACCGATCGCCACGGCACCGACGGCATTGACCGTCGAACCGCGCTGCGAGCCGGACGCCGGGTGTTTCACGCCACCCAGTGTGGCCCACCTGCACGGAGGTGCTTTGCACCGACCACACGGCATCGGGAACGATGGAGCGGCACGCGACCACGCATTCCTACTTTCGAGAGAATCGGATGTACGACGAGACCACGACCTACGAGTCCGATACTTCAGACGCCGGGTTCCGCATCGACCCGGTGCTGGCCCGCAGCTGGCTGCTGGTGAACGGCGCCCATTACGGCAAGTTCGAGGCGGCCTCACGGTCGCGTGCCGACATCGTGGTGCTCGACATCGAGGATGCCGTCGCACCCAAGGACAAAGTTGCCGCCCGCGACAACGTCGTCCGCTGGCTCGGCCCCAAAGACGCTCCCGGCGCCGGTGACAGTCGGCCCGCTCGCTCCGCTCCCGGCGCCGGCGCAGGCGAATGGGTACGCATCAACGGTTTCGGCACACCGTGGTGGGCCGACGACCTCGAGGCGCTGTCGACGACCGCGCTGGGCGGTGTGATGCTGGCGATGGTGGAGTCCGTCGACCACGTCACCGAGACCGCCAAGCGCCTGCCGGATGTCCCCATCGTCGCGCTCGTGGAGACCGCACGTGGACTCGAGAGGATCAGCGAGATCGCCGCGGCCAAGGGAACTTTCCGGCTGGCCTTCGGCATCGGCGACTTCCGGCGCGACACCGGCTTCGGCGACGATCCGGCGACCCTCGCCTACACCCGATCACGATTCACCATCGCCGCCAAGGCGGCTCACCTGCCGAGCGCCATCGACGGCCCGACGGTGGGGTCGAGTGCCCTCAAGCTGAGCGAGGCCACGGCAGTCAGTGCGGAGTTCGGCATGACCGGCAAGATCTGCCTCTCACCAGACCAGTGCGCGCCCGTGAACGACGGTCTGTCGCCGTCGCAAGACGAAATCAGTTGGGCCAAAGAGTTCTTCGCGGAGTTCGAGCGGGACGGTGGTGAGATCCGCAACGGCTCCGACCTCCCGCGGATCGCCCGGGCCACCAAGATCCTCGATCTCGCACGCGCGTACGGCATCACCGCGTCGGACTACGAGGACGAGCCCGTGCACCAGCCCGCGCCGTCGGACACCTACCACTACTGAGCCGCCCGACGTGAGGAACGGCCGCCTGCTTCCCGTGCTGTACATCGTCAGCGCGGGCCTGACGGCGGTGATCGCCGGTCCGCTGCTCGGGGCGCTCGTCGGGATCGGGCCGCGGCATCTCCTGTACCGCGACGCGGTGTCGACGCCCCGCTCCTACGCCACCGACGCCGCACTCGGCATCGGCGACCTGCCGCCTCGCGCGGTTCCGCAGGACTGGCTCGTCGCGATCGTGAGTCGGGTGGTCGACGGCGGATGGTTCGTGGTCGCCGTTCTCTTGTCGGCGCTGGTGTTTGCCGGTGTCGGATACGGACGGCTCGCCCATCGTCTGGTGCCGCAGGCGGGACGTGTGGGGGCGGTCGCCGCTGCGGTGATCGCTCTCTGGAATCCATTTGTCGCGGAACGACTTCTGCAAGGCCACTGGGGTCTGTTGGTTGGATATGCAGCGCTCGCGTGGATCGTCGTCGGCGTCGGTGATCTCGTGGCTGCACCGTCCGCGCTGCGCTGGTGTCAGCTCGCGGGTCTCGTCGCGGTGGCCGGGTTGACGCCGACCGGGTCCGTGCTGGCGGCCGTTGTGTTGGTGACTGCTTGTGTGGCTTACGGTTTCCGATCTCGTTCCGTGCTGGGGGTCGTAGTCATCTGGATCGGGAGTGCCGCACCGTGGTTGGTGGCGGCGCTGGTCGGCGGGGCGGCCACGACGACGGGATCGGCGGGCGTCGGCGCGTTCGGGTTGCGCTCGGAGCCGTGGCTCGGTCCGCTCGGCACCGCGCTCGGCCTTGGTGGGATCTGGAACGCCGACGCGGTGCCCACCAGCCGCACGGTCGGGTGGGCGGCGGTGGCGACCGGGTGCCTGCTGGTGGTCGTGGCCATCGGGGCTATTCAGGTGTGGCGAGACCGTGTCTTTCGGTGGCTGGTCGTCTTGGCGCTGGTGGTGGTGATCCTTGTGGTACTCAGCAGCTTTGGGCCGGGTCGCGCTGTGCTCGAGGCGGTGGTCGACGCTGCGCCGGGCGCGGGTCTGCTGCGTGACAGCCAGAAGTTCCTGGCGCTCCTGATGCCCGCGTTCGCGGTTGCCGCCGCAGGTGTGATCGTCGCGCTGCGACGCCTGGTACCCGCGGGGTTTGCGCTTGCTGCAGTCATCCTGCTGGTGGTGGCTCCCCTCCCCGATCTGGCCTGGGGGGTCGGCGGTGCGGTGCGCCCGGTCTCCTTCCCGGCGGAGTGGTCGGCGGTCGCGCGGATCGTGCCCGCCGACGCCGGCGCGGTTGCCCGCTGGCCGTCGAATACCGTGCGCCGGTACGCATTTGCCAATGAGGTGTCACTCGACCCGGCTCCTCGCATGCTGCGCGCGCCGGTGGTCGAATCCGGACGACTCACCGTCGACGGTCAGGAGATCGACCCGCCGTCGGCCGCCGCGGTGAAGGTCGAGAAAGTTCTTGACACCGAGGGCGATCCGTCGGAGCTCGCCGATCTCGGAGTCGGCTGGGTGCTCGTGGATGGTGATTCGCCGCCCGCACGGGTTGCACGACTCGACCCAGTGTTCACCGGAGACACGTTGCGTCTCTATCAGATTGACGGAGCGCAGACGCCGAAGGCATCTTCCGGCGCGCGCGCCGCAGCGGTGACCGCGCACGTGTTGTGGCTCGCGATGATCCTCGCGGGCGCTGCGGCCTGCGCCGTCCAGGCAGTCCGCGCTTTCCGGCGGACGGATTCCGCTGGTTGATCTCGACACGGC
>NZ_JBSFQL010000044.1:0-21207 GCF_053588675.1 Gordonia sp. NPDC003422
ACGGGCACCTACCTGACCGCCAGCGGGCAGTCCTTATTGGCCGTCAGCGGGCACTTTCATGGCCGCACACGGGCAGTTTTTCATGGCCGTCGACACGCCGACACCTTCGCCGAGATCCACCCTTCGCGGGAGGCGAAACTGTTCGCGATGTTCGACATCGGATTGACCACCAGTTCGCTGGCACGCAATTCGAGTTTCCAGCCGTCATCGGTGACGACTTTGTCGTACTTCGATGCCAACGGCGTCGGTGCCGCAGTCGCGACTCCTGTACCCGCGACGATCCCGGCCGCCACACACACAGCAACGGCAACGGCCCCGAACCTGGCCCCGACAGCACGCACTTCAACCCCCGACGAGTGTACGAATCACCACCTCGGATTCGTGGTGGTGAAGTCTGCCTACGGTTTCACACCGAACTCTCAGAAATCAAGCGCGTCTTTCTGGCCGCAATGTTCGCGGTGGCTGGGCAACAGCGGCGCCGATACAGTCATTCGTGCAGATCAACTGCGGTCCCGACCCGTGTGGAAGCGCAAGAACTCGCGAGGCCAAATGTGGTGCGCGTCATACGGCGCCGGTGACACCTTGGAGTGCGGTAGTGCGGCGTGTCGAAGAGGGCCCCGACGTGCGGTGTGCAACTGTGGTTCGACATGGCACTCGGCGCAAGCGGTCTGCTGGTTCCACTCGCCGCCAATCCAGGGCGCCCATGATGAACGCGCTGGACGGTTTATGTCGCCGGTGACCGATGCGATGGGATGGAGAGCGATGGTTTGGCCGATTGAGGAGGTTGAGCTGGGGAAGCTTGATCTTGATCCGGGCAACGTTCGTGTTCGTGCTGGACGCTCTGAGAGCATCGCTGGTGCCGGTGCCGCGAAAGAAGCAGCAATCATCAGATACATGATCGAAGCAGAGGAACTCCTCGATCTGACAGGCGACATCCTTCGCGACGGTTACATCGACAATGAGCTTCCTGTGGTGATCCGCGCGGGTAAGCGCTACCTGGTCCTCGAAGGGAACCGGCGCGTTTCCGCTCTGAAGCTCATTGCGAACCCAAAGCCGTTCTCCGACATCAAGACTGTTGCGAGGGTGGTCAGCCGCGGATCGTCAGACGACGTGCCGTCGCGGATTCGGGTCATGCTCGCGCCAACGCGACAAGCCGCTCAGCCGTTGCTTGCTCGGCTGCATACAGGCCAGCCCAAGAAATCGTGGTTGCGTGAACAGCAGGCGATCTTCTTTCATGCTCAGCTGGGCGAGAAGACAACGGTCAGCGACCTTCGAGTCGAGTACCCCGGCCAGGCACAGGAGCTTCCGCGTTTCATCCGGATGGGTGAGATGCGTGCCCTAATCCGAGGACTTACATTCCCGGACAAGGGTCTTCGCAGATTTGTACTCGACAGCGAACTGAAGATGACGGCTTTCGAATACGCATACCGGTCCAAGAAGATTGCCGGTGTCCTTGGCCTGGAGTTCGATAAAGACGGTTTGCTGACCGGCAAGACGTTGTCCGGCGGCCAGACTCGCGGTTTGCTATTCCTGCTTGAAAAGTTCCGTGACAACACCCTAAACACGCGTTCGGATGAACTGAAGGCGAGTCGTCCGCAGCACGAGGAACTACTTGAGGAACTTCGTAGCGTCATCGAAGGGTCATCGACGGGCGGGCACTCAGCCGCAAAGGACAGCGACGTTGATGCTGGCGCCGACGATGACGCCAACGGCGAGGGAGGCTCTCGCAGCGATGGATCACCTCGTGGGGGTCGGTCGTACGGCGGGGGTGGCAGGCATACCGAGGGTAGTTCGGCAGAGACGAGCAACGAGGGGATGCCTGGGGCGCGCGGCCCAAATCGCGGTGATACCAGAACAAAGCTCGACCTGACGGGATTCGAGTACGCAGGATCGTCGGCCGGTATGAGGCGGCGCTTCGAGGAACTGCGTGGACTCAACGTCAAAGAGTTCCCGAACGCGACCCACGATCTACTCCGTACGATCCTTGAATGCTCGATTAAGGACTACCTTCGCGCGCAGGGCCAATCAAGCAGTGTCGCGAAGAAAACACTTGGCCCACTTGTTGATGCCCTCGCGGCCGAATACAAGAGCGACGCCAAGATGACCGGCCACATCAATGCGATCAAGCGAAGTGGTCGTATGACCTCAAGTCAATTTGCGGGGACTTCTGATGCGCTGAACACGACGAACCACGAACCAGACCAGTTGGTATCGTCGAAGGAGGTCCACGAGGCGTGGGACCGCTTGAAACCCATCATCATTGAGATCGTCGGCAAGAAGCAATCCACAGGGAGCGCTAGTCAACCGTGATCGGCGAGAACTCGCGCCACCGGCCTGGAAGCGATCAAGAGTTCACTCGCCTTCCGTATTCGGTGAGCGCTATAGCTCAGCTGATATTCGCGAACGTCATGCATGGTGTACCTGGATCGAATGAAGTCGGAAACGTCGTACGTCACAATCCAATTCCCGTCGGGGGCTTTATCGAGAGCGCTGGCAAGGTCTGCATGGTCTCGGTGGGAGAACGCGTTGAGGTACAGGCTGCCGCCCATGTCAACGTAGGGTGGGTCCACGTACATGAACGTGGAATCGGCGTTCGCGTACCGGCGCACCACGGCTAACCCGTCGAGGCTCAGGACGGTAATCTGCGACGCCATGCGACCGATTGCTCGGATTCGCGCCACGAGTTGGTCACGGTTGTACCGCGCATCGATTTTGTCTTTCCCGGTCTGGTTCACACCACCGATGGGCCCCGCGTTTAGTATTCCGGATCTGTTGGTTCGGTTGAGGTAGAAGAATGCGAAACCGAGTCCGAGGCTGTCAGTCTCGTCGGCAGTTCGGTACTTCGCTTTCTGTTTCCGCCATTCGTCGACTGTGAGCGGTGTGTTTTGCACCAGCGTGACAAACGCTTCTGTCTCGTTCACGACCGAGTGCCAGAAGGCGTGCACCGCCGGGTCGATGTCGTTGATGACGAGTTCGTCGACGACGCCCTGGCTGAGCAGGACGACACCGGCGCCAGCCCCACCCGCGTACGGCTCGACGTATCTACCGCCTTCGGTTCCGATGCGGGTGATCACATCGCGGAAGAATCCGGCTAGCGCTGCCTTGCCTCCCGGATAGCGCAGCGGGCTGACGGCAGCGGTGCGTCCGGCAGGACGGATGGTGAGCGGTTTCGTTGCCAGGCGGGTCGTGGCGGACCTCATCTCGATGCGCCCCCCTTTTTCGTTCTTCTGGCCCTCTGTCGATACGCCGCCACCCGACATCGGTCCGAACAGTAACGTGCGTCCGCTCGTCCGTAAAACTCAGTTCCACACGACAAGCACGAGTGGGACTTTCCTACGCGCCTGAGCTGTTCGCGACGAAGGCGTCGGATGCGTGCGATCAATACGTCGTCTGGAAGCGTCGCGAGGGCCGGCATGTAACGATTATATCCGTAACATACGGCGTATCGAGCAACTGGTCGCGGCGTGTCTGGAGGTGCGCTCAGCCTCGTCCCTTGGCGACGCAATCCGCGCTGAGCCAGGCGGGCAGGCGCCCACCGTCGGCGTGACTGTGTCGCGCGGTTTGCGATCCAGGAGCCCGGAAACCGGGCTACTACGGTGTGCGTGGACCGCAGGGTGTGGTCCAGGTACTTATCAAAGGAGTCGACATGGCGACTATCGATTGGATCGTTCGCACAGGTGTCATCGGGGCAGGGATCGCGGGGATCGTGCTTGTCGGTGGGTGCGCAGCGACCTCGCAATCGCCCGATAGTGCTCCCGCCTCATCGGCGCACACCGCGCACATCGAAACAGGCGCGACAACGACGACGCCATCGGCCGGGCGCACCACCGACTCGGGGACCGCCGGTGCGCCTTCGGATATCCCGTCGTCCACCCACCTGACGCCGGTGGACGTCATGTGTGACCTGGTCGCCAACCCGAACACCAATACCTCAGAACCGGTCGTTGTGCTCAAGGGCAGCGTCAACTGCGCCGAAGCACTCGCCGTCGCACGCGACTACCTAGCCGCGATTCAGCGCGGTGAGCCCGAGGGGCAGGGAATGTTCGCAACTATCCGGGGGTGGGACTGCGCATGGCCTTACGTCCCAGGTCGTAGCCACGCCGAGTCCTACCTGGAGTGCACCGATCCGACCGGCGACAACTCCGTCCGAATCGGCAACTGAGGCAGGAAGCCTGCCCGTGCGGTACTACTGCTTCACGGCGCTGATCGGGAGTGGATTGCCGTCGCCGTCGGTGCCGATCAGTGTGAGGGTTTTGGTGTCGCTGTTCCAGGAGGCTTGGACGGCGAAGCGGTCGTTTCCGTACTGCCAGCTGATGGGTGCGGAGTCGGTGATGGTGTCGGGAACGCCGGTGGCGACACTGGGCTTTTTGGCGGCGATCTGGATGATGCCGCCGTCGGCCCACGTCCAGGTGCCGTTGTCGGGGACCCAACTGTTGGTGGTAGCGGTGTAGGTGCCGTCGCCGACAGTCACGGTGAAGTCCTGGGGTGCTGGCGCTGACGTCGACATCGAGTTGCTGGACAGGCTCTTGGTCACCGTCACCCGCCACGTGCCCTGAGCGAACTTCTTCAGCGGTTCCGAGGTGGGGTCGCCACCTGAGCATGCGGCCAGCGCCATCGCCCCGGCCGACAGAGCGGTGTATCGGAACAGTTCGCGGCGGCTGAAACCGATCCGGCGGGCCTGCCGATACATGCTGACTGTGGTCGATCGGTCCGGATGCGTCACTGTGCTCTACCCCCAAGCGTTTTGGTGCGTTGATCGTGATCGTGGACACGACCACCCCGCCAGGCGGTAGTTGTATCACATTTGATACAGACTCGGGAGTGGGTGGCACCTGAGTGTTGTCGGGATGCCCACTCCTGATCCGCTGCCCTCTGATGCCGAGGTTGCACGCCGCGCCGCGCATCGGCGGGCGTTCGGCGACGTGATTCGTCAGGCCCGCGAGGATCGTGGTCTCAGTCAGGAGGCCCTGGCCGATCTCGCGGAAGTGTCGCGGCCGACGATCGCCCGGATCGAGGGCTCGACCAACACGATCACCTTGGATCGGTTGTGGGCGTTGGCTTCTGCGCTCGATATCTCGGCTGCTGACCTGATCGGACGGACCGAGCGTGCCGTCGAGCGGCGGTCACGCCCGCGAGGTTAGGTCGCGATCGGTGTCGGGTGGTTGGTGTCGGTAGGTCATCTCTGTGGCCCACCCGCGTGGGTCGATCGGCGGTAGGAGGTCGCCCAGGATGGTGTACGCGATATCGATGTCGTCGAGTTTGATGAGCAGCTTCCCGCCAAATAGCTGTCTCACGCGGTTGTTGCCGGGATGGACCGAGTAGCGCGCGCGTTCCGTGTACGTGTCTTGCCTCATGTCGATCTTGAACATTGCAAGCCGTATCTCGTATACGAGCCGGTGCTGGGTGATGGCCGCAAGAAGGTGGGGGGTGTGCGCGAGTGCCGTCGTGAGGTCGGTGTAGCCGTTCGGCGTGACGGGGGTTGAGGTCCAGAACTCGGCGGTTGCGCGTCGTCCGAAGCTATCGGTGTCGACGCAGCTGTCGCATGGCCGGTAGGTGGGCGGCACCTCTCGGACGCTACCACCTAGCTCGGTGTCCGATGTGCCCCCAGCGCAAGTAATCGTGTGTCTCCACGAGTTTTCCTGTCATCCCTTTGTCATAGGGACACAGAAATGTGTCCGAAATTTCGGGCGTGCATTCGACACGGGAACTTGTCCGAGATTCTGCAACGATTGACTGCGCGATGGTCGTGCACGGAACGGGCGGAGGCTCCGACCGGACATGACGAAGGCCCCCCGCCTGGCAGGGCGGAGGGCCTTCAAGAATCGGTCCCAGTTACCAGCTGGGGCCACCAACACACACCCGCCATGTGAAGTCAGGAGTGCTGTTTTGAGTGTAGGCCCTTACGGGCCGTGCGACTCATACTATCCGATCCGGTGCGCCGGACCGGTGTATGAAGCACGGCCCCACTCGGTGCGCTCAGTTCGTCGGCGTCCGGTAGCCGATCGTGGTCTCGTAGGTTGGCCACAACGCGGTATCGAGCCCCGCTTCCAGTCGTGCCAGGGTCGCAGCGTCGCAGAACCGCAGCCCTGCCAGCGCGCGGCTGATCGTGGCGTGATTGACCCCTACTCGGGTCGCGAGTGTCCGCAGGCCGATCCCTTCGGCGTCGAGTGCGGCACGCAGATTGCGGGCGAACAGCTGGGCTGCCTGTACCTGGACGGGTGCGTCGTCACGCAGTGTCGCCTCCGGCCAGATACCGGTGGTGACGTACTCGATGGGTGCGCGCGGCTGTGTGGAAACCACCAGCTCAGCGTACCCGCCGGGTCTGTCAGAACTCGACTTGTCGTACCCCACCGCAATAGTGGTGCCTATGAGCACCATTCGACTGTGTGTGACGGTGGGCGGGGATGACCGGCCACCAACTGAGCCTCGCGTTGCGGTGGTCGATCGTGGGTGACGAACGCCTGCCCACGATCGCCGCCGCCGTGTTCGCCGCATGGCATCGCGCCGCCACCTCGGGCGCGATGTCCGCACAGACGGTCACCAAATTCTCGTTGCTGGTGAACCGCTTCTGCCGATTCGCTACCGCGCACGGTATCGAGTCGATCAATGACATCACGCCAACCCTGGTTGAGGACTTCGTGCACGCCCGTGGACGCGACCGATCGGGTGAGCGGGTGGCACCGTCGTTGGCCACCAAGCACATTCGACTGTCCACGCTGCGCACCTACTTTCGCACCGCGCGTTCACTCGGCATCGGCTGCGACGACCCGACAACGGTCATCGACCTGCCCGGCCGTGCGCAACCCGGGCATCGACGGCCGCTCACCCCGGACGAAGCGCAACTCGTACGGTTCTTCGCCGACCTCGGTGCACACAAACGACACTCGTCGACAGTCGCATTGTTGCTGGCGGGTGCGCGGACCGGCGAGATCGGTCACCTCACCGTCGGCGACATCGACGCCGACGAGAAGGCCGCGCGCCTGCACGGCTCGGTCAAGTACGCCCAGCGCGTTCGCTGCTTGACGATCACGCAGCCATGATGCTCAAGGCGCGTATTGCCTATCTCGGAGGTGACCCGCGACAGCCGTTGTGCGACACGGGAACAGGGTCGGATGCGGCACGTCAAGCGCGAGTGGGGATGACGGTCGGTTCCGTGCTGCGCGCCGCTGGACTCTCTGTTGATTCGGCGATCACGCCGACATCGTTGACCGCGTACGCCGGAGCGCAGGCATTCGCGCAAACTGGCCTGATCGAAGACGCAGCTCGCGTGACCGGCTCACGATCCCTCGACAGTGCCGCCGCGCTGATCGGCTACCAGTGGCAGGACAGCTCGCGATGACCAAGCGATCACGAGCCAAGGCCAGAAACAATGCGCGCAAGTCCAAGCACCCGCACAAGAACAGCGCTGCTGCTACTACGAAAGCTGCTCAACGTAATTCGCAGCGCCCGAGCACAACCGGACGCAACAAAGCGCTGACCGAGATCGCGCTCGTCGAGGCCGTCGCCGACTCGGACGTCGTCTATGCGATCGGCGCGGCGCTTCCACCGAAACCACAGGGATCGCCGGGGCAAGAGCGCTACTACCCAGAAGTCCTCGTAGCCTTCTACGCGGCGTTCGCGGGAGGCACCGGAACCTGGCGCAAGGGCGCAGCCATCATGGAAGAACCCGCCTACTGGAAGATCATCCGCCGCTACGCCGCACAACGCGGCGTCGACCTGTGGGAGCGCCCACCGCTTCGATGCAACTGCGAAGACGCCCGCGATCGTATCTGCCCGAAACCACCAAAATCAGATTCCTCCTCGGACACGAAGAAGCGACGAGCATCACCGATACTCGAAGAGATCCGGGCAGTCTTCAGGTCCGAGTCATGCGCAATGGCCAAGCGGCACGGTTGCTTTGATCCGAATCTGCACTCCATCGCCCAGCCCGCCCGTGCCAACACGGTGTGCACGGACGGAAAAGTGAACGGGACCATCGTCAACGCCGCAACCGTGGAGAAACGACGCAACAGAGGCCAGACCATAGACGGCGTCCTTCATCAGCAGGGCGGTGACGACGGAACTCCCAAGCACGGCATGAAGTTCTGCCACAGCTGCGTCCGGCCCGACCTCAAACGCAACTCGCGCATCATCATTGACATGCAATACGTGCCCACCTCCGGCTACGGCGGGGAAGCAGGCTTGGCCGTCACATCACTCACCGAACTCGCGTGCACCGAACCCGGCGCCGATACCGTCTGCTACGACGGCGCGCTACGCGGAGTACATCTACAAGCCCTTGCCGACACCGGTTACCTGGTGTTCTCGCCACCCCACGGCACCACCGCGAAACCCCACCCACTCGAACTCACCGACGGCAGCTGCACCTGCGGTACCCGCCACCAGCTACACACCGAGAACGGGCATGTCGCAGTGCGGACCATCGACGAGGACGGCACTGTATCGATGCAACGCTGCCCAGCGAAACCGCCCGTCCGCCAACACCGGGCATCGGCGAACCGCTACGACTGGTATGTGGTGATCACCCTGCCCTGCGGGAGCAACCACCGACTGCGGATCAACGAACCAGCCCGCGACGGCGGCCCACTCCGGATCGAACGTCTACGCCAGTCGGCCCGCGACGATGAGGACCCCGGCGACCACTACCGGCAGCACTACGGCCGCAGAGAAGACGCCGAGTCCATCAACAACATCATCGAACGTACGTTTCGAGGTGGACGGGCAATCTCGTACACCATCGACCGGCAATTCCTCGCCATGATCGGCCACGCGATCGCCCGTAACGCCATCGCCGACGCCCTCTGGAAACACGACGACGTCCCAGCCGATCCTCCCGCAGCGGCCTGACCACGCGAAACCCATCAAAGCTCCGAACCGCCAGCGCCATACTCGAACCAGAACACCACCTCGCCGCAGCGCCCCGCACCCACCTCTGGTGCAGGGGCCGCTGCGATATGCACGCAGATCGGTGACGTACACTCCCGATGTCGGACACCACGCCACAACGCGGTGACCGAGCGGGCTGAAAACGGACATCAACACGCAGAATCGTTCCCGGAAGTCACGTCCAGGGAATTTCCGCCACAATGTCCGCCAGTCCCCCGCTCTCGTAGCTCAGGGGATAGAGCACGGCTCTCCTAAAGCCGGTGTCGCAGGTTCGAATCCTGCCGGGAGCACTCGACATGGCCGCCCGTCGGGTGAAGTCCCGGGCATCGGTCAGCGAGGCCTACGGTTTCAGTCTCGCCGCAAAACTGCGTGCACGCTCGAGATCTGCGGTAGACGGATGTGCTTTGCTGACGCCTCCTACCAGCTTGAACGGTCCCCAGGTGTCGACTCCTCGGCACATGAAGGTCCCCACGATGCAGAAGCCCTTCTGCTCGAGTTGTCGGCGCAGTCTCTTCGTATACCGCGCGAACGGTGGTTCCGGCAGTCCGCTGGTCGCGAAGACGAATGCCGAGCGGCCGGCCATGTGGGGAAGCGTGGCTATGCAGTCCAGCAGCCGCTCGTCGAACCCCAAAGAGTAGATGCCTGAACCGAATCCGATGAGATCGGCATCGGCCAGGAGGTCCGCGGTGGCCTGCGCAGGTGACACGACGCGCGCGTCGAGTCCGGCACTCAGCGTGTCGGCAATGCGGCGGGTATTGCCGTGCGGGGATCGCGAGGACGTCACGATGATGGTCGTCATTGCACCTCAATCTGTCATGGTCGATTGCCACTGTCAGACATAGGACACCGGCGCGGGATCGGATGTGACATCGCTGCTGCAAACCGGGTCCTGCCGGCAGCTGGCGACCACTTGTTACCGTAAGTCCCGTGACTCAGCAGACAGTGCTCGTGACCGGCGCGACCAGCGGTATCGGAGCCGAGGTGGCGCGACAGTTCGTCGAGAAAGGCCTCACGGTCTTCGGCACCACCCGCAATCCGGACACGGTCGCCGAGCCCATCCCGGGTGTCACCTATGTGCGGCTCGACAACGCCGACTACAGCACCGCTCAGACCTGCGTCGACGAGGTCGGGGACATCGACATCCTGATCAACAACGCCGGCGAGTCGCAGGCGGGTGCGCTCGAGGAGACCCCGATGTCGGCCGTCGAAGATCTGTTCCGGGTCAACGTCTTCGGGCCGGTCGCGCTGACCAAGGCGGTTCTGCCGGGGATGCGGGAGCGTCGTCGTGGCACCGTGGTGATGGTCGGGTCGATGCTGTCGAGTTTCCCGGTTGCCTTCCGCTCCAACTACGCGGCCACCAAGTCGGCACTCAAAGCGTTCGCATTTGCATCGCGACGTGAGTTGGCGCCGTACGGGATTCGGATGATCAGCGTCGAACCGGGCACCATCGCCACCGGCATCGGCGACCGCCGGAGCATCTACATCGGCGACGATTCACCATTCAAGGCCGAGTACGAAACCCTCGCTGCCGCCACCCGGCACAACGAAGACGAGGGCATCGACGCCGCGTCGATGGCCGCACAGATCGTCGACGCCGCGCTCGCCGACCATCCGAAACCGTTCTACGCGAGAGGAAATCAGGCCGGCGTCGTGTTCTTGCTCCGCCGCCTGCTGCCGCGACAGTTCATCCTCGACATGACCGCGCGCAAGCACGGACTGCCCAAAGTCAAGGTCTGAACGTGCGAATCACGTTGCGGGTCATCGGGATAGGGCCCGGCGGTCCGCGGCAGATCACCCTGCAGGCGATCGACGCGATGGCCGACGTCGACGTATTCGTCATGCTCGACAAGGGCTCTGCCAAAGGTGGCCTGCTTCAAGTCCGACGCGACATCCTCGATCAACACGCCCCCGGCCGGACGGTGCTCGAACTCGCCGATCCACCGCGAGACCGGCATCCCGCCGATTACGACGCCGAGGTACGGCGCTGGCACGAGGCCCGAGCGGCGCTCATCGAAACGGCGTTGCGAGCCGAACTCACCGACGGCGGCGTGGCAGCCTTCCTGGTCTGGGGCGACCCCGCCCTCTACGACAGCACGCTGCGCATCGTCGACGACCTGTCCCGGCGCCCGGGACTCGACCTCGACGTCGAGGTGATCCCCGGCGTGACGAGCGCCAGCGCACTCACTGCCGCACACGGCATCCTCGCCAACCGCGTCGGCGAACCCATCCACATCACCACCGGTCGCCGCCTCGCCGACACCCCACCGGGTGCCGACACCAATCAGATCGTCATGCTCGACGGCGACTTGTCGTTCCGCCAGACCGCCGACCCCGACGACCACATCTGGTGGGGCGCCTACCTCGGCACCGACGACGAGATCCTCATCAGCGGCAAGGTCGGGGAGGTGTCCGACGAGATCGTCGCGGTCCGCGCGCAGGCCCGCGAACGTATCGGCTGGATCATGGACATCTACTTGCTGCGAAAGCCCTGATCCGAAGAGCGCTGCGTTCGGCCTCCTGAACTGCGGAAACCTGTACCTGGGAACCCAGTCAAATGCACAGTGCACGTGGTAGGGCTGGGGCGTACAGACATCCGACGGGGTTGGCGGCGTGTTCCTGTGGTCTCACCGGAACGCCCCGCGCTTCCACGATCGCCGACGACGTCGGCGGGTGAGGCCTTAGATCGTTGATCGAGCCAGGGCCCTTGACGCCATGACCGAGATCGGGCCCCTCAGCACCGAGCTCCGGGACATCCCGGAGGACTACCCTCACAGGCCCGATCTCAGTCATCGGCCAGATCATCGACGACCACGGGGTGCGGAAAGTGCTTGTCTCACCGCGGGCTTCGAGGCTCGTCGCCAGGGCTCCTCGCACCTCAGCCATCGGGAGGGGCGTCGAGGCTCGCACCTCAGCCATCGGGACTCACCCGACGAATCGGGACCGCACCTCTACCAGATCTGGCCCAACGCGACTAGCATGTCGTCGGCGATCTCGGTCCGGCAGATGACGAAGTCGGGCATGTACGGGTGCGGGTTGTTGTAGACGATCTCCGACCCGTCGAGCCGACTGCAGTGCAGCCCCGCGGCCAGCGCAACCCCGACCGGTGCGGCGTTGTCCCACTCGTACTGACCGCCGGCGTGGACGTAGGCGTCGGCGTCGCCGCGCACCACGGCCATCGCCTTGGCGCCGGCGGATCCGATCGGCACCATCTGCAGGTGCAGACGGCTCGACACCCAACTGGTCTCGTACGAGCCACCCCAACGGGACGTGGCGAGCCGACGGGTGAGCGGCCCCGACGTGGTCTCGACGGTGTCGGTGCGAAACACCTCGCCGGTGGCGGGCAGCGACACCGCGGCCGCGGTCACCACGCCACCCTCGGTGAGTGCGACGTGCACGGCCCAGTCGGCCGTTCCGCTCGCGAATTCCCTTGTGCCGTCGAGTGGATCGATGATCCATACCCGGTCGGCCGTGGCTCGGTCGCCGACGTCGTCGGCCTCCTCGGACAGCACCGCGTCGTGCGGCCGGTGTCGGGCCAGGATGGTCGCGATCCACGCCTGCGCCATCCGGTCTCCCACGTCGCCGAGCAGCCGACCACCCATCAGATCGCCGTGTCGGACACCGAGGAGGATCTGCCCGGCGCCCTCCGCGATCCGCGCGGCCAGGTCGGCGTCGGAAAGACGGGAGTTCATCCCCCAACTAGAGCACACTGGGCTTATGCCAGAGCTTCCCGAGGTGGCCGCGATCGCCGACTACGTCGACGGCCGCGCAGCCGGCCTGCCGATACGTCGCGTCGATGTCGCGTCGCTCTCGGTACTCAAGACCGCCGACCCGCCCTACACCGCACTCGTGGGCCGCATCGTCGAATCGGTGAGCAGGGTGGGGAAGTACCTGGTGATCCGCACCATCCCCGGGCAAGAGAACGACCCCGAGCCGACGATCCTGCTGGTCATCCACCTCTCGCGGGCCGGCTGGTTGCGGTGGAGTGAGGACCTCTCACCCAGACCCCTCCGTCCCGGCGGCAAGTCGCCGATCGCGCTGCGGGTCCACGCGGGGATGCCTTCCGGCGCCGGGAGCGGAGCGAGCGGGCCGAGTGCAGGTGGCGAGGGTTTCGACGTGACCGAGGCCGGGACTCAGAAGCGCCTGGCGGTCTGGATCGTTCGCGACCTCGCCGACATCGACCGGGTGGCCACCCTCGGACCCGACGTCCTCTCGCTCACCGTCGACGACCTCGCCGCGATCCTCGCCGGGACATCGGGGCGGATCAAGAACGTGCTCACCGACCAGCGCACGATCGCCGGTGTCGGCAACGCGTACTCCGACGAGATCCTGCACACCGCCAAGTTGTCGCCGTTCGCGTCGGCGAAGTCGTTGTCGCCGGCGCAGGTCGCGACCCTGCACGACGCGATCCGACAGGTGCTCACCGACGCCACGAGCCGCCTCGAAGGGCAGGAGGTGGCGCGCCTGAAGTCGGAGAAGCGGACCGGTCTGCGCGTGCATGCCCGCACCGGACTGCCCTGCCCGGTGTGCGGTGACACCATCCGCGAGGTGTCCTTCGCCGACCGCTCGTTCCAGTACTGCCCCACCTGTCAGACCGGCGGCAAGGTCCTCGCCGACCGACGGATGTCGCGACTGTTGAAGTAGCCATGCACGCACTTGTGGTCGACGACGATCTCGGGGTGGCCGAGACCGTGCGACGAGCCCTGGCCAGCGACGGATGGGCGGTGACCACCGCGCACGACGGGGTCGACGGTCTTTGGCGCGCCACCGAGGGGCGCTTCGACGTGATCGTGCTCGACATCATGCTGCCCGGCCACAACGGGTACGTGGTGCTCCGCGAACTGAGGGCACGCGGGATCTGGACGCCGGTGCTCATGCTGACCGCCAAAGACGGCGAGTACGACCAGGCCGAGGCGCTCGACGTCGGTGCCGACGATTATCTGGTGAAACCGTTCTCGGTGGTCGTGCTCAAGGCCCACCTGCGAGCGCTGCTGCGCCGCGGCGTGCGGGAACGGCCGGCGCAGCTCGTCGCAGGCGAACTCGTCGTCGACCCTGCCGAGCACAGCGTCCGACGCGGCGACCGTCAGATCGATGTGACCCCACGCGAATTCGCGGTCCTCGAGTTCCTCATCCGCAACGTCGACACGGTCGTCTCCAAAAGCGAGATCCTGCAGGCGGTCTGGGACGAGAACTTCGATGGTGACGCCAACATCGTCGAGGTGTACATCGGCTACTTGCGCAAACGGATCGACGCGCCGTTCGGTGTGCGGTCCATCGAAACCGTTCGCGGGGCAGGCTATCGGCTGCGTGCCGTCTGATCCTCGGGTACCTCGTGGTCGGCGTGCGCGGCGGTACTCGCCACCGGCAACGAAATCACCATGGTGGCACCGTGTTCCAGGTCCGGATGCGGATCTTCGACACTGACCTGGCCGCCGTGGGCCCGCACGATCTCCCGCGTGATGGACAACCCGAGTCCCGAGCCCGCGGTGTTGCGCCGGTCGGCGCCGACGCGGGTGAACCTGTCGAACACCAGATTTCGGGATTCCGATGAGATGCCGGGCCCGTCGTCGGACACCGCGATCCGGGCGCGTCCGGCCGCGCTGTCCAGCGACATGTCCAAGCGGACGGTCGACGACGCGTACCGCGCGGCGTTGTCGGTGAGGTTGCGCAGGGCGCGCGCCAGTTTGTCGGAGTCCCCGGACACCCGGATCGCGACCACGCTGGTCTCCACGGCGACCATGCCGAGGGAACGCAGACGTCGAGCTTCGGCGACGACGATATCGTCGAGATCCACATCGGTGGTCCGCAGTGGCAGGCCGTTCTCGTCGGCGCGGGCGAGCAGGAGCAGGTCGTCGACCATGTGCTGGACCCGGCGTGCCTCCGGCAGCAGGATCGTGCGAACCGTGTCGGTGTCGACCGGCGTGGCGGTGCAATCGGCCAGATCGAGCAGCCCGACGATGGTGGTCAACGGGCTGCGCAACTCATGCGAGGCGTCCCCGACAAACCGCAGGTGGGCGTCGTGGCTGCGTTCGAGGCGTTCGAGCATCGCGTTCATGGTGGTGGCCAGTCGGGTCACCTCGTCGTCGGTCGCCGGGACCGGAACCCGGCGGGACAGGTCCGACGTGGTGATCGAGTTGACCTCGGAGGTGATCCGGCCGACCGGACGCAGTGCCCGCCCGACGAAGTAATAGATCGCGAATCCGGCGATCAGAACCAGGAACGGCATCTCCACAGCGAGCAGGATCGCGGTGTTGGTCAGGCTCTGCCGGTACGGTTCGGCAGACACCGCGGCGATCACGCGGTACTCCTCGGTGCCGTGCCGCACGGTCGCGACCGTCCCGCAGAACACGTCGTCGCTGTCCGGGAGCAAGCGGCCCTCGACCTGGGTGGATTCTCCGGGAGCCGGGTGGGTGGAGGTGAGCGGTGCGTCGGGAGCCGACGGCGACGACGCGACCACTCGCCCCTGCGCGTCGACGATTTGAATGACATCGGCGCCGGTGCCCTCGACCAGCTCGTCGGGTGGTACACCGGCCACGCCGTGGTCGGCGATGAGGTTGGCGATCTCATAGGTGTGATAGCTCGTCGTGTCGTACATGGCCCGGTTGTCGGCGCGGCCGAGCATGAACAGCATCACGGCTGCACCGATCGCGAGAGCGATTGCGACAAGCAGGGTTCCGACGATGGTGGAGCGCAGACGCACGCCCTGGTTGCGCTTGAACAGGACTCGCCCGATGGCGCGTCTACCGCGACATGGTTCCATCGTCGACTCCTCGTCGTCACCCGCGTTCCAGGGTAGGTCCGCCGCCCGTCCAGGGGAACCGTCGCCGAGGCCGTCGGTTTCAGCGGGCCTTCAGGTTCGTTGTCGCATGGTTGGCTCATGACCGCGAGTGACCCGGAGATCGGGGAGGTCGCGTCGGCGTCGGGGGCGACGCGCACCGTAGCTGATTGCCTCATCGATTACGTTCGTACACTGAGAGTTTCGACGGTGTTCGGCGTGCACGGCGCCAATATCGAGCATGTCTTCGACGCCGCCACGCGGTCGGTCGGTGTCACGCCGGTGGTAGCCAAGCACGAGTTCGCGGCCGGCGCCATGGCCGACGGGTCCGCGCGGTGTTCCGGTACTTACGGCGTGGTGCTCACCACCTCCGGAGGCGGCGCGATGAACGTCGTACCCGCGCTCGCGGAGGCCTACGACAGTCGCGTGCCGATCCTCGCGATCATCGGGACACCGCCAACGCCGCTTGTCGGAGCAGGCGGCTTTCAGGACATGTGCACACCGCCGGACACCATCGATCTCGTGGCCGTGATGTCGGGCGTGGTCGGGGTGTGCGCCGTGGTGTCCGGCCCGTCGATGCTCGGCGACGCGTTGAGAAAGGCTCGCGCCGCGCTCGCCGACGGCTATCCGGCGGCGCTGCTCGTCCCGCGTGACGTGCAGGCCGCGCCGGCCGCGGTGGTGCTCGACGGCCCGGTGCCGGTGGCGGCCGACCCGGCGCTACGTGATCGGGTCGGCGGAATCGCAGCCCGCCTCGCGGCGGTTGTGCGTGACGGCCAGACGGTGTGCGTGTGGGCGGGGGAGGAGGCGTCCTACCTGCAGATCGCCGACGAGATCGATTCGATTGCCGCATCTCTGGGCTCCCCGATCGTGGTCTCGCCGGGTGGCCGCGATGCGATCGTCGACCCGGATCGGTGTGCGGGCGTCACCGGTGTGATGGGTCATCCATCGGCTCACCGGGCGCTCGCCGACGCCGACCTCATCCTGGCGATCGGGACCCGGATGTCGGTGACCGACCGGGCGGGCCTCGACCCCGTGCTGGCGTCGCGGTCGCTGATCCACCTCGGTCGGCATCGTCCCCGGTGCCCGGTCGTCTCGGCCAACCCGTCCGCCGAGATCATCGAGTGCGCAGATCTTCGGGAGATGATCGGTTGGCTGGCAAAGGATTTGCGCGGCCACACCACGCCCGCTTCGATCGCCGTGACCATCGAGAATCTGGCCTGCCCCACGCCGGAGTCGCCGAAGGGGCTGCCGACTCGAGCGGTCATCGAAACCATCGGGGCGGCACTGGGATCGGATTCCTCTGTATTCGCCGACGCCGGCAACACCGGAGCCGCCGCGGTGCATCATCTGCCATTCGGGGGCGGACGCTTCGTCGTCGCGCTCGGTATGGGCGGTATGGGGTATGCGATCGCGGCCGGCGTGGGCCAGGCGATCGCGAGCACGCACACGCGGCAGCCCGGCCGTACGGTCGTGATCGCCGGCGACGGTGCATTCCTGATGCACGGCATGGAGATTCACACCGCCGTCGAATACGACGCACCGCTGACCCTGGTGGTGCTCAACAACGACGCGCACGGCATGTGTGTCACCCGGGAGCAGCAGTTCTTTCCGACCACTCCGAGTGTGAACCGGTTCCGCCACACGGACTTCGGAGCAGGCCTGGCCGCGCTGTTCCCGGGTCTCGACGTTCGGGCGCCGGCCGACATCCCATCGCTCACCGAGGCGTGCCGCGAACTGCTGGCTGCCCCGGGTCCCAACTGCATCGTCGTCGACATCGATGCCGACGAAGTTCCCCCGTTCGCCCCCTTCCTGACGAGAGGTTGACCATGACCATTGCGCTGCCCGCACTTTCGGATATCGGTGACTCCGCGGCATCGTTGCCGGGACTCACCCGTATCGAGACACACCCCCGCCCGGTTGCCACGCCGATCATCGTGGACATGCTGCGCTCGGTATATCCGCACGACAAGATCTTCGGCGACTTCTGCACCGTCCAGGGCTATGTCGATGCACCGCCGCGCGAACTGTACGAGTGGCTCGCCGACACCCGTTCCCTGGAGGAGTGGACCTACAGCCTGCGAGGTTTCACCGAAACCGAGGAACCCGGGCTGTGGCTCGCCTACGACCGGCTCGGTGAACACACCGAGATCTACACGCGCACCGTGGCGGACCCGCACGCGATGACCGTCGACTACCACTGTGCGTGGGATCAGGGCAGGCATCTGTGGATGGTCTATCTGATGCGGGTGGTCGACGCGCAGGTGGTGCTCGACAAGCCCGGATCGGTGGTGCTGTGGACCAACTGCCGTCATCCGTTCTACGACGAGAATCCCTACCCGGAGACCGCTCCGCCGAAACGACCGGTCTGGGTGGGCGACTTCTGGGACATGTTCTCCGCCGGCCATCAACTAGAACTCGACAATCTGAAGGCGATCGCCGAATTCCGCCACCACAACAACCTGCCGCTGACTCCGGATTGGATGAGCCGATGATCACCGACCCCACCGTCACTCTCCTCGACGTCGCCGGCTACCTGCCCGAAAAACGAATTCCGGCTGCCTATTTCGAGCAGTTCGCCGAGGACGACCAGCTGGCAGGGAACGCGATGTTCCGGGTTCCGGCCTACCGGCACCACGCGGCCGAAGGGGAGACCTCGGCAGACATGATGATGGCGGCGGCCCACACGCTCACGGCGCGGCACGGCGACGATTGGTTCGACGATGTCGATGTGGTGCTCACCCACAGTCAATTGCCCGAGGTGCCGGTGCGTGGCTGCGGCGGCGAACTGGCGCACCGGTTGGGGCTGCGGCCGCGCACGGTGCTCGACGTGCACAACGGCGGATGTGCGGCCTTCGTGCACATGATCGAGATCGCCGACGCGCTGCTGCGTGCGGGCGGTGGTGGCAAAGCCATTGTCGCGCTTGCGCAGAACAGCGCGTCGCAGGTGTTCACCCAGGAGCAGGTGCGCGGCAAGGCGCAGGCACCGATCCCCGGCGACGGCGCGGCGATGGCGGTGGTCGCGTCGAATGTGGCTGGGGGAAGTCCGGTCCTGGGTGTGCGCTGCCATTCCTTCGGTCAGTACTCGGGTGACATGACCGCGGTGGCCGAACCCGATCGCAAGTACTGGGAAGCCGGCCCCGGCCAGATTCACATCGGCTTCACCGACGCCAAGATCACCAAGGTGCTGGCTCGCGGAAATCGAATGGTTCCCGAGGTCGCGATCGAGGTGGCCGACGAGATCGGTGTCGCCCCCGCAGATCTGGACTGGCTCATCACCAATCAGCCGAACCGCATCTTCTTGCGGAATTGGCGTGAGGCACTGGAACTTCCGGAGTCCAAGCATCCCGACACCTTCGACGAGTGCGGAAACCTGTTCGGCGTCGGAATTCCGGTGACCCTCGACGCCGCGGTGTCCGACGGGCGGATCGGTGTCGGCGATGTCGTGATGACGGCCGCGTTCGCGCACGCCGGCGATTTCGCGGGAGCCGCGGCCTTCCGGTGGGGTGGACGATGACGCTGGCCGTCGTACCCCCGATACCTGCCGAGGTCGGCGGCGGTCCATATCGGTTGCACCTCAACGAATCCCCCTACGGACCGCTGCCTGCGGTGGCACGGGTGCTGGCCGGCACGATCGCGGAGGTGAACCGCTATCCGGAATTCCTGCCGGACCGTCTGCGTGAGGTGATCGCCGGGTACCTCGGGATCGAACACGGACGGGTGACCGTCGGAGCGGGTGCGACCGGATTGGCATACACCATCCTGCAGGAATCGTGGTGGCGCGCGCGGCGACGTGGAGTGGCCGAACCCGCTGTGGTGACCCCGATCCCGACCTTTGACGGCTATCCGATCCTGGCTCGGATGGTCGGGATGGGTGTGGTTCCGGTGGAACTCGATGACCATGGCGGGATGGATCTGGCCGCGCTCTCGTCGGCCATCGATCACGACACTGCCGTCGTCGTGCTGTGCTCGCCGCACAATCCGACCGGTGCAGTGGTCCCCGAGGCCGACCTCGTCGAGTTTCTGCGCAGCGTGCCGCCGAACGTGACGGTCCTGTTCGATGAGGCCTACCTGGAGTTCTGCGACGACCCGCCGGACATGGTGGCGTTGACCCGGCGGTTCGAATCGCTGGTGTGCGTGCGGACCTTCTCGAAGGCGCACGGGCTGGCGGCCCTGCGAGTGGGATACGCGTTCGCTGCCGCTGAGTTCGCCGCCGCACTGCGCGCCCGCGAGGTCCCGTTTGCGGTGAATCCGGCTGCTGCAGTGGCAGTTCCCGTTGCTTTGGCCGCCCAGGCCGATCTCGAACAACGGGTCCGTGCCATGCGAGTCGAACGTCGGCGCCTGTCCGACAAGCTGGCATCGATCGGCGCGCCCCCGCTGCCGGGTCAGGGAAACTTTGTCTTCCTCCCCGGAGATGACGGTCTCCAGTTGGGCCGACTCCTGAGTGCGGTCGGCGTGCTGGGCAAACCGTGTGGTCGATTCGGCTATCGACTGACGGTCGGTGATCGTGCCGCCACCGACTACCTGATCGGCGCGCTACGTCTCACCGCACAAACCGCCTGACACTGCGGTCCTGACCGGCCAGTAGGCTTGGCGGTCATGGGGACGAGACAGAGAATCTTGATCACCGGCGCAAGTTCCGGGCTTGGGGAGGGCATGGCGCGCCGCTTCGCCGGGGAGGGCCGGTCGCTGGCGCTCGCGGCTCGGCGTCTGGACCGACTCGAGACGCTTGCCGACGAACTCCGGCCGTCGGCCGCACAGGTGGCGGTGGCACAGCTCGACGTCACCGACACCGATGCGGTTCCGGTGGTGTTCGGGAAACTGCGTGACGAACTCGGCGGACTCGACCGTGTGATCGTCAACGCCGGACTCGGCAAAGGCGCACCGCTGGGTACCGGAAAGGCGCAGGCCAACATCGAGACGCTCCAGACCAACCTGGTCGGTGCGCTCGTCCAGATCGAAGCCGCCCTCGAGATCTTCCGCGAGCAGAACTCCGGTCACTTGGTGCTGATCAGCTCGATGAGCGCCATCCGCGGGCTTCCGAAGGCGCAGGCCGCGTACTCGGCGTCGAAGGCGGGTCTGTCGGCGCTCGGCCAGGGACTGCAGGCCGAGTTCGCCAACTCGCCGATCGAGGTATCGGTACTGCTGCCCGGCTACATCGAAACCGACATCAACCGTGGCGTGAAGACCGCATTGATGGCCGACACCGCCGACGGGGTCGACGCAATGGTCAACGCCATCGAGGCGGAGAAGGGCTGGGCGCCGGTACCGGCGTGGCCGTGGGCGCCGATCGCGTTCGCGCTGAAATACCTACCCGGACCGATTGCGCGTCGGCTCGTCTGACGGGCGCTTCCCGCCTGCACGACCGCCGACGATTTCTGGGTCGCTGACTCGAAGAGTTAGGTGACCAATCCCGCTGAGCTGCGGGAATGGAAAAGTCGCTTTCTGTGTGGTGTTGGCTGTTAGGCGACCTCGCGGGGGGTGATGGTGACGTCGAGGCCGAGGCTTTCCAGGGCGCGCACCGCGTTACGCATGGTGCGTTCGGGGTTGCG
>NZ_JBSFQL010000045.1:0-18451 GCF_053588675.1 Gordonia sp. NPDC003422
CAAGTGAGAAGCCAACAACCGCGACGACCAGTGTGTGACTCCGTACTTCTTTGGCGGCGCCTCCAAGGTGGCGGCCACGATCGCGGCGTGATCGATTCGCCGAGGCCGACCCGAACGCTGGGCATCGACCAGTCCGGCCAGTCCCTCACGCAGATATCGGCTACGCCACTTCACCACTGTCGCGCTTGAGGCGCCCGTCAACTCCTGAATCCGCGCGTTTGCCACGCCCTCGGCGGCCAACGCCACGATACGAACTCGCTTCACCACACCCGCTGGCGCCGTTGTCGACCGCAAGATGCGTTCGAGTTCAACATCATCGCCATCACGGAGGGTCAATGCCGGGGCCGGGGAATTCGCCATAACTCATTCTCCCAGCCCGGAAAGCGTTTAGGAACTTACGACACGCGACACTAGCCCGTTTTCCGCTGCCTGAGGTGCTCGAGGCGCTAGCCCGTTTTCCGCTGCCTGAGGTGCTCGAGGCGCTAGCCGAGAGCCTCGAAGGCCCAGGTGCGCTTGCGATGTCATCTCACCAGGGCGAAGCCCGCACCCTTCGAGACGCTCGCAAGTTCGCTCCTCAGGGCGGCGCCTCACCCGTCGGGAGGGGGCTCTCGCACCCAGCCGGCGGGGTGGGTCAGTCCGCGTCGATCCCCGCAGTGAGGATCGACGCGAGTTGGCGGTACGCGGCGGCGTGGTCGAGCCCGGTCGCCGTCGCGACCTCGCCGCGCTGGATGCGCGTCATCATCGACGCTGCGAGATCGGCGGCAAAGACGGGGTCGACATCGCGGAAAACGCCTGCGGCCGCACCGTCGGCGATCAGTTCACCCACGCGTCGAGCTGCCGCCTCGGTGTTCATCTCGTACAGCGCCCGCGTCGGCGCGAACGCGTCCAGATCCCGCATGAACGCGGCCGACGCAGGTGCGAGCGCATCCCCGACCGCAAGTAGGTACGTGATGACGCGCTCGCGGGGATTGTCGACGGCAGCCACGCGCTGCTCGACCTCAGTCGTCGCTTCGCGAAAGAAGTGGGTCACCGCCATGGTCGCGAGCTGTTCCTTGCTGTCGGCGAGGGTATAGAGCGTCGATTTGGAGCAGCGCAACTGCGCCGCGATGTCGGATATGGCCAGATGAGCGAAGCCGTCGCGCAGGAAGAGTGTGACCATCGCGTCGAACAGCGCCGCACGACGACGAGTCGCGAATGCGGAGGACGTCATTGGATACCCCCTGTCCTTTCGGTTGCCCGGCGACCTCATAGTACTGTAGACAGTACTTGAGTACTATTTCAGTTTCTTGTTGGAGGTATCAATGCCGGTCGAACGACTGCTTCCCAGCGACGAGGCACGTGACCTGATCGCGCTGGTTCGCGACGTCGCCGACAAGCGGATGGCGCCGATCGTCGACGATCACGAGAAGGCACAGACCTACCCTGACGGCTTGTTCGCCGAACTGGGTGCCGCCGGCCTGCTCGGGTTGCCATACCCGGTGGAGTGGGATGGCGGCGGTCAACCCTATGAGGTGTACCTGCAGGTACTCGAGGAACTGGGTGCCCGATGGGCAGCCGTCGCCGTCGCGGTGAGTGTGCACGGTTTGGCGTGTCACCCACTGATGAACTTCGGTACCGACGAGCAGAAGCAACGCTGGCTGCCCGATCTGCTGAACGGCCGGCTGGTGGGTGCTTACAGTTTGTCGGAGCCACAGGCCGGATCGGATGCGGCAGCACTCAATTGCCGAGCCACCGCCGTCGAGGACGGATACCGAATCAACGGGTCCAAGGCGTGGATCACTCATGGCGGGATCGCCGACGTGTACAACCTCTTTGCCCGCACAGGCGAAGGGTCCAAAGGGATTTCGTGCTTCTTGGTTGCACGCGACACGGCAGGGCTCAGCTTCGGCAAGCCCGAGGACAAGATGGGTCTGCACGCTGTGCCGACGACCGCGGCCAACTACGACGACGCGCTGATCGACTCCGACCGACTGATCGGCTCCGAGGGTCAGGGGCTACCGATCGCGTTCTCCGCGTTGGACTCCGGGCGTCTGGGCATTGCTGCCGTCGCGACCGGTCTTGCGCAGGCGGCGCTCGACGCGGCGGTCGAGTATGCCCAAGAGCGAACAACGTTCGGTCGCAAGATCATCGACCACCAGGGGCTGTCCTTCGTGCTGGCCGACATGGCGGCGGCGGTGGATTCTGCGCGGGCGACCTACCTCGACGCAGCCCGCCGCAGAGACGCTGGAATGCAGTACTCGCGCGCCGCCGCAACAGCCAAACTCGTCGCCACCGACGCGGCAATGAAGGTGACGACCGACGCGGTGCAGGTCTTCGGCGGCTACGGATACACTCGCGACTTCCCCGTGGAGCGGTACATGCGCGAGGCCAAGATCACCCAGATCTTCGAGGGCACCAACCAGATTCAGCGACTCGTGATCGGACGTGCGCTCGCCGGCTGAGGACTGGTGCGCGCCTTGTCGGGAGGGTGCCATCCGCTGCCCGCGTGCGAGGAGTTGCCATCCGCTGCCTGAGGTGTGACGAGCGCTAGCGAGGAGCCTCGAAGGCCGGGCGAGATGACACCGTCGTCTCACCAGCCCTTCGAGGCTCGCTCCGCTCGCACCTCAGGGAGCGGGGGGAGGGGGAGGCGCTCGGCTGTCGTCTTGAGCACTTCATGTTCGCCTCGTTCACCGAGGATCGTAGAAGAACGCGCGGCGTTCGCGACGTCGGAAGCTGGGTTCACCCAGTCGCACAATCAGTTTCAAGATCGCCGGCACTCGGGCGAACACGGATGCGCGATCGGCGGCGCTGAGTCCCTTCACCATGAACGGTGCCATCCGGAACGTGTCCCGTAGCGACGAACCCTCGCCCATCTTGTCCTCGAAGGCACTCCACTCGGCGGGTGTCATGTGTCGCTGCACGATGGCGATGGCCTCGCCCTCCTCGTGTGCGAGGTGCGCAGACAGCACGTCACGAGTCCGGGCGAGTGCATCCGACAGTTCGGCTCGGACGCCCTCGTCGCCTCCGAATTCGGGGTCGTCGGTGGCCATCCGCAGGAACCCGGCGGTGCACAGTGCCAGCAGAGGGTCGATGACCTCGTGTTCGGCTTCCATGGCGTACAGCACCACCTGCTCGGCGTCGGAACTCCGGCCCAAGAGCAGCGGCCACAGCGTTTCGTCCTCACCGGTGTGATGGTGGTGCAGCATCTCGCTGAACATCGCCCAGCGCTCGGCGAGCGCTCCCCAGGTGTCGAGGTCGTCTACCGGGGTGCGTGGTGCGCACGCCGCGAAATCGGCCAGATCCCGACGGAAGGCGTGGTGCACGACGTACATCATGAACGGGTCGATCGGGCCTTCCGGCGCTGCGGCCTGCCCGGGCAGACGCAACTGGACGGGGTAGGTCTCGTCCGTGGTCTCGATCTGCGACGCGTAGGCGAGGGGGCGGGCGGAGGTGGTCATCGTGGTGGCTTTCTCTGTGCGTGATCGGTGGGTGTTCGGGTTGCTGGGTCAACCATGCGCGTGGTCGCTTGTGGCCCACTTGAGGGCGACTTGAGCCGCAGCGCAGCGGCCCGTGACCTGCGCCGACAGCACCCGGTCAGGGGTGCTGACGGCGCAGTGGTCACTCAGACCGGTTGCAGTTCGCCGTCGGGATCTTCAGTCGCGGTCGGCCGCACGGTCTGCTGTTCGACGGACGGCGTCGGATGGCCATGACCTTCGACGTCGACGTTCGGGAGGATTCGGTCCAGCCAGCCCGGCAGCCACCAGTTGAACCGGCCCAGGAGCGTCATAGTCGCGGGCACCAGGACCATGCGGATGAGCGTCGCGTCGAGCAGCACGGCGGTGGCCATGCCGAGTCCGAGCATCTTGAGGACCACATCGGCTTCGGTGGCGAAGCTCAGGAACACCGCGACCATGATTGCCGCCGCGCTGGTGATGACGCGTCCGGTCCGGGCGAGTCCGCGCACCACGCTGCCCTTGGCGTCGCCGGTTGCCAGCCAGTCCTCCCGGATTCGGGAGAGCAGGAAGACCTCGTAGTCCATCGAGAGTCCGAAGAGAATCGCGAAGATGAGGATCGGCACCCAGCTCGACACGGCGACGGTGTGGTCGAGGCCGAAAAGTTGCATACCCCAACCCCATTGGAACACCGCGGTGATGACTCCGTATGCGGCGACCACCGAGAGAAGGTTCATCAACGCTGCCTTGATCGGCACCGCGATCGACCGGAAGAGAACCATCAGCGCCAGCACCGACGCCGCGACGACGAACCCGATGACCACCCACAGACGTTCCTGGAGTTTGTCCGAGATGTCACTGAAATACGTTGTCGCACCGGTCAGTATCGCGCCCTGGGGAAGGGCCGAACGCACTGCGGCGAGCATCTCCGGCGTACCGTCCGCAGCCGGATCGTAGGCCGAGGTGACGGAGATGACGGCCAGTTCACCGTCTGGGGAGATCGCCGGCGCCGACACCGCGGCCACGCCCGGAATGGATGTGATACGTGCTGTCGCCGAGGCCAGCTCGGCGCCACTGACCGTGTCGGTCGGTGCGACGATCAGGATCTGCGAGTTGGCGCCGGGACCGTACTCGTCGACCAGGATGTCGTGCGCGCGTCGCGTGGTGAGCTCGGTCGACTGGGCGCCGGAGTCCTGCGGCCAGGTGCGCATGCCGAGTGCGGGGACGGCGAGGGTGACCATCACGATCACCGCGAGCAGCCCGAAGGCCACCGGCCGTCGTCCGACAGCGGCCGCCCACCGCGCGCTCAGCGGTTCCCGTCCGGTCGATGCCACGGGAGCGGTTGCGGCACTTGCCTTACGGACCTTGCGGGGCAACATCCGCCGACCGCACAGTCGGCACATCGCCGGAACGACGACCAGGGTGGCGGCCAGCATGGCGATCACCGCGATCGCGGTGGCGAAGCCGAAGGACGAGTAGGTCGCCAGCCCGGCCAGACGCAGCCCCATCAGCGAGATCAACACGGTGAGCGCGGCGAACATCGCCGACCGTCCGGCCGTCGCAACCGCGCGTGCCGCCGACTCCACCGGATCGTGGCCCGCCCGTAGGAATTCCGAGTGCCGGGACACCACGAGCAGGGCGTAGTCGATGCCGACGCCAAGGCCCACCATGGTGGCCACCAAGGGTGCCGACGGACTGACCTCCATGGTGGCGGCGAGCAGCGTGATTGCGGCGGATCCGACAGCGAGTCCGCCGATGGCGGTGAGGATCGGGAGACCCGCGGCAACGACGGAGCCGAGCGCCAGCACCAGAATGAGAAGCGCCAGCGTGATTCCGATGATCTCGGCATGTCCCTTCAGCGGCGCGGCGGCAGTCTCGGGCAATCCGCCGTTCATCTCGACCTGCACACCGGCATCGCGGGTGGGTTGCACGGCCTTCTCGAGCGGCTCGACGTTGCCCATCAACGACCGCTCGGTGACCGGCACGTCGTATCCGACGACGATGATCGCGGTGTCGCGGTCGCTGCTGAACTGCGGTGCGTCGACAGTGGCGACGTGGTCGAGGCCGGCAAGCCGAGCGCGCAGGTCGTCGACGGTGCGCATGTCCAGTGGTCCGTCGTCGTGCAGCACGATGCGTGCGTCGGCGTTGCCGGCGCCGGGAACATGATCGCGGAGCAGATCGATTCCGCGCTGGGATTCGGTGCCCGGCACGTCCCAGTTCTCCTGGGTGGCGCCGCCGAACGCGGTGGCCAGGACCGTGACGAGGACGAGCGCGGCGAGGAAGCCGCCCAATGCGCGGAACGGGTGTGACGCGCAGGCGTGCCCGATCCGGTAGAGCAGGGGAGTCTTCATGAGATTCCTTTCGGGGTGTGGTTTCCCCGATAGGGTGGTCGGCAGGACTTGCGGCGCACTTGTGCTCAACTTGAGTGCCCGTCAAGGCGAGGTTCGCAGACGTACGGGAGAGGAGATGGCGGTGTTCGTCACTCCCACCAACCTCGACGAGACGGTCGCGCGGTGGGTGGTCGACAACCGCTCCGAACCGTGGATCACCGTCGCGCATGTCGTCACGGTCACCGGCAATACGCTCCCGATGGCGCTGGTCACCCTTGCCGTGGTGATCGTCCTCGCCGTGCGTCGGTACACGGTCGACGCGGTGTTCCTCGGTGCCGGCGCGCTGATCGGCTACCTGCTCATGGTGGGGCTCAAGCATCTTTTCCGCCGACCGCGCCCACCCGAGGTGAACCGGCTCGTCGACATCGACACGTTCTCGTTCCCGTCGGGCCACTCGATGATGAGCATGGTGATCTTCGGCCTGTTGGCCATCGTCGCCTACCGGCACGTCGACTGGGTCCGACGACACCGTTGGGTGTTGCTCATCGCTCCGCTGTGGTCGATCGCCATCGGCTGCACCCGAATCTATCTCGGCGTCCACTGGACGACGGACGTGCTCGCTGGCTGGCTGTTGGGTGCTGCCTGGGTGGGTCTGTGCGCACTGGCTCTCGTCTGGTTCGAGTCGTCGCGCAGGGACCTCGACGTGCGGGTCGGCAGGACGGCCACCTGAATTGGTCCGCCCGAAGGATGGCGGGGTTGTCGACGTGCCGCTTTACTTGAACGATGCCGCATCCTGGGCCGGGTTCATCGGACGAATCGCCAGAATCTCCGGGGCAGGAGATGTCCGAGTCGCCGACCGCGATCGAGCCGGTCGCCGATCCGACGGTGATACCGAGCGACCCGGATCAACCGGCGCCCGAAGAATCTCCGACGGTCATGGAGCCGATCGACCGGACCGAGTTGCGCAAGACGGTGCAGCATCGCATCGACTTGCAGAAGGACACGCAGCCGGCACCACCCAGTGCGCCAGGTTCGGCCGCCGCCGGCCCGACGTCCATCGGTGCGACCATGCCCAACGCCATGCCGCCCAACGCCAGCCCCTACCAGGCCACCCAGATGGCGCCGTCCACGCCGTTCCCGGCGATCGCGCCGCAACAGGGCCCGCCACCTGGCATGCCACCACCTGGCTATTGGGGTCCGCAGGGCCCGCCGCCCCAGAAGCGTTCGCGCGCACCGTGGATCGTGTCGGGCATCGTGCTGGTGTGCGTGATCGCCCTCGTCGTCGGCGGTGTGATCTTCTGGCAACAGAAGGAGTCCGACGACGACTTGCCCGAACTCGTCGCCGGACAACTCACCGGGTCCTATCCGAGCGCGCCGAGCAGCGCGGCGTGGACGGTGACTCCGCAGGATGTCGGCGGTAGCTACTTCCAGTCGGTGTTGCCCGAGGCCAACATGTACGGAGCTGTCGGCGCTGTGCACGACGGCGACACACTCGTGACCCTCATCTCGCAGTCTCAGTACGGCGGAACCGACGCCACGCGGAACCTGGTCGGCGTCAACGTGACGACCGGTCAGAACTGGAAACTCAGCGAACTGGTGCGTGCGTGCTCAGACGCCATCGTCGACCACACGATCGCGTGCTATGGATCGTCGAACGTCTACTTCGTCGACACTCGCACCGGTACTGCCACGGCGACGGCCGTCTTGCCGACGAGTCAGCCGTACGGAATCGCCTTCAACGGCCGAGCCGCGTTCGTGCGCCATTTCGACAGCGATGGCTTACACATCACCAAGGTCACACGGTCAGGGACCGAGTGGGAGAAGAGCCTCACCCTCCCCGACGGTTTGCCGACCGGTGACTCGTCACGGTTCACGGCATCCACGTCGCTGGTCGCCTCGGGTGGTGCCAACGTCGTCGTGGTTTCGGCAGATGACGGTCGAGAGATTGTGTCGAAGCCCGGAACCGCCCAGATCACGGCACTGCCCGATGGATCGCTGCTGGCCGTCACGGGCTCGGTGAACTCCGGCTCCCCGAGCAAGGGGCCGGTCCTTCACGTTCGGTCGGATGGTTCGACCACCTCGTTCGAAGGTTCATACTTTGCGATTCCCGAGGTGTCGACGCCGGCGCAACGCGGCTATGTCGCGATCGGCGGCGGATTCACGAGCCTCGACGACAAAACCACCAGGTGGACGTCCTCGGCACTGAGCCAGGATGTCCAGATATTGGTCGCCGACGATCGCGAGACCGTTGTCGTCACACGTGATCAGGGTTCGGGTGCGCAGCTCGTCTCCCTCGACACGACGACGGGAGCGCAGCGCTGGACGCAGCCTGTGAACGGCGTGAGTTATCTGTCGGACGGCCCCGGCGTCGTCGACGGCGAGCGAGTGATCATCGCGAAGAATGGGGGTCTCGCGGCGGTGGACATGGCATCCGGCGCGTCGGTGTGGTCGCTCTCGGCGCCCGCGGTCGGGAGTCGTTCGGATGCGACCGGCAATTCGGCCCCGCGAATCTTTGCGATCGGAGATCGCATCGTCACGGTGACCGCCGATGCCATCACCGCTCTGGCCCCCACCGGCCCACGCGCCATCGTGCCCGGTACCACGCGAGACACGACCAGCGACAACGGTTCCGGCGACGACGAGTACGTGACCGCGTGCGGGAGTCCGCCGGTGTTCACCCCGGAGTCGTTCCGGACGACGAGTGGCGGCCTCGGGGTGCGGATGAAGGTGTCGGCCCAGTGCCCCGGCGGCGATATCCTGTTCGGTCCGCGGACGCGGATCACGATCAAGGACGGCGGCGACCTCGTCGCGTCGGGGAATTTCGACTTCTCCCAAGCGCCCATTGCGGTTCCGTCGCTTGACGACGCCGGGGAGGGCCTCACGATGGAGCTGACCTATCCGCCGGGCTCGTTCTTCCGCCTTCCGGACACGCTGGCCACGCAGTCGGGTTCGGACCGTTTCCTGGTCGATTGCGACAAGGGCCCGACGAACGGACAGCCACCTGCGCTGACGGTGCCGGACGGCGGCGCGAGCGCACCGCCGGTGACCGCGACCGGCCCGGCCCTGCCCGCGGGCACCAACATCACCGCCACGAGCGTCGATGCGTTACGGGTGCAGGCCAATTCGGACCGCGCGTTCATCCTGGCCAACCTGAACAATCGGTGGGTCGCGCAGCTCAGCTCCAAACGTCCGGGGTTGAACGCGGAAGGCCGGATCTGGGACAACCAGGCCATTCTCGACGAGTTCTTGGCCCTGCGCCTGCGGTTCAGCGACGTGCGCCTGCTCTACAGCGACGAGTGGCCGGTGTTCAGTTACAAGGGCTGGTGGGTGACCGTGGCGGCGGCCACCTTCCCGGGGCCCGACCAGGCCAACAACTGGTGTCGGGCACAAGGATTCGACAAGGAGCATTGTTTCGCCAAGCTGGTGAGCAGCACCGCGGGACCCGACGGTTCGACCAGATATTGGTCGTAACGCCCGGCCACTCGACGTCGTCTGCGACACCTACCCCAAGTGGCTGCGGTGGCGACCCGCGCCACGTACGGTCATCGACATGGATTTTTCTCCGTCACCGCGATCGGCAGATCTGACCGAGCGGGTTCGAGCATTCATCGCCGCCGAGGTCGACCCTGTCGAGCCGGACATCCACCGCGACATCGCGAGCCGTCGCGAGGGCGGTGGTGACCCGTGGGTGCCGTCGCCCCTGATCGCCGAACTGCAGGCCAAGGCACGCAAGGAAGGACTGTGGAACCTCTTCCTGCCCGAGGCGCACGCAGGGCAGTACGCAGCTGACTTCGGGACCGACGGTGGCGCCGGGCTGTCGAATGTCGATTACGCTCCGCTCGCCGAGGCGATGGGTGCATCGACGCTCGGTCCGTTGGTCTTCAACTGCAGCGCACCCGACACCGGGAACATGGAGGTGCTGCTGCGTTACGGCACCGCCGAGCAGCGGTCGCAGTGGTTGGAACCGTTGTTGCGCGCCGACATTCGCAGCGCCTTCTGCATGACCGAGCCGGGCGTCGCCAGTTCGGATGCCACCAACATGGCCGCCACGGTGGTGCCCGACGGCGAGGACGTCGTCATCAATGGCATCAAGTGGTTCTCGACAGGCGTCGGACATCCCGATTGCAAAGTACTGATCTTCATGGGCGTCACCGACGCGGAGGCCGATCGGCATGCTCGGCACACCATGGTGCTCATCCCGATCGACGCGCCGGGTGTTCGGGTCGAGCGGATGCTCACCACGATGGGCTACTTCGACGAGCCGTTCGGGCACGGCGAGGTGTCGTTCACCGATGTGCGGGTGCCGGCATCCAACGTCCTGCTCGGGCCCGGTCGGGCCTTCGAGATCGCCCAGGGCCGACTCGGCCCGGGCCGCGTCCATCACTGTATGCGCGCCATCGGGCTTGCCGAACGAGCTCTGGAACTCGGTGTGCGACGCGCGCTTTCGCGCGAGGCATTCGGGCGGCCACTGGCCAAGCTGGGCGGCAACTCCGAACGTATCGCCGATGCCCGTATCGCGATCAACCGGTCGAGGCTGTTGGTCCTGCACGCCGCATGGCTGCTCGACCAGGGCATGGGTCGCGAGGCGCTCTCCGCAGTGAGCGAGATCAAGGTCGAGGTGCCCAACATGGCGCTCGACGTCATCGACCTCGCAATCCAGCTGCACGGCGGCGGCGGACTGACCGACGACTTCCCGCTGGCGGCGGCGTGGGTGGGTGCACGGTCGCTGCGTCTCGCCGACGGGCCCGACGAGGTCCACCGCAGCGTCGTCGCACGCCTGGAACTGGCCAAGTACCGATAGTGAGAGGACAGGACATGGCTGAGGGGGAGAGCGGGGCCACCGCAGTCCGGGCCGAGGACGAGTTCGACGTCGAGCGGGTCGCGTCCTGGCTCGGCGAGAATGCGGGCATCGGCGAAGTACCCGAGGTTCGGCAGTTCTCGGGCGGTGCGTCGAATCTGACCTACCTGCTGCACTATTCGGACCGGGACCTGATCCTGCGCCGTGCACCGCGCGGCACCAAGGCCCGCGGCGCCCACGACATGGGACGGGAGTACCGAATCCAGTCGCGGCTGGGCACAGTGCTGCCCTACATCGCACCGCTGGTGGCCTTCTGCGACGACGACGAGGTGCTCGGTGCGGACTTCTACGTGATGGGCCGCATCGACGGGGTGATCCCGCGTCGGGACTGGCCTGCCGACGTGCCGCTCGACGCCGAGAAGGCCCGACGGTTGTGCCACAACTTCATCGACACGCTCGTCGAACTGCATTCTGTGGATCCGGAGAACGCCGGACTCGCCGACCTCGGCAAGGGTTTCGGCTACGTTCGCCGACAGGTCGACGGCTGGACCACCCGGTTCCGCAACGCGCACACCGACGACGTGCCCGAGTTCGAGGCCGAGATGGCCTGGATCGCCGAGCACCAGCCCGACGACGTGGCGAACTGCGTCATCCACAACGACTACAAACTCGACAACGTCGTCCTCGACAACGCCGACGTCAGCCAGGTGATCGGCATCCTGGATTGGGAGATGGCGACCCTGGGCGATCCGTTGATGGATGTGGCCGGTTCGCTCGCGTACTGGGTCCAGGCCGACGACGACGCCGCGATGCAGGCCATCCGGCGGGTCCCGACCAACCTGCCCGGCATGGTGTCGCGTCGCGAGTTCGTCGAACGGTACTGCGAGCGAATGGGTTTCGACATGACCCCGGATCGCTGGCGCTGGTACGAGGCGTTCGGGCTGTTCCGGGCGGTCGTGATCGCCCAGCAGATCTACTACCGCTACTACCACGGTCAAACCCACAATCCCGCGTTCGCACGGATGGGTGACGCAATCGGACTGCTGGGCTCGCGCATGCGGGCGACGATCGCGGGGGAGTGACTCGGCGAGCCGCCGGACCACTGAAAGTAGCGGAGGTTCTTCCCCTACTTTCTGCCCCTGCTTGTGAGTCGTCCGCGAGAAAATCCGCGGGGAGGACTCCAGGAGTAGGGGACGAGTTTCTTCCCCTACTTTCGGTGCGGCTCAAGGCCGGACGACCACCCGTCCGAGTGAGCGTTGGCATGTCGCGACTTAGAAACCGCGTGTCTGGTCAGAAACCCGATGCGCGCCAGCGGTTTCTGGCCAGGCCTGAGGTTTCTGGCCGCATGCGCGGATTCTTGAGCAGGCTCACGCAATTCCGCCTCCACGATCGCCGACGCCGTCGGCGGGTGGGTCGCTGATCCGAAGAATACTGCTTTCGGCCTGCTGACCTGCGGGAATCTGTACCTGGGAGCCCAGTCAAGTGCACAGTGGATGTGGTCGGGCTGGGGCGTACAGACATCCGACGGGATTGGCGGCGTGTTCCTGTGGTCTCACCGGACGCCCCCGGCCCTTCCCGGCTCCACGACTGCCGACGGCGTCGGCAGTACGAAATCAGCGGTTCTTGTTCACACGCCGCCAACTGCTCGCTATGCTTCATATATGAAACGTGAAGTGAGACCGGTGTGACGGCGACGGCCATCGTGGTCGGGGTGGTGGCCGTCCTCGTCGTACTCGGAGTCCTCGGGCTGCTGGCGCTGTTCGTCTTGTACGGCCTGGCGTCCAAGCCCAACCGCTTCGCGGTGCGGGACATGACGCTCGATGATGTCGACGACTACATCGAGCGTCGGGCGGCGTTCGCGATCACCATCGTGGAGACCACGCCGCTGCCGCGCCGCGAGGTCTGGGAGCGCCTGACCGAGGCGCCCTACCTGAGTTCCCTGCCGTTGCTGCGGGGTCCCGAGTGGTCGGTGTCCGGATCTGAACGCGTCGCGGTCGGGGCGACGCGCACCATGTCCGGCACCGTCCTCTCGGTTTCACAGCGTCTCGCCGATGTCGAAGAGCGGGAGCGGATCGTGCTGATCGGTACCGGAGTGTCGGTGCCTTTCGCCATCAAGAATTTCGCGGAACGCTTCACCCTCACCGATGGCGAACGCCTCAACACGATCACCGTGACGTGGGAGATCGCCGGCTCACCGAAGTGGGTGGGCTTCCTGCCATGGCGTTGGGGTGCTCCGCTGATTCGGCCGGTACTCGCGTTCGTCCTGCGGCATATTTTGCGGCTCAAGCCATTCCGGCGTCCGGGGACGACGGCCGGCCGCGCGGGTCAGTCCAGCCCCTCCTGAGCGCCGCGGGCGCCTCGGCGCACACCGGCGCGCTGAACGCCGACGATCGTCGTTCCCAGCAGGCCAACCCCCAGGCCCACCAGGCAGACCGCCAGTGCGCGGTCGCCGCCGGTGCCGGTGGCCCAGACGACCACAGTGGCCACGGCCCAGGCCAGCATCCCGACGACGATCACCGGTTCCGGCGCACGCAACACGCGTGGGAGTTGCGGGATCTGCGCTGCGTCGACCATGCCACCAGGGTAGCTTTCGAGGGTGCCCACCGATTCGTCGAGCGAGCCCACCACACCGTCGAACGCGCCCGGGGCGCTTGACCGGTTCTTCAAGATCTCCGAACGTGGCTCCGCGCTGAATCGCGAGGTCCGCGGCGGCCTCGTCACCTTCTTCACGATGTCCTACATCGTGCTGCTCAACCCGATCATCATCGGCGGTATCCCGGCCACCGACGGCCAGCCCGCGAAGAACGCCGACGTCCTGGGCAACGTGCTGCCGCTGGCGCAGGTCGCCGCGGTGACCGCCCTGGTCGCAGGCGTGATGTCGATCCTGTTCGGTCTGGTTGCCAACTACCCGTTCGCGATTGCGACCGGGCTGGGTATCAACAGCCTGCTCGCCGTCACGATCGCCCCCGAGGTGACGTGGCCCGAGGCCATGGGACTGGTGGTGATCGACGGCATCATCATCGTGCTGCTCGCGGTCACCGGGTTCCGCACGGCGGTGTTCAACGCGATTCCGGCCGAGCTGAAGGCCGCGATCGCCGCCGGCATCGGCGCGTTCATCGCGTTCATCGGCTTCGTGGATGCCGGGTTCGTCACCAAACCCGAGGCAGGCACCACGCCGGTCCAGCTCGGCAGCGAGAACTCGATCACCACCGTTCCGACGTTGATCTTCACGATCGGTGTCTTGGTGATGGGTGTCCTGGTGGTGCGGAAGGTCCCCGGCGGCCTGTTGATCGGGATCGTCATCATGTCGGTGGTGGCGATCATCGCCGAGGCGGTCTTCGATCTCGGTTCATCCCAGGACAATCCCGACGGTTGGAGTCTGTCCATCCCGCAACTACCCGATGGTCTCGGCGGGCTGCCCGATCTCGCGCTCGTCGGCAACGTCGACATCTTCGGTGCGTTCACACGGATCGGGGTGCTCGCGGCGTCGGTGTTCGTGTTCGCCCTGGTGCTGTCGAACTTCTTCGACGCGATGGGCACGATGACCGGCCTGGGCAAAGAGGCCGGTCTGGCCGATGACAAGGGAAATCTGCCCGGGATCGGTCGGGCGCTGGTGGTCGAGGGCACCGGCGCCATCGTCGGTGGTGCCGCGTCGTCGTCGTCGAACACGGTCTTCGTCGAATCGGCCTCGGGTATCGCCGAGGGCGCGCGGACCGGCCTGGCGAACGTGGTCACCGGTCTGCTGTTCCTGGCCGCCATGTTCCTGACCCCGCTCTACGAGGTGATCCCGCTGGAAGCGGTGACGCCCGCGCTCGTGGTGGTGGGTGCACTCATGATCGGTCAGCTGCGGTCCATCGACTTCACCCGCTTCGACTACGCACTGCCGGCATTCCTGACAGTGGTCGTGATGCCCTACACGTATTCGATCGCCAACGGCATCGGCGTGGGATTCATCAGTTGGGTCGTCATGGCCACCGCTGCGGGCAGGGCACGTTCGGTCCATCCGCTGATGTGGGGGATCGCGGCGATCTTCATCGCCTACTTCGCGAGGGCGCCGATTTCGGATTTGCTCAACTGAACATTCTCACCCAGTTGGTATGAATTGGGAAACGGTTGTCGTCTGATTGGCCCAATTGGCCTGGTCTGCGCTGCGTAAACAGGGTGAACGACTAGTTAGTGAACTACGCTAAGCGCGTGCACTCACCGTACGGGGACGGGAGCCTGGCGGGCGATTTGTCGCTGGCCGTGGTCCGATTCGCGCGGCGCCTTCGGGGGCGCCGCGAGAACAAGCTTGTTTCACTCACTCAGTTGTCGGCGTTGTCCACACTGCACCACGAGGGGCCGATGACGCCCGGTGCACTTGCAGCCGCCGAACGCGTCCGCCCGCCGTCGATGACCCGGGTGATCGCCTCGCTGTCCGATCTGGGCATGATCAAACGCGAACCGCACCCGACGGACGGCCGGCAGGCGATCGTGACGCTCGCCCCGGCGGGGATGGAAGTGGTCACCGAGGAATTGGCGGCCCGCAAGGCGTGGCTCAGCGACCGGCTTCGGGAACTCACGCCCGACGAGCGCGACACCCTCCGCGACACGGTGCTGATCCTCAACAAGGTCCTCGCCGACACCGAGGACTGATTCGCCGTCAGAAGAACGTGCCCGCAAAGGGTGCGCGTTCGGTGGCGAAGGCCTGGTCGAGCGACTGCAGGATCTCCGGCGATGCGGTCCACAGCCGACCTGCCGCCGCGAACGTCGACGGCCGGATGCCGCCGAGATAGATCGATGACAAGACGGCGGTGTCGAGCCGTACGGTCGGCGTCGCGGATGACGGTGCGACGATCGCACCCCCATGGCGGACGGCGACATCGAAAACACCTCCGTGCCCACGGAATTCGTCGACGACCTCGATCACCGCGTCGAGGTCCGCGGCATACTGCCGGGCGCCGAGTGCCGCAGGAACGTCGAGAATGCGCAGCCACATGGTGTCGGCGCGTCCGGTCAATTCGACGGCGCGCAGGTCCGTGAGTTTCGCGGGCAACGGGTCGTCGGCGGGGATCGCGGCGGTCACCGACGGGATCAGGTCGAGGCTCGTGAGCACGCGCCACAGTTCCGTGTGTGCATCGTCGGTGGCCGTGACCACCTCCTTGACCTCGGCGTGCACCTTGCCCGAATCCTGCTTGATGATCCGGTAGGACGCATAGCCGTCGTCGTGCAGGAGATAGTGCAGTCCGCTCCCGGCGAAAGGTCGTTCGGAGGGGCGGTCGGCCAGCAGCGGCCGCCACCACGCCGGTGTGCGACCGAGTGCGCCGGGGGTGGTGCGAGTCCAGCGGGCATGCAAGTCGGGAACCGCCGCGTCCACCTCGTCGCCGTCGGCATAGTGGACCGGCGAACCCTCCGGTTGGGACGCACGCATCCGTGCTCGTCCCGGCGTGATCTTCACGTCGTGGGCGAAGGTGGCGGGCCCGAAGCCGAACCGCTCGTAGATGGTGCCCTCGCTGGCGGTGAGGATCGCGAAGATCTGACCGTCGGCCTCCCACTGCTCGAACAGCTCCGTGAGCATGGTGCGCAGGATGCCGCGCCTGCGGTGCGTGGCGGCGACCGACACCCACGACAACCCGGCCGCGTTGCGCACCGAGCCGCCCGGCACGGTCATCGTCATCCGGTAGAACATCGACACCCCGACCAGCGGCGCCGGATCGAGGGCGGCGTCGCGGACCAGGACGATGTCGGAGTCGGCGACCTTGCCCCGCAGGTCCGTACGTTCGTCATCGGGCAGCGGGTTGCGCATCGCGAAGGCACGCGCGTCGGTGGCGATGATGTCGTCCCAGTCGGCGTCGGTGGCGCGTCGCAGGGACAGCCCGCTCGTAGAAGTGATGGTCACACCTCCACCGTATCCATCCCGGGCCGGCGATCGTCGCAACCCTTCGCGTTGCGGCGCGAGTGCCGGCGATGATGCGCGGCGATGGCACACTGTTGCGGTGCCGGAACTCGCCGTCGACGTGATCGACATCGACGACCCCGCCGATCCGCGGGTGGACGATTTCCGCGACCTCAGCTCGGTCGATCGTCGTCCCGACCTCCCGACGCTGCCGGGTGGCCGGCCGGGAAAGGCGTTGGTCGTCGCAGAGGGCGTGCTGGTCGCACAGCGGATGATTGCGTCGCGGTTCGCGCCGCACGCGTTTCTCGGGGTAGGCAAACGTCTCGACGAACTCGACACCGATCTGCGGAGCGGTGCGTTGGCCGGCGTTCCGTTCTACCGAGCGACTGCCGACGTGATGGCCGAGGTGGTCGGGTTTCACCTCAATCGCGGTGTGCTCGCCGTCGCCCGACGCGCACCGGTCCTCTCCGTCGATGCCGCTCTCGAATCCGCGCGCAGCGTGGTGATCCTCGAGGGCGTCAACGATCACGAGAACATCGGCAGCATCTTCCGCAACGCCGCGGGACTCGGTGTCGACGCGGTCCTCTTCGGCGCCGGCTGCGCCGACCCGCTCTACCGGCGGTGCGTCCGCGTGTCGATGGGGCACGCACTGCTCGTGCCGTTCGCACAGTTCGACGAGTGGCCCTCTGGTCTCGACGCCGTGCGCGACCAGGGTTTCCGCCTGGTCTCTCTCACTCCGGATCCCGCTGCGGTGACGCTTGCGGATGCGGTGCGGACGGAGAAGGTCGGGTTCCTCGTGGGTGCGGAAGGCCCGGGACTCACCGCGTCGGCCATGGCCGCCACCGATGTGCGCGCACGAATTCCGATGAGTCGCGGTACCGATTCGCTCAACGTCGCAACGGCCGCGGCGATCGCGTTCTATGAACGCGTCCGGTCCGGCACGATGGAGGGATGACCGGCGGCGCAGAACACCCCGCGGAACCGACTCCGTGGTTGTTCGGACTGATCGTCGCTGTGGCGTGCGCGGTCTTCGCGACGCTGGTCCTGATCGGGCTGTACGACCTCGTCGGCAACGCGCAGCGGTGGCTGGGTCTGGTGGCGGTCGCGGTGGTCGCCGGCGGGCTCGGCTGGACCCTGTGGGAGTTGCGTTTCCGAGCGGTGCTGCGCTGGATCGTCTGGGGCCTGCTACTGGGGATGCTCGCCGGCGCCGCGTCGTCGGTGGCTTTGTTCGCCGTGGGTCGTTGAGTTGGCGCCTCACGGAAGTCCGCCGACCGGCCGGCCATCCGCCACGCATCGTGCTCGGTTATCCCCCATCGGTGGTCGATGCGCTGAAAAGCGTTCTGCGCCAAGTACGGTCTCCGCATGCCATCTACGTTTCAGGCTCTGGCTGTAGCGCTTCTTGCACTCCTTCCAGGTGCACTCTGCGAAGTTGCGCGGGAGCGGAGATCAGGCTGATGGGGCCTGCGCGGAACCGATCAGACCGGAGGCCAGACTCTTCGAACTAGCGACCGACTCGCCGACGTCGTCGGCGATCGTGGAGGCGGGAAGAGTGCGGCCTCATCGCAGAAACCGCATTGGTCGCCAGAAACCGCTGGTGCACCTCGGGTTTCTGACCAGACACGCGGTTTCTGAAACCACGACTCGCCGACGACGCGCGTGGGAGGTCGGCGAAGCCGCCGTCGCGGTCAACCATCACAGAGGTCCCTGGCGAGCGCAGACCTCGGACTCCGAACATCGTCGTCGAGCACAGAAAGCGCTCTTTGCTGCCAAGCAACTAGGGGAAGAAAACTCGTCCCCTACTCTTGGAGTCCTCCCCTAGGAATTTCTAGGGGACGACTGTGAACTACGGGGAAGAAGTTCTTCCCCTATTTTCAGGGACAGAGCACTGTGGCGTTTGCCCAGGTCAGAGCGTCGGTCACCGAACTCTTCGGATCAGCGACCCACCCGCCGACGTCGTCGGCGATCGTGGAGCCCGGAAGAGCGGGGCCGCCCATGCGGCCCGGAGCCTCCGCGCGGC
>NZ_JBSFQL010000046.1:0-18146 GCF_053588675.1 Gordonia sp. NPDC003422
AAACCGGGAAACCCTACGACGAAACCACCGCCTGGGCACACCGCAACGACCAAGCCGCTTGACAACTTGGACCCCTGGGATGTCTTCGAGGCTCGTCGCTAGCGCTCCTCACATCTCAGCCAGCAGAGGGGAACTCAGCCGGCGAGCGTCGTCAACCAGCGGTGGGTACTCAGCCGGTGGAGCGCCCGGCGAGGAACGCCGTCGCGGCGTGTGCGGCGTCACGGGCGGCCGTGTGCAGACCCGTTCCGACGGCGAGCCCGGCGGCGAGCACACCCGCGAAATGGTCTCCCGCGCCGGTAGTGTCGGAGACCGGGACGCGATCCACCTCGACCGTCGATGTACGTACGGAATCGGCCACCACCACCCCGGCTGCGCCGAGGGTGATCACCACGGACTTCGACAACGAACACAGATCCCGCGCAACCGCTTCCGGGTCTGCCGAGACCTGCTGCGCCGAACACAGGGTGAAGTACGCGGCTTCGATCTCGTTGACCACCACAGGATCAGCGGCTGCGAGCACGGACTCCGGCAGCGCCGCAACCGGACTCGGGTTCAGCACAAACCGGCATCCACAATCGTGAGCCCATTGCGCAATCGAGTCAGTCACCGCCATCGGCGACTCCAGTTGTGTCAGAACAATACTCGGTTCGGCCTCATCGAGGGCCGCCCGCACCGCCTCGGGCGTCAGCAGGGAATTCGCCCCGGACACCACGACGATGCGGTTGTCGGCCGCCGCATCGACCTCGATGATCGCTCGGCCGCTGACCTCGTCGACCGTCACCACATGACGAACGTCGACACCGCCGGCCCGCGCCGCATCGAGCATCCGGCGCCCGGTGTCGTCGTCCCCGACCGCACCGATCAACGACGTCGGCACCAGACTCGCTGCGGCCATCGCCTGGTTGGCCCCTTTGCCACCGGGCCGTTCGATCAGTGTCGTACCCAGAACCGTCTCGCCGAGATCCGGTAACCGCTCGACCCGCACCACGAGGTCCATGTTCAACGTGCCGACCACCACCACCCGGCTCATGAGAGTTGCTCCCCCGGTTGGAGTTCGACGGCCTCTTTGCCATTGCGACGCGCAAGCTCCACGAACTGGGCGCCCGGCGAATAGAACCGCTCGGGCCGCACCCGCGACAGACCGATCGGCCACAGGGTTCCGAAATGGATCGGCACCGACCGTCGGGCGCGCACCACTTCGGCGGCCACCGTCGCCCGTTCCGGATTCATGTGCCCCTCACCGAGGGTCGGCCCCCACCCGGCGACCGGCAACAGGGCCAGATCCACATCACGCACCCAGTCGTGCAGGTCGGCATAGACGTCGGTGTCGCCGGCGAAGTAGGTGGTCGCATCCCCGGTCACCACGTACCCGAGCGCCGGTGTGGTGTGGTCGCCGCGCCGCCAGCGTCGGCCGTCGTGATCGGCCGGAACCGCGCGGATGGTGACCTGCCCGATCCGCACCTCGTCGCCGGGGCTCACCTCGATCAGCTCGTTGCCCAACCGCCGCAGTGAGGTCAGGGCGTCGGGAGCGCCGCGGGGCACCACGATCGGAACCTGCTCGCGCACAAGCCGCAATGACGGCAGGTGCGTGTGGTCGGCGTGCAAGTGCGACAGCACCACCACATCCGGGTCGAACACGCCGGGCCCGGACGGATTCTCGCCTCGGCGGCGCCTCAGATGGACCAGGCGCGAGGTCAGCACCGGATCGGTGAGCACCCGGGTACCGCGGTCCTCGATCAACGCGGTCGCGTGTCCCAGCCAGCGCAGGCGGGGCAGCGGGGAATTCACCCCAGTAGTCTCCCAGACGAGCGAAAGGATTCCATGCGCACCACCGCGACAATCTTCCGAGGGTTCGTCGAATTCCTCATCCTGTGGATCACCTCTGCGCTGGCCATCCTCGCCCTCGACAAGATCCTCGACGGCATCACCCTGCAGTCCTCCGACGTCGGCGTCACGGCGTTGGCAACGCTGCCGGCGGCGATGATCCTGGCCCTGGTGTTCGGCGTGCTCAACACCGCGCTGTGGCCGATCGCGGTGCGACTGATGTCGTGGGGCGGCCCGCTCCTCCTGTTCTTGATGACCTTCGTGACCAGCGGCTTGATCCTGGTCCTCGCGCTGTACCTGGTGCCGGTCGCCGAGATCGACCATCCGTTCAGCGCCTTCTTGATGGCGCTACCGCTGTCCTTGATCAGCTCGCTGATCGGCGGTGCGGTGGCCTCCCGGTCCGACACCGCCTACCGCCTGATGCTGGTTCGGCGCCAACGTTTTCGCCTACGGCGCGAACCCCGGCCGGCCGACGAGACGCCCGGTTTGCTCTGCATCCAGATCGACGGTCTCGGCCACGGTGTGCTGCGTCGCGCGATCGCCGACGGGGTGACCCCCACCCTGGCGAAATTGGTCCGCGAGTCGCACACGCTCATTCCTTGGCACACGGACTGGAGCAGCCAGACCGGCGCGACCCAACTCGGCATCCTGCACGGCAGCAACCACAACGTCCCCGCGTTCCGCTGGTACGACAAGTCGACCGGTCACACGTCGGTGTTCAGCAACCCCCGTGACAACGAACTGCGTGAGGAAGAACGCGCCGAGATCCCCGGACTGCTCGCCACGGACGGCGCCAGCCGCGGCAACCTCTTCACCGGGGGCGCCGCCGACAACGTGCTGGTGGTCAGCCGTATGCGCGGCGCTCGACTCGGCGGCGGCGCGGGCTACACGTCGTACTTCCTTGACCCGTCCAATGCGCTGCGCACCGTGCTCGGGATGATCGCCGAGATCGCTCGCGAGTTGCGACAATCCGCGCATCAACGCCGACGCGACATCCTGCCCCGCGTCCCTCGGGGCGGTGTCTACCCGTTTGTCCGGGCGTTCACCACCGTCCTGGCCACCGACATGACCGTCTCGGCCGTCGTCCGCGACATGATCCAGGGCCGCAGCATCATCTACGCCGACCTCATCGGGTACGACGAGGTGTCGCACCACTCGGGGATCTCCCGGCCCGAGACGCTGTCGGTGCTGACTCGAGTCGACGAGACCATCCGCCTGCTGCTCGCCGCGGCAGCGCAGGCCGACCGCGACTATCGCGTCGTCGTGCTCTCCGACCACGGTCAGAGTCAGGGCGCCACCTTCCGGCAACGCTACGGCGAAAGTCTCGCGCAACTGACCGGTCGACTGTGCGGCCACTCCGTGGAGCAGCCGCGCAAGAAGGCCGAATCCGAGGGCGGCCTGTACGCGGCCGCGAGCGTCAATGCCGCCGCGGAATCCGAACCCGCGCAGGCGAGGACGCCGGTGGTGTTGGGCTCGGGGAACCTGGGGCTGATCAGCTTCCCCGCCATCGACGGCCGCGCCGACACCGATGCAATCGAGGACCGATACCCGGGACTCCTCGACGCGCTGCGAACCCACCCCGGCATCGGGTTCCTCCTCGTCGCCCGCCCCGACGGCTCCTCGGTGGTGCTCGGCGCCGACGGCAGCGTCGACGTCGCTTCCGGGGTGGTCACCGGCGTCGACCCGCTGCAGCATTTCGGCGACGATGCCCTCGACAAGGCCCGTCGCACCGACGGTTTCGACAATGTCGCGGACGTCATGGTCGGCGGTGCCTACTGGCCCGAGACCGACGAGGTCGCGGCCTTCGAAGAGCAGGTCGGTTCACATGGCGGCATGGGCGGTCCGCAGAGCACCCCGTTCCTGCTGTATCCCGCCGACCTTCCGGCGCCCGACGACCCGGTGCACGGCGCCCAGAGCGTGCACCGGATTCTGGCCGGCTGGCGCGACCACCCGCTCCCTGCCTGACTCGAACGGTCCCACCCGCTCCCTACCTGACTCGAACGGTCCCACCCGCTCCCTGAGCCTGACCCGAACGGTCCCACCCGCTCCCTGAACCTGACCCTAACGGTCCCACCCGCTCCCTGAACCTGACCCGAACGGTCCCACCCGCTCCCTGAGGTGCGACGAGCGCTAGCGAGGAGCCTCGAAGGGCCTGGTGAGACAAGCACTTTCGTCGACCACATGCTGACACCGTGCCCTCGATGCCGTGCACTCACGGTGATTGCGCCAACGAGTCACGTCACCAGGCCTTCGAGGCTCTCGGCTGGCGCCTCGAGCACCTCAGGCAGCGTAGGTTGGCTCCGTTTCCACAGATCCAGGCTGTGCGACGACGCTGCCCGGTCGCTTCCACACTCTGGATCAACGGTGGGTGAACTTCGGCTCCCGCTTGTCGACGAACGCCGCCATCCCTTCGGTCTGGTCGTCGGTGGCGAAGGTCGAGTAGAACAACGCCCGTTCGGCGCGAACCCCTTCGGCGAGGCCCGATTCGAAGGCGCGATTGACGGCGTCCTTGGCCGCCGCCGACGCGATGAGCGACTTGGCGGCGATCGTCTCGGCGACCTCGATGGCGGTACTGCGGCACTCCTCGGTCGGCACCACACGCGACACCAGCCCGGCGCGTTCGGCCTCGTCGACCTTCATCTGGCGCCCGGTGAGCACCATGTCCATCGCCTTGGATTTACCGACGGCCCGTGTGAGTCGTTGTGAGCCACCGATTCCCGGAATGACACCCAGGTTGATCTCGGGCTGCCCGAACACCGCGTTCTCGCCGGCGATGATGAAGTCGCACAGCATCGCAAGCTCACACCCGCCACCCAGCGCGTAGCCGGTGACCGCGGCGATGATCGGGGTCCGCGTCCGCGACAGCTCATCCCAACTGCCGAAGAACTGCTCGTTCACCACGTCGGCGTAGGTCTTCGACGACATCTCCTTGATGTCGGCTCCGGCCGCGAAGGCCCGCTCCGAACCCGTGATGACGATCGCGCCGATGCCCTCGTCGACGTCGAAACCCTGGACCGCACCGACGACTTCGTTCATCAGTTCGGTGTTGAGCGCGTTGAGCGCCTTGGGCCGGTTGAGGGTGATGATCCCGACCCGGCCGGAACGCTCGATGATGATGGTCTGCAACTCGGACACTGAGGTTCTCCCTATGATTCGGCGGTGATTTCGCTGTCGAAGGTCAGTTCGTGCGGCAGCGGTTCGAAGAACTTGTCCACATCGCCCGACGAAACATTCTGCGCCCAAGCAGGATTGCGATCCTTGTCGATGACCTGAGCGCGGATCCCCTCGGCCATGTCGGGGTGCAGCAGGCAGCGCAGGGAAACCCGATACTCGCGCGTCAGGGTCTCCTCCAGAGAGTCGTCACCGGCGGCGTGCTGCAGCGAGCGCAGCGTGACCGCGGTGGCGGTCGGGCTCTTGGCCGCAACAGCGTCGGCCACCTTGTCGGCTTCCGGGGTTCCAACTGCACGCAGGGCGTCGACGATCTCCGGAACTGTCTCGGCAGCAAAGGCTTTCGAGATCCAATCGGCCTGTTCGGTCAGCGGTGAAGCCGGCGGAGCGGTGGTGAACTCGTCGAGCGCCGACGCCAGACCGTTGGTGCCGATCGCCGTCCGGAAGTCGTCGAGGCGATCGGCGGGGACGAAGTGGTCGGCGAGTCCGAGCGCGACCGCGTCAGCACCCTTGAGCGGGTTCGCGGTCAGTCCCGCATAGCGGCCCAGATTGTCGGGCACGCGGGAAAGCAGATGTGTACCACCGACATCCGGCACGAATCCGATGCCCACCTCGGGCATCGCCAACCGGGTGCGGTCCGTGACGACACGAGTGTTGCCGTGCGCCGAGATACCCACGCCGCCACCCATGACAATGCCGCCCATCAGGGCGACGTACGGCTTCGGGAAGCGGGCGATCTCAGCGTTGAGCCGGTATTCGTCAAACCAGAACTTCGCCGACGGCGACTGCTCGGCCTGGTCGTCACCGGCCGCGGGATCACCGCTGAGGGCCGCGGCGTCGCGATGGATCGCCACGATGTCGCCGCCCGCGCACAGTCCACGATCGCCCGCACCGGACACCACCACGACGTCCACCGAGTCGTCGGCCGCCCACTCGTCGAGCAGTCGCGCCATCTCGAGAGCCATCTCGTGGTCGAGTGCGTTGATCGACTTCGGCCGATTGAGCACCAGGTAGGCGGCCGAACCGATCCTCTCGGTGAGCACGGACGGTTCCGTCACGGCGTCTCCTCTCTGAGCCTGCGATTCGACCTAGATACTTGCATATCCAAGTAAATGTGTCCACGGGCGGGCACTCTTCGCTGATCGAGCCGACACCGAGCCGCCAGGCGAGGAGTCGTGTCGAGGTCACGTCTACGGTTGCCCCATGAGCTACTCGAAGGCAGTCGTCCGTGACGTGGCGCAACTCGGGCCGCGGTTCCTCCGAATCCTCTTCGACGTCGACGACCTCGACCACCTGGCACTGCCGGGCAACTCCGACGAGGCAGTCGGGCTCTGGGTCCCGTCGCCCGGCGAGCACTCCGTCCCCGCGATGACCGAACGTAACGGCGTCTGGGCCTACCACGACACCGAGAACACCCCGGAAGGCCGGAACTACTCGATTCGCGCCGTCGACCGCGCCGCGAGGACGGTCACCGTCGACGTCGTGGTGCATGCCGCTGGTCCGATCACCGAGTTCGCGCAACGCGCGCGTCCCGGCGACGAGGTCGCGATGTCGCACGCTCGCAGTTGGTACCACCCACCGGCCGACACCGACTGGTACGTGTACGCCGCCGATCTGGCCGGACTGCCCGCGCTCGCCCGCATCCTCACCGAATCGTCCATCCTCACCGAATCGTCACAGCCGGCCACGCAGTCCATCGTCGTCGTCGAGGTGGTCGACCCGGTCGATCTCGAGTTGCTTCCCGAGCACGACGGTCTGATCACCATCGTCGGCGGCAACGGTCACGGCCCGAGTGGGCTCGCCGACGCCGTGCGGGAGTGTGCGTTCCCGGCCGGCCGCGGGTACTGCTGGTTCGCCGGCGAGGCGGCGCAGTCGCGTGCCGTGCGCAAGCATCTTCGAGGCGAACTCCGTTGGAGCCGAGACCAATACGACATCATCGGCTACTGGCGATCCGAAGGCGAGCGCTGGGCCAAGGAGTACGAGAAGCACGGCACCGAACTGCTCGCCGTCTACGAGAAGGCGATCGCCGACGGCAAGGGCACCAAGGTGGCCGGCGAGGAGTTCGACGAGGCACTCGAACGCGCGGGCCTCTGACCCACCGTGTCCCCCGATTGGTGGAGGCGGCAATCCACCGACCGATCAGCCGGTGAGCGGAATCCGCACGAGGACTCCTCAGAGCAGAGTCATGGGTGTCACCGGGACCACCAACCCGGCCCACACACCAAGGAGCACACTCATGATCACCAAGACCCGCCGCATCACCGCCGGAGTCGCTGCCGTGGCCGCGACCGCCGGCATCGGATTCGCCTGTGCCGGAGCCGCACACGCCGGCACCATGCCCGTCACCCGGCCCGGCGAGCCGACCGTCGCGATGACGATCACCAACCACACCAACAAGCCCGAATACCTGGTCGGGGCGACCGCCGGTCAGGGCGGTCAGTGGGTCAACGCACCGCAGCGCGTCCTCTACCCTGGGGCCAGCGAAACCGTCACCGCGGTCGCGCCGTTCGCGAACTCGCTGACCGTCGACGCGCAGTACCGGATCGGCCTGTTCGGCCCGACCGCCAACTACGAGATCGAGAACATGAAGCACAACACCAACACCGCGATGAGCGGCATCTGGGGACCGCGCGCCCAGAACTACTGGATGAACAACAGCATCAGCAGCCGCTACCCGACAGTGAACGTCGGATTCGATCAGTGGTGAAACTCGGGCGTTCGACGAGCGCGTGAACGGTCAAGATCTGGGGACGCTCCCCGACTCCAGATTGCGCGCGCTCGTCGAACGCCCCAATGCCGCCACCTCGGCGTCCATCCGGGGCAGGATCTCGGTGGACGCCGCACGGGTGGCGTTCTCGGCCACCCGTGACGTCAGCACTGGTTTGATCCACCGCAGGAGACCCACCCACCCAGGGACATTGATCCGCCGACTGCGACGAGAGATTCCCCGTACGAACGCTTTGACGCACACATCCGCGTCGATGGAGTGCTTCATCGGACCGGGTAACGTCGCCCGCATCTCGTCGAAAGTGGGCATGTCTGCTTGTGATTCACGCACCAGCGGGGTGTCGAGCCACGACATGTGAGCCGACCCGACGTCGACGCCCGTCGGCAGCAATTCGAGTCGCAACGCGTTGGCGAACTGTTCCACACCCGCCTTGCTCGCGTGATAGGCGGCGAGTCCGGGCACCACACCGTAGGCGGCCGACGACGAAACGATCAGGATATAGCCCTTGCGGTCGATGACAGAGGGCAAAGCCGCACGCACCGTGTGAAAGACGCCGGTGATGTTGATGTCGATGACCTTGCGGAACGTCGCCGGATCGATGCATTGAACCGAGCCGTACCCGCCGATACCCGCATTGGCGACCACCACGTCGACCCCGCCGAAGCGTTCGATCCCCTTCGCTGTCGCCACCTCGACCGCCGACAGGTCGGTCACATCGGCGATCGCGGTGAGCGCAGCGTCGCCCAACTCCGCCCCCAGGTCGTCGAGCGCGGGCGCGTCGACGTCGACCAGGATCAGCTTGGCACCTTGGGCGGCAAGCGCTTTGGCGGTTCCCCGACCGATTCCCTGTGCCGCGCCCGTGATCAGGACAACCTTGCCTCGCAGATTCGTGCCGCCTCGTCGCAGTTTCATGCGTGAATTATCCGCAATCTTCGTTGACTGTGCGTCGAATTTCGTTGATCGTGCACACGGCACGCACGGTCAACGGTTTGGGACGCACGGTCAACGGGGGTCAGTACTGCGCGACCTGGCCATCCTTGGGCGCTCGATACATGCGCCACAACAACTTCGGCATCGATCGCAATGGCAACGGCTTGGGCCAGTCGCGGGATCGGAGCAACGCCTCGGTCCCGCCGTCGACGGTGATGACGCTGCCGCACATGAAATCGGCGCTGTCGGACAGCATCAGCATCACCCAGGCCGCGAGCTGCTCGGGTGTTCCGTACTCCCGCACCGGCACCGGAAACGACCGCACGTTCTTGCCCTGCGCGCTGTTCAGTTGGGATTGCAGGAGCGGCGTCATCACCGGGCCCGGTGCGAGGACGTTCACCCGGATTCCCGCACCGGCCCAGTCCGGGCGCGTTCCGTGCAACCGACACCACTGCGTGACGGCCACCTTCGACGCCGCGTAGGCCGCGGGCGCCGACACCTGACCCCGCCGGCGAATCTGCCGCGCGGCGGCCTCGGTGTCACCGGCGATCAGGCGTCGTACCGCGCGATGGGGCACCAGCGGCGTCGACGTCGTCGAATTAGAACCGAAGACAACGACTTTCGCATTCGACGCGGACGCGAGCGCCGGCCGCCACGCCGTCAGGAGTTCGGTGACGCCGAGAACATTCACGTCGAGGATCGTCTGTTCCTGACCACGTTTCGGACCCAGCCCGGCCGCGAGCACCGCGCCGTCGAGCCGTCCCGAGCAGCGTTCGAGAACCGCCGACGCCGCGGCCGCCCGACCGTCGGCCGTCGACAGATCGGCGGCGATGTCCGCGTCGGTTCCGGGCCGATCGATGCCCAGAACGGTGTGCCCGGCCTCGGTCAACGATGCCGCCACCGCAGCACCCATCCCCGACGCCGCGCCGGTCACCGCATATGTGCCCATCAATTCCTCACTTGCTGCCGGTTCGTCACTTGGCGAGTCGGGTGTCGCGGTCCTGGCGATGCAGGACGCGGTCGTAGGCGTCGTTGTAGGCGCGGAGTTCGCGGAGCAGCGATTCGGGTGTCCCTGGTGCCAGGTCGGCGAAGACCTGCTCGAGTCGGCCCGCGCGCAGTGTGCCGTCGTGGATGAAGGCCTCGTGACCACGAGTGGTCGGACGAATCCTGCGGCTCGGTGAACCCTCGACGTCGAACCGTTCGAGGTAGCCGTGTTTGATCGCAGCGTTCACCTGCCGGTTCACCGTCGACTGTTCGAGGTCGAGGTCGACGGTCAGCTGACGCAGGGTGCGCGGGCGTCCGTCGGACAGCAGCCACAGGATCGTGAAAGCCGAGTTGTCGAGGATCGAATCGGGATGGATGTTGACCTTGCGACGAGTCAACCGGAGCAACTCGTCGGCCAGATGGCCGTAGACCGGCACCGGCCAGAACGACGCGTCCTTCTCAGCCGCCATCCCGACCCAACTCCTTCGCACGGCGAATGTCCGATTCGCTGTATGTACGGTACATATGTAGCCTGCATACGTCGCCGGAAATGATGCCAGTGGAGTGTGCCGTATGACAAGCAAACCCGACCTCACCGTCGTCGACGACGCCGGCGTGCCCCACGCGGACACGACCCCGGCCGGCGCGATCGGCACGGTCGTCGTGCTGTGCGTCGCGGGTCTGATCGCGTCGCTTATGCAGACGCTGATCATCCCGATCCAGCCCGAACTCCCCACGCTCCTGGGTACCTCGATCTCGAGTGCGTCGTGGATCATCACCGCCACCCTGCTGGCCGCCGCGATCGCCATGCCGGTCGCCGGTCGCCTCGGCGACATGTTCGGCAAGCAGCGCATCATGATCGGCAGCGGAATCCTTCTGACGGTCGGATCGCTCGTCTGCGCGTTGAGCAATTCGGTGGTGCCGCTGGTGGCCGGTCGCGCGATCCAAGGTCTTGCCATGGGTCTGATCCCGGTGGGCATCAGCCTGATGCGTGAAGTGACCCCGCCTCGTCTGACGTCGATGGCGGTTGCCGCGATGAGCGCGACGCTGGGCGTAGGCGGCGGTGTCGGACTGCCGCTGGCCGCCTGGATCACCGAAGAGTGGAACTGGCACATGCTGTTCTGGGTGTCCACCGCGTTGGCCGTGGTGATCACCGTGCTGATCGTCCTCGTGGTACCCCATATCGCCGACGCTGCGGGTGGCCGATTCGACTATCTCGGTGCGCTCGGACTCGGTCTCGGTCTGGTGAGTGCGCTCATCGCCATCTCCAAGGGCAACGACTGGGGGTGGACCTCGGGCAGCACCCTCGGTCTCCTCGTCGGCGGCCTGGCGATCCTGGTCCTGTGGGGTTTCTACGAGGTTCGGCACCGCGAGCCCCTCGTCGACCTGCGGACCACCGCAAAGCCCGCGGTGCTGCTCACCAACCTGGCCGCCATCGCCATCGGCTTCGGCATGATGGCGCAGGCCATCGTGATCCCGGCCCTGCTGGAGACACCCGAGTTCACCGGGTACGGCCTCGGGCAGACCGTCTTCGCGGCAGGCCTGTGGATGGCACCCGGCGGCTTGACGATGATGCTGTTCGCCCCGGTGTCGGGGTTGCTCATCAACAAGATCGGCGCGAAGTACACCCTGGCCATCGGCGCCACCGTGCTGGGCGCCGGTTATCTTGTCGCCTTCTTCCTGATGAACTCGGCCTGGCAACTCGCGCTGGCATCGATCATCGGTTCCGCGGGCGTGGGTATCGGTTACGCGGCCATGCCGACCCTCATCATGGGCTCGGTGCCCATCACCGAGGCCGGTGCCGCGGTCGGACTCAACGGCCTGATGCGGTCCATCGGCACCACCGTCGCCTCCGCGGTGATGGCGCTCGTCCTGGCGAGTTCGACGACCGAGTACTTCGGCCGCGACTTCCCCGACCAGTCAACCTTCCACTGGTGCTTCGTGATCGCCGCCGCGGCAGCGTTCATCGGTGTCGCGATCACCCTGTGCATCCCGACCGCACGTCCGACAGCCGGCCCCCAAGCCGTGCGCCTCGCAGGCGATCAGCGCGTCGCAGCCGAGGCCTGAGATTCGACGGCCGTCTCCGACGGGGTGTGCTGCACGGGGCAGCCTTTCGCAAAGGTGCCCATCTTGTCGATCTGGAAACCGTTGGGGTAGCTCCGGATTCGCGGCATGTCGTGCACGTACTGCGGCTTGCGGCGGGACGGCAGGAACGACAGCAGCCGCGCCCTGGCCTTCAGTGCGCCACGCGACACCTTCCGTGCGATCTCGCCGGGATCCCGATAACCGAACGCCTCGATCAGGGGTTCGTCCATCAACGACCGGCTAAACACGTCGACGCCGCGTGCGGCGAAGCCGGGATAGAACGACGCCATCAGCTCCATCGTCGCATCCGCCACCCGCCGCGCGCCGGCGTCGAAGGCGAAGTGTTGCGCCTCGTAGGTGTCCATGAAATCGGCGAAGTCGTCGTAGGTGGTCGGGATGTCCTTGATGCCCATGTGCTTTCCCAGCGACTGGTAGTAGCGCACGGATGCCAAGATCTCGCCGTCGGTGAGGTCGCGCCAACCGAAATCGGCCAGCCACCTGCGCGGTACGACCACGAATGTGGACAGGACGTAACGGAAGTCGTCGTTGGAGATGTCGTACATGTGGTGCATCTGGTTGATCCGACGGATGGCGCTCTTTCCGCGCGCACTGTCGAATCCCTCGATCAGCGGCACCTCGAGCAGGATGCTCGTGTCGTCGTAGCGCTTCTGGGTGGACTCGGTGAAGGCGGCGGTCTCGTCGAGCAGTCGGCCGATGCTCGGTACGGCGTAGGTCCGGAAGAGCGCAAAGCTGAGTGCCTGGTTGATGTCCCACGGGAACTCGAGCGTCGACAGGTTGCGATAGATCTCGGTGTAGTCGGTCTCGGGATTCAACCCGGCATTCGGATGATTCTTGCGGGGATTCACCATGCGCACTGCGGTCTCCTTCGTCGCGTCCACAAAGCGTAAGTGAACTTATTGTTTTGTGCAACAGGTCACATCTACACTGAGTGGGTGGAATCGACGGAACGGCGGCGGACGACGCCCTCGCACACTGCCAAGGTTCGCTACCTCGAGGCCGGGCTGCTGATCCTCGCCGAACAGGGGCATGCCGGGCTCAAGCTCGCGACGGTCTGCGGTTCGGTGGGCGCAACGACCGGGTCGTTCTATCACGCTTTTCCCAGCTGGGGCACGTACACCGCGGCTCTGATCCGATACTGGCGCGCCGAGAAGAGCCAACGATTAATCGCCGACGCGACCTCCGTCGCCGACCCGCTGGAACGTCTCACCTTCCTCACCGGCATCGCGTTGCGATTGCCCCACGACACCGAGGCCGCCATCCGCGTCTGGGCCGACCGCGACCCCGAGGTGCGCGCGATCCAGGCCGAGGTCGACGAGGAACGCCGCAGCTACATCGCCGACACCCTGGCCGCCGTCACCGGCGATCGGGAGCAGGCCGAACTGCACTCGAGAGCCGCCATGTACCTGCTCGTCGGCTACGAGAACGGCTCGCAACGATCCCTCCGGGCACTCGACTGGGCCCTGCAGAGCCTGCTCTCCCAGGTGCTCGCCGAATCCGGACTGACTGCGGCCCCACCCCAATAGGTCGCCTATCGCCCGAGGATCACGTCGACCGCGCGGGCGGCGCTCTGGCACGCGCCCTCCATGGTCGTGGTCCAGTCGGTCCGGGTCCAGTCACCGGCCAGAGCGAGACCGCGTACCGCGGTGCGTTGGTCGGGACGAATGCCCGCGGTGCCGGGTCGTTGCGCGAATGTCGATTTCGGCATGCGCACCACATGGCTGTGAATCACCTTGGCGCCCTTGGCACCCGGATAGTATTTGCGCAGCATGTCCATCTGGATGTCGGTGATCTCGACATTGGACTTCTGTGTCAGCTCGTAGGCGGCCGACACCGTCGTCGAATAGAAGTGGTTCTCCGTGGCGTCGCGGCCATGCATCCGCTGGCGGTCCCAAACCTGTTCCAGGACACCCTCTCCCCCGTAGAGGATCTCGCCCCAGTCCGACATCCCGATCGAGCGGTCGAGGTAAAGATTGACACTCACGATCGGCACCGGAGTCAGGGCTTGCGCTGCGGCATAGATCTTTTCGTGACCGGGCACCTGGTCCAGCAGACCGGCGATGTTCCAGACCGGGACCGCGCAGACGACGGCATCGGCAGCGATGTGTTCGCCGCCGACCAGCGTCACACCGGTCACGGCCCCGTCGGCGACATCGACGGACGAGACGACGGCCCGGTGTCGGACGTCGACACCCGCGTTCGCAAACTTCTTCTCCGCGCCATCGATGAACAGGGTGTCGAGATCGACTGTGGGATAACCGATCGAGATCGGCGTCTTGGTTGCACGGGCCCGTCGCATGCCGGTCACCAACAGGTCTGCGGGCACCTTGGCCGAGGAGATGTCGGGCTTGTCGCCGGTCAGTCCGATCACGATGCCGTCCCACAGCGCGTCGCGTGCCGATTGGGGCATACCGATGCGGCGGAACCATTCGTCGGCGGTGACGTCGTCGAGCCACGCCGGTTGTCGTAGTGCCTGCCGGATCAGTGTCGCCTGCGCCCGCGCGGTCCGCAGTTTGTCCAACCCCTTCACACCCGGCAGGTCACCGAGCGCCGTCCGCAGGCCGGACACTCCCGAGAACGACGACGTGCGGGTTTCCCCGCCGGGCATCCGCATCGTCATGTGACCCGGAAACGCCACATGCATGCGGGTGCCGACACTGTCCAGATACCGCATCAGGTGCTCGTAGCCGCTGGCGAAGACGTGTTGCCCGTTGTCGGGTACGTCGTCGACCGCGGCCAGCGGCATCGAGATGGTTCGACCACCGAGCGATCCCCGACGCACCAGCAACGTCACCCGATGACCGGCTTCGGCGAGCCACACCGCCGACGCCAGACCCGCCAGTCCTCCACCCACGACCACACAATGCATGGACCGAGGGTAACCGTCAGGCGTGACCGAAGCGAGACGAACCGGTATGAATCGTCTCAACCACTCGAAGGGTCGCCCTGGTCCCGGCATGATCGCGTTCCGGGGTGTCGGCGCCGGAGATCAGATCGGCGAATCGTCGTATCTCGTGCTCCATGTTGTTGTGCGGCACGTCGAGCTCCTAGTCGCGCTGCACACCGTCGAGGCTGGTCACCGTGGCTGTTCGCGGTTCGGCGACGTGGTCGAAGGTGATGGTGCCGCGCTCTCCCTGAATCTCGTTGACGCGGTTCGACGCGGTGATCTTCGAGTAGGACAGATCCACGATGAAGCCGTCGTAGATTGCGAGCGCGGCCCCTGCTCCATCTGCACCACCGGGAATGGGGATCGCTGCACCGAGCACCCGGTCGGGTTCGCCGAAAAGGTGGATCATCGCGGCGATCGGATACACCCCGAGGTCGTATAGCGCACCGCCGGCCAGCGCGGGGTCGAAGATGTTGACGCGCTCACCGGCGAGTACTTTGTCGTAGCGCGCCGACCGCTGGCAGTAGGCAAACGATGCTCGACGCAACACGCCGATCTCGGGAAGCAGTTCGGCCAGCGCAGCCATTGCCGGGTCGTACACATTGCGGATCGCCTCCAGCACGATGACGTCTGCCGCCGACGCCGCCGCCGCCAGCTCGTCGAACTCTGCGACGGTCGGAAATGCGGGCTTCTCGACGAGGACGTGCTTGCCCGCACCGATCGCCTGGAGCGCCTGGTCGTGATGAATGCCGTTGGGAGAGGCGATGTACACGGCGTCGACGTCGGCCGACGCGAGCAATCCGTCGAGATCGGCACTCGACTGCGCAATCCCCGTCTCGGCGGCGAACTGCGCTGCGTGTTCGGAGTTGCGCGAGTAGGCGGTCGCGACCTGCACTGCCGGCACCTGCGCAGCAGCGTCGAGGAAGGTACGGGTGATGGTCGACGTCCCGATGGTGGCGATGCGGATCATGTGGTCAATTGTTGCCCTCACGAGGCCGACACTCACCGACGTTCTCCGAATTCAGCGCACGCCCAGCCCGAAGAAGTCGGCGATCGCGGCGGTGGCGTCGAGTGCAGCGGGCTGCGATGCCGATCGAGAACCCGGCCATTCGTGCCCACCACCGGCAACGGTGATGAGCTCGACCGTACGTCCGGCACGGCATCGCGCCGTCGAGATCGTCAGACGTCCCGACCTGCCGATCCTCGGGGGCGCGCACCGATCGGCGTTGCGCCACAACGCATTGTCGGCAGCCACGGACAGTCCGTTCACCCGAGCCCCGCCACCTCCGAAGGGCAGTCCCGGTCCGCCGCGATACGGGACCCGTGGGTCGGCATCGCCATGGATGTGCAGAACGGATGTCGGGGCGGGTGACGAGCACCGGCTGACGATGGTGCCGGCCACGACAGCCACGGCCGCAAACAGATTGGTCTGGCACGCAAGGCGATAGGTCATCATGGCACCGTTGGACATGCCGGTCACGTAGATGCGCCGCGGGTCGATCGAGGTCCTCTTGGACACGTCCGCGACGACCGCACGAATGAATCCCACGTCGTCGACGTTGCGCTGTTGCGCAGGACCACAACAGGTTCCGGCATTCCACGACCGTCGGAATCCGTCGGGATAGGCAACCACGAATCCCCGACGCTGCGCCTGTGAGTCCCACCCATAGGCCCGCTGCGCCTGGCGGGCCGAACCGTATCCGCCATGCAGCACCACGACGAGCGGTGCGGCACCTGGGCGCGATCGGGGCACGAACAGCTGATACTGACGCTCGAGCCCACCATGATTCAGCTGGTGCGACGAGCGGCCGGTCGGGGCGGCAGCCGCGTTCGACGGAACCATCAGGAGTGCCGCAAGCACGGCGAGGCAGACCACGGCGCAAGCATGGCGAGATCGGGTGAGGACCATACGAACCATTTTGACAAGATACTTGCCTAAATGCAACGCCTCTCCTGAGCCGAGGTGCCCCTACCGCTCCCGGAGGTGCGAGGAGCGAAAGCGACGAGCCTCGAAGGGCTGGTGAGACAACAATGTCGTCTCACCAGAGGCTTCGAGGCTCGCAGGCTCGCACCTCAGCCATCGGGACGGCCCTGCTCAGCCAGCGGGAGGGCGCGGATGCATCTAGGAGGCGGCGGAGACCTCTTCCCGATTTGAAAGACTGATCGCATGCAGTTGCCCCCGCGTACGACACCGGCGCTCGTCCAGGCGCTGGCGCGTCGTGCCGGGCCACGGGTTGCGGCGGCATTCGCCGAAGCGGGACTCGACGGCGTCACCCCTGCGCAAGCGGTCGCGCTGGTTCCGCTGGTGGAGTCGCCGCGTCATGCGTCGGATCTGGCCGAGATCAACGGGGTCAGCCGGCAAGCCGTCGCCCAAGCACTCACCGCACTCGAGAAGGGCGGCTACGTCCGGCGGATCACCGACCCGGACGACGCGCGCGCAAAGCTCATCGAACTCACCGAACGGGGATGGCTGGCTCTGCGCACCATGCGTCGAACGGCATTGGAAGTGGAGCGGGAGTGGGAGGCGACGCTCGGAGCCGAGGACGCAGCCACGTTCCGGGCCCTCCTGAGTCGCTTGCTCGACACGTCTACGTGAAATACGACGCGTACTGCGCATACGGGACCTGCCCAGTGGCGCTCGCCTTGATCGCACGGGCCACGGCCGGCGGGATCGGGGCCCAGTACGCGGGCATCGCCGCTGCGATGTCGGGCTTCACGATGTAGAGCAACACGAAGTTGACCAGCCACAGTGGCGGCGCCATCGACATGCCGACGGTCGCGGTGCGAACGTTCTTGGTGTTGGCGACCAGCTGCGCCTCACCCGAGATCTGCTGTGCGACAAACCCGAACGGTAGTTCTGCCGTGTAGGCCGACCGATAGAGCGCTTCCAGGGAGCGCCGCGCACCATTCGCCCGCATCCAGTTCCCGACATAGCCGCCGGGCGCGATGAGCGTGTTCACCTGGCGAGTCGGAGCACTGGCATTCGCCGGACTCTGCAACATGCCGCTCTTGGTGACGTAGAGGCCGTAGCTGCCCAGGATGGAACCGCCGAAACCGGGGCGCCCGTTGGTGTTCGTCAGGATACCCAGACAGGCATCGATGATCTTGGCAGACTGCTTCGACCCACCCACGCCGCTGCCCGTGACGAAATCGCGATACTGTTTCTCGCTCAACGCGTCGGCCGGCGTCAATCCCAGGCCGCGTGCGATCCGTTCCGCGGCCTGACGACCCACGGGTCGGTTCAGCTGACCGGGCGACGTCAACTTCGCCGGCGCGTAGGGAAGGTAGCGCTCCGGCCCGGCGAATGGTTGCGCAAAACCTGTGTCCTGCGTCTGCGCACGAGGCGGTGCCCCGTGCGCCGACGGAGAGATCACGAGGGGAATCGCGCACATCGTCATGATGAGCGGGACGATGATGACACTGCGAAGTGTCAAGGGACATCGGGAAGTGCCCACAGGCGGACGTGAAAACTGCCCGTAGACGGTCACGAAGGTGTGCCCGGTGGCGGACATGAATCTGCCC
>NZ_JBSFQL010000047.1:0-15067 GCF_053588675.1 Gordonia sp. NPDC003422
TTACGTCCTGCCATGATCCCTATCGTCCCTTCGCGCCCTCTTCAGGGCAATCAGGACTCTAAAACCAACCGGACCGGTTCATGGGGGACACGCCAGCCACGATCGGCACCGATCTCTCGCACGAGACGATCTCCAAGATCTGCGACGAGGTCCTCGACGCGGTCGACGAATGGCAGAACCGGCCGCTGGAGCCGTTGTATCCCGTCATCTACCTTGATGCCCTGGTGGTGAACGTCAAAGACAGTTCTCATGTTCGAAACAAGCACGCCCACATCGCTATTGGCGTCGACATGGCCGGCGTCAAGCATGTGCTGGGAATCTGGATACAGGCCGAAGAAGGCGCCAAGTTCTGGGCCGGGGTGTGTGCGAATCTGGCCAACCGCGGCGTCAAGGACGTGCTGATCGTGTGCTGTGACGGGCTCACCGGATTCCCCGAGGCAATCGAGGCGACCTGGCCGCTGGCCACCGTGCAAACCTGTGTGGTGCATCTGATCCGCAACTCGATGCGGTTCGTGAACCACAAAGACCGCAAAGACGTGGCCCGGGCGATCAAACCGATCTACACCGCCCCCGACGCCGAGACCGCCCGCCGCGAGTGGGAAGCCTTCCGCGACTCGGAACTAGGCGCCAAATATCCGAGTGCGGCAATGGCTTTCGACCGAGCCTGGGATCGGTTCATCCCCTTCCTGGCATTCCCGCCCGAGCTGCGCAAAGTCATCTACACCACCAACTCGATCGAGTCATTGAACTACCAGCTCCGCAAGGTCATCAAGAACCGCGGACATTTCCCCAACGACATCGCGGTCCGCAAACTCTTGTGGCTGGCCATCTGCGACATCGAAGACAAACGAGCCGCTCAACGCCTCAAAGAACGCGGGACCAGGCGGTCACAGCCCCGTAAGGCCCTCGGACGACTGGTCGAGGGACAGGTCGTCACCAACTGGAAACAGGCCCTCGGACAACTCGCACTGGCCTACCCCGACCGGATCGAACCCCACCTCAGCTAGACCCCACAGACCACAAGAAAATCAGGAGTCACGTTCTTACACAGACATCTTGACAAGCTCTCGAGCCCCCGCGCACCAAGAGACCGCCCCGCGGCAGAAGCCACGGGGCGGTGTGTTCTTCTGTGAAGCGCTCAAGCGGTAGCTTCGTCTGATCCGGACTCGATCGATCCGGTGACCAGTTCGCCGACGATGTCGGTAATGATTGCGCCCACGATAGCCTCGGCCATGATGGTGGCCCCTTCGATGTTGTGTGCTGATGACTGCGAATGTGGAGCGCTGGCTGCGATGTCCACCTCGCAAACTCTACGACGCTCGATAAAACGGCGCCCAACGAACGATGAGTGAGAGATGAATGGCCGCGCAATTCCCAGTGACGGTTCTGTCTTTCCCACCGGGGCCATCGGGCAGACGGATCGCTCCAATAAATACGTGCCCACCGAACGCTGAGGACGTTCGGTGGGCACATCTGTGCCTTACCTCGGCGGTGTCCTATCTCGGCCAGTGCGGACGCGAAGCCGACCCCGTGCGGCGCTAGTTCGATACAACCGGCAGCTCGCCCTGCTCATGCTTCGCGCGCAACACCTTCTTGTCGAACTTGCCCACGCTCGTCCGTGGTATCTGCTCCATGAACGTCCAGTTGTTCGGGATCCACCAGTGCGGGATCTCCTCCGGGCAATTTCTTAGGCACCACTCGTGGAGCGTGTCAGCCGACACTTCGCGACCCGGTGCCGGAACCACAACAGCGAGAGCTGTCTCCTGCCATCGGGGGTCGGGCATCGCGACAACCGCGGCCTCGGCGACATCCGGGTGCGACATGATCCAGTTCTCGAGCTCCACTGACGAGATCCATTCGCCCCCGGACTTGATGACGTCCTTGGACCGGTCGGTCAGCGTCAGATACCCGTCCGGACTGATGTGTCCCACGTCGCCGGTCCGCAACCAGCCATCCCGAAACCTCTCGGTGTCCTCGAGTCGGTAGTAGCTGCCTGTGACCCACGGACCCCGCACTTCGAGTTCACCGACGGACTTGTCGTCACGGGGAACAGGCAGGCCGCCCTCGTCGATGAGGCGCATCTCCACCCCGCAAATTGCCCGTCCCTGTCGCTTGCGGTAAGATATTTCCTTTGCGGGGCTGATCCCGGCGGGAGGCCGACCTACCGCTGCAAGCGGGGACGTCTCAGTCATACCCCACGCCTGAATAATCTGTACGCCGAAGCGGTCCGCAAACCCCTCGATCAACGACTGCGGGACGGGAGCTCCACCACAGGCGACAAGGTCGATCGATGACAAGTCGACACCCGGATTCGCGATACCGTACTGAAGAAGATCGTTCCAGATTGTCGGTACTGCTCCTGCCTTCGTGGGGCGATGTTGTTGGATCATGTCAGCGAGCGGCGCTGCTTGAAGGTATCGATCAGGCATCAGCAAGTCCGCGCCGGCCATCAGCGACGCGTAGGGCAGACCCCAGGCGCTGGCATGAAACATCGGCACGACGGGAAGTACACGATCGGCTTCTGCGATCGCCAGAGCGTTACCGGTACACGCTGCCATGGAGTGCAGAAACACCGAGCGATGACTGTAGACGACCCCCTTGGGATCGCCTGTAGTGCCGCTCGTATAACACATACCCGCAGCCGACCGCTCGTCGGGATCGACCCAAGAGAACACTGGGGATTCCGCTGCGAGCGCGTCATGATATCGCATCACGGTCACGCCGTGCCCGTCGAGCGGGGAGGTGTCGCCGTCGCCGGTAACGAACACAACCCGAACCGTCGCCAAGCCCGGTAGGACCGCCGCCAACAACGGAACCAGCGACCCGTCCACGATAATGACCTTGTCTTCGGCGTGGTTCGCGATGAACTGCAGCTGAGCCGGTGACAACCGGATGTTCAGCGTATGCAGCACCGCGCCCATCGCGGGTACCGCAGCGTACGCTTCGAGGTGCTCCTGGTTGTTCCACAGCATCGTTGCCACGCGGTCGTCGCCGACCACGCCGACCCGACGCAGAGCATTCGCCAGACGTGCGCATCGCTCTTCAAGATCGCCGTAGGTCGCATACCGGGCAGAGCCGTTCACGGAATAGGTAATCACCTGCCTAACAGTGTGATTGGTTGCGACGTGGCGCAGTATCGATGACACTGTCATCGGCACCTCCTGCATGGTGCTTTTCATCTAACTCTCCTTTCGCGGCGGACGCTGGATCATTCGGCAGGTCCGTAATCCTGGATCTGCCAGCCGTTATCGGTCTTCAGCACGACGACTTTCAACAGTGTGGGGAGTTCGCTCGGCTGAGGGTTCTGAACATTCTGGGTCTTCTGGGTGGCGAAGACCAGCACCGTGTATTCCCCCCGGTTCTCGCTGGCGCTGCCGGTGACGCTGGTCGCCAGTACGCGTCCCGCCGCTTGGACCTTGGCCTGTTTCATGATTTGGGTCAGGGTGGGTTCGACATCGTCGTATCGCTTGACCAACGCATCGCTGGCATTCTCTTTCACTTCGGTAAAGAATGCGCCGGTGTTTTGGTAGCTGTAGGTGAGCGACTTTGTGGTGTAGTCCGATGCTGCCTGCGCTGCCTGCGCTCGTTGTGTGGCAGCGTTCTCCGCGGACGTCTTTGCTTCCCTCATGTCAATGTAGAGGTAAGCAAAGAGGCCGGCCAGCACCGCGAGTGCCACCACGAAAGCGCCGGCGGCCACCGCCTGGACGCGTGCTGATCTCCATCGGTGCCTGGCATCGGACGTCGGGGGGCTTGCCTCGTCCGGGGCGGGACCGTCTTGGGACGTCGCAGATTCTGTAGCACCAGTGGCGTCGCTGCGATCTGCTTTGTCGGAAGCCGCAGTCAGCTTATCCTCAGCGCTGCTGTCCTTGGATTCTGGTCCGTTGTCTTGTGCCGTCATTTGCTGCCTTCTGTGAATGCTGGTGTAGGAGGTATCCATCGGGCGTCAGCGAGGTGATGGCGTGACGGCGATCGGAATCTGCGCCTGCCCCCGATGTGACGCTGGGAATGTTCGAGCCAGAAGATCACCGATCGATCCGAAGTCGATGTATGTGTCTGCGACTTTCGCCGTCGCCGGCTTCACCGCGCGGGTAATGGCGACAATATCGGGCTGGAGTATCTGGATGTAGCCGCTGAGCTTTTCCACTAGCTTCAGGATCGGTGGCCATTTGTCGTAGGACGTAGAAGTGAAAACGATGAACGCACGTTGGATCCTCGCCAAACCGTCGACGGCATCCGGGGTCCGGACCGACGCGGTACTGAGCACACCGCCCACGTTCGACATAAGGCCCAGGAGGAACTCGGCATTGTCCGCAGTGGTACGGACGGCACCGTCGTCACCGACGAAGTCCACGAGGCGGTGCATCATGTCTCCGATCGTGTCGAGGTCCTTTTGCCGGCCGTCGACTGCCGCCGAGATCGTTTCGTTGATGGACTGAATCGATGCTGGATCGAGCGCGTCCGCCACTGCCGACATTTTCGGGAGCACCTGGGGAACGGATTGCGACACGCGGATGGCGCCGGCGGGCACTAGGTCCCCACTACGCAAGTACTCACTGGTGGTTGTGCCCGGTGGGATGAAATTGATGTATTGTTCTCCCGCGACCGAGAGGTTCTGAATCGTCATGACACTGCCGCGAGGAATCTTATAGTCGGAGTCGATGGACATGTCGACGGCGAGCTGATTACCTGTGACGCGAATAGATGTCACTTTTCCCACCGGCACCCCCTCTAACATTACCGGTGATGTGTCTAGAAGGCCGCCCGAGCTCTCGAGTATGGCCGAGATCGCGTAGTCGGTGCGGAACGGGTTTATTCGTGCCACGTCGATGATCAAGTATGTCGCTCCGACGAGGAGAACGAGGACAAGGGCAACCAGCGATACGAGGGTGCTGCGGATCATGGCATCATTCCGATCGCTCGCAAGACGGTTATGAACGACTCGGCATCACGCCGCGCCAGTTCTCGGCCATCGATAGACACATCGGAGACGTTGATATCTGGCGAGCTGACGAATGGGATGAGCCTTTCGCGTATTACACGAGCCGCCTTGTCGGAAACATCCTTGGAGTAGATGTCCGAGTACGCGATGGACGCGACCACTGGCGCGATCGCGCCCACCGTTTCCTTGATGCGGGAATACTCAGGGTCGACGATACGGCCTGCGGATACCGCGAAGTCGCGCAGATTAGCGATGAGTAGCGCTACGTCAATTAGCGAGTAGCCCAGACCATAAAAGTTCACTCCCCCCTTGGTCAACATTCGGTCTGTACCTGACGGGTCGGCCAGGATCACTTTGAGTGTGCGATCGGCTGACTGCAGGATTACGTCGAGTTTGTCGGTGTTGGCAGACACCTCAGACACGGTGCGCAAGGTCGTGCGGTAGAGCGCATCGAACTGGGCGGGGTCACTCGGAAAAGTCGAGTTCAGCGTCGATATCGCGGTATGGATTTTATCGAGTTCACCCCCGCCCAATACGTTAGCCATACCCCGCATCACGTCCTCGACGTTGGCAGCCGGTTCGGTGCGTGAGAGAGGTATTACCGATCCCGCGCGCAGCAAGCCTTGGGTGGACTGCTGTGCAGGGGGAAGGATGGCCACATAAATCTCGCCCAGGAGAGTGTCTTGGCGGAGTTCCGCGCGCGAATCTTCCGGCAGCTGGGCGTCTTTATCAATTCGGGCAGCAACCAGCGCGTGGCCTCCGTCGTAAGCGACGCTGGTGACGGCACCGACGTCAATCCCTCGAGAGAGGACTTTGGCACGGGCAGGCAAGTTCAGAGCACTCGTGAACTCGATCTCGATGTCGTAGCCGTCTCGGGCGGATGATCCACCGATGGTCGGCGGGTTGTCAGCACTGATGCTGCAGGCGGCGAGGGCGATAGTCGCTACGAACAGCGTCACGATCGCGGCCGTGACACGACGAAGGTAGCCGTAGATCATCATCGAGGTTGCCCTCCGATCAAGTTGGCGATCGTCGCCGCTTCGTTACCCGTCGCGCAAACGTCCTTGACGGAAGGAGGAGCGCACGCGTTCTTGAGGGCCTGCAGTGGTACAGATATTGCGAATGCCCGCAGGATCGACTTCGCATCTGGATGCTCAACGATGAGGTCAGCTGTTCGAGCGGCGACGGACGCAAGTATGTTTTCTTGCTTGCCCGCTTGCGAGAGGAGGGGAACCGCAGCATCTCCAAGTGAGAAAATAGGTGGCCCGAAGTCAGACGATAGGCGCGACAGGATAGGGACGAAGGTGCCTGCGTACTCTGTTGCGGCGCCGAATGTTTGACCGAAAGCAACAATCACCTCAATTGCGCCTACGAAGTTGTCGAATAGCTGGGTCACCTCAGTACTGTTTTCGGTGGCAACACCGGTTAAGGTGGCGAGATTGGCTACAATCCTGCGTATCTGGCTATCACGCCGGGTCGGATCGTTGATTAGCGTGGCCGAGTCCTGGAGAATGCCGGATATATCACCCTGGGTCCCTTCCATGTTTTTCGAGACGAGTGTAAGTGCCTGAAGAATCGCATCCGTGTTACGTCCGTCGTCCTTGACGAGTTCGTCTGAAAGAGTGCTGATCGCGTCGAGCGTTTGACTAATCCCCAGTGGAGTCCTGGTCTTTTCCAGTGGGATACACTCAGCCGACTTGTAATATTCTCCGCCACGATAGGGATGGGTGAACTCGATTTGTCTTTCGGTGACAATCGAGGTGGACACCAGGGTCGCACCCACATCTGCGGGAAGCGGCACGGTCTTGTCGATCCGCATATCGACACGCACACCTTTCTGTCCCTCCTCGTGAATGCCTACGACCCTGCCCACCTTCTTGCCGAGCATCGCGACGGAATTGCCTTCGTACAGACCTGATGCGTCAGAAAACTCCGCACATAGTGATCGCGTGTCGTCGTCGGCTGTCGCATAGTCGATTCCGACGCCGCCGATCACTACTGCCAGTGTGACAATGGTGGCGATCGGGATCAGATGCCGACGCATCCGCTCCGTCAACATTTGTTATCACCAATCGGGATACAGACGCGGACGGTCGGTTCAGGACTCGCAGGTCCGACCTGCGGAGCATTGAGGAGAATGCTCAGTCTTCTGGTGATCTGATCGACCTGGGCCAGCGCGTCTTGGTAGGCGGGCATCTGGGCCGACACCTTGTTTAGAAGGATCTTAAACTGCTGTACCGATGGTTCTATACCGTCGCGGTACGCGACAAGCGGCCGGGTCAGCAACTTAAAAAGACGACGTAGATAATCGAACCCGCTCTGGACGTTGGCGATGTCTGGTCCAAGGGTGCGGGCAAGGAAGCTGAGCTGGCGTAGGAAGTCCACGAGTACCTGCTTGCGGTTTGCGAGGGCAGCGACATACTCGTCGGACAAAGCCACCGTCTTGTCGAGTTGTGCGTACTGACGCTCCAGCAAGTCCATCAGGCTGCTCGCGTTTTGCAGGGCATCAGGGATATTGGTGTTTCCGTCGGAAAAGGCATCCTGTAGCAACGCCGCCGTGCGCCGTAGATCAACACCACGCACGTCACGGAACACCGGTGTAGATGTCTCCAGGGTGCTGGAAATATCATAGGTGCTGCCTGTCTGCACCAGTGGGATCGCGCCGTCAATGGCCGACGGGCCTGAACCTGGGTCGAGGTCCAATACACGTCCACCGATAGGGGTGAGGAGACGGACGTTCGCCGTCGCGTCCGACCGAACGGCAATCGAGTCATCCAGCCGGAACCGCACGGTGATGAACGTTCCGGTCAGGTCGACCGACGCTACCTTGCCTTTCCTGATCCCGGCGATACGTACCTGGTCGCCGGCTTCCAATCCGCCGGTATTGACTAACTCCGCGCTGTAGATAGTTTGTCCGGGCGGCGAGATATACACAGCTCCGGCGGCGACGAGACCGGCCACCGTGACCATCGTTACGACCCCCGCCAGGATGAGGTCCCGCCGACGCTGCGGGCGGTGATGCGGACGCTTGCCGAAGAAACGGGTCACTGGCACACCACCAGTCGTTGACCCATCAGGGCGATCTGCACTGTTCTCGGTAGGTCGAGCACCCCTCGGGCACACCCTGCCGCCGAGGGCGGGGGAGTCGCGTTGGATGTTGCGGCCAGGGCGTCCAGGAGCGGCTTCAGGAGAACGGCACCATTCAGTAGGCCTTCTGTATCCCCTGGCTCCCGCACTAATCTCTGAAAGATAGCCGCGAAGCTGGTGTCGTAGGTCGACTCGATCTGCTCACCGGCGAGTACAGTCTTTGCCATCGAACGGTTGACCTCTCGCAGCGAGGCCCGCAGTCGATCGCTCACGCGGCTGAACGCATCGACGATTGACCCCAATTTGTCTATCAACTCAACCAGTTCAGCGGAGCGCCCCATCAACTGGTCGGACACCTGCCCCAGGCTCGTCACAATATTGGTGATGATCTCTGAACGCTGGTTCCCGTAATCAGTGATGTTCGCGACTTGCTTCATGACTGGTGCGATACCTCGACCGTCTCCCTGGGCAACCCGTAGAAGGTTCGACTGAAGCTCGTTGATTTCCGCAGTATTCAATGTATCGAATACTGGTTTGAAACTGTTGAATAGTGTCGATACGTCGAAGGACGGGACGGTCTTCTCGAGTGCCACCTGTGTGATCGAGTCCTGGTCGGCGCCTTGTCCGGCATTGATGAGTTCCACATACCGCTGCCCCAGCAGATTTTGGTAACGCACAGCGGCAGTCGTCGCGGGGGTAATCGCGACACCGTCATCCAGTTGGAAACGGACGATCGCTGTTGAGCCCTCGAGATCGACAGCCGTTACATATCCCACTTTCACTCCAGCGAGTCGTACCCCGTCGCGGGGCTTGAGTCCGGAAGCGTCGGCAAACACCGCGGAACGCTGCGAACTGGGTGACCCTTCGTTGGTCGGCTGCAGAATCGCGATGATGACATATGAAAGGACTCCGATGAGAGCGATGAAAGCGACGATTTTAATGATTGTGGGTGTTAGCGACCTCAGAGTCATCGCGTGGCACCCCCCATTCTCAATGCGCCTTGTAGGGCAGGCGACGTCTGGACCACCAGTGCTAGCTGGAGCTGGACCCGTTCGTTGAATTTCGGCAAGGCTTTGTCGATGCCATCGAGGATCTGCGGGATCGTGTACACCGTGCGAACTAGCCCCGAGGCGGATCTGGCGACGGGCCGCGCTAGGTCAAGGCCGACGTCTAACAGCGAACTCAGGGCTGGGTAATTCTTATCGAGCAGGCCGCCGAGCCCACCGAAAAGAACCTTTCCCGTGTCGCCGAGATTACTCTTCGTGCGGTCGATGTTTTGTTGGGTGGCGAAAAAGTCAGCGATATCGACGTTCTTCAAGACGCCAGGGACAAACGGCGTCATGAAGTCGGCGACTCCGGTGGACAGGTTAGCCGCAATTCCTAGGTCCTCCCCGACCGGCCGTTTCTGGACATCTCGCGTGAGTTGCGCAATCTGGAGAACGAGTCTTCCGCTATCAGCCATTGCCTGCGAGTCCTCAACGATGAACCTCACTACCGCTTCAAATGAGGGCTGGTCCAGTGCCTCGACCAGCGTGGAGATCTTGCGAACAAGCGTTGACACCGAGGTCTGTTCAGATTGCAACCTGCTCACGTAGACACTCCCGCCGGAACCGATGGGTGGTCCTTGTCCAGGATCTACGATCTCCAGTGCAGTTGGTCCCAATGCGTTTGACGAGGTGTAGTTCACCGTCATGCCCTGCCGGAGAACTAGGTCGTTACCGGAACCGGTGAGGTTGATTTTGACCGCCGCGCCACGGTCTCGAACCGCGATGCTCGAGACCTCCCCCACGGTGAACCCAAGGTACTTCACATCCGATCCCCCCTTCAATCCGTCGCCTATCGCGTCGGTGTTGATGGTCAACGACGTGTGATCGCTGAAGTCGCCGTTAGCGTCACTTATCAGTAAGTAGGCAGCTATCGCGCCGAGGATCAATAGGGCGACCCCCCGAAGGGCCAGGTTCCCGTGCGACGGCTCGCGTCCGGACGGATCATGAAAGACAGCCACTGAACCCCCTACCCTGAAATCCGTACGCCGGAATCGAATCCCCACATCAGAAGGGTCAAGATCATGTCCTCCACGACGATGACTATGAGGCTCGTGCGGATCGCTCGACCGGACGCTCGACCCACCCCCTCAGCTCCGCCTGTGGCGAAGTAGCCCTGATAGCTATGGATAATCACTACAGAAATGACAAATACAAGAACTTTGATGAGCGAGAATATAAGGTCCTGAGGTTTGAGGAACTGGTCGAAATAGAAATCATAAGTGCCGCCGGATTGGCCGTGTACCTGTGTGACGACGAGTTTAGCGGCCGCGAATCCGAGAATAAGCGCGATGATGTACAAAGGAATCACGGTCGTGATCGACGCCACTACGCGAGTGCTGACGACGAAGGGAATGGGACGTACCGCCATAGCCTCGAGAGCGTCGATCTCCTCGGAAATGCGCATCGAGCCTATCTCAGCGGTCAACCGGCAGCCGGCTTGCGCTGCGAACCCGATCGCAGCGATCATTGGTGCAAGCTCTCGGGTGTTGGCGTAGGAGGAGATGAATCCAGTCAGTGAACCCATCCCTACGAGGTCCAGCGAGGCGTAACCCTGGATACCGATTGAGGCGCCGACAGCGATGCCGAGGATGGCGAGGACGATGGCCGTTCCACCACCGACCAAGACTGCACCTCTACCCCAGGCGAATTCTTGTATGTAGAGCAGGGTTTGGCGTCGGTAGGTGGCGATGACATGGCGGATGCCGAAGACCGCGGCGATCACAAAGGTCGCGACGTGCCCCAAGCGTTCAGGTACTTGTGCAACGGGCGCGATCACGGCACCGACCGGACGGGTGGCGGCGGAGAACCTCCGGGAGGGAACGGTGGTCATGAGGCGTTTCTCATCCAATGGTTTGGGGGACGAACATGGTTGTTAGTTGCGTGATAAAGACATTGATCACGAAGCACGCGACGACACCCAGTACTACGGTGGCATTCACCGAGGTTGCGACGCCTTTAGGGCCGCCCTTCGTCGACAGCCCGCGGTGACAGGCAATCGTCACCACGACAAGTCCGAACACAAGTGATTTGCATAGAGCGACAACGATGTCGGTTACCGATGCGAACGATGCGAACGACGCGACATAGCTGCCGGGTGTGATGCCTTGGACATCGACGCTGATGGCGTAGCCCGCCAGCAGCCCGGTGAAGACGATCAGCATGCAGAGCATCGGTGCAGTGATCAACACAGATACGAACCGTGGTGCTACGACGCGCCTGGTGGGGTTGAGTCCGAGTGTCTCCATGGCGGCAATTTCTTCGCGAATCGTTCGAGCGCCCAAATCAGAGGCAATCGCTGATCCGGCCGCGCCCCCGAGTAGAAGGGCGGTAACGATCGGCGCTCCCTGTTGAATGATCCCGAGGCCCCCAGCCGCGCCAGCAATTGACGTGGCCCCAACTTGCTGAGTGAGGCTTCCCACCTGTACCGACACGATGACACCGAAGGGTACAGCTACCAGAATCGCGGGCAGAGTCGTCACGACAATAACGAACCAGGTCTGCGATACGGCTTCGCGAAACGGAAACCGTCCCGTAGCAATGTCTACCGCTACCCACCGCAGGGCCTGGCCGGCCAAGCCGACGGTGTTACCAAAAGTGGCAGCGCCGTCTAGCAGACGGTTGACGCCTGTGCCGGTGGTGATGGCCATCTCCCCCCCTAGTGCGCGTGGTGTGCGCCACTCCATTCGCGTGTGCGTAATGGACAGTATCAGGTACTGGCAGTATTACCTATAGTGGTGAGCACAGACCGTGTTCGGGACCGGTTCCCACACCTCATCGATCCCCCCGCACCCTGTTGCGTAGGTGGCGGGCTGAGTTAAGGACAACGATCAGAGATGACCCCCGAAGCAAGACTGCCGGCACACTCGTCCCAGTGCATGGGCTGCGGAAGCAGCAACCCCCACGGACTTCAACTTGAGGTCTACCGGAGCGGCGAGCGGGTGTACGCCGATCACACCTTCGACGAGAAACACCTCGGCGCGCCCGGGTTGGCGCACGGTGGCGCGATCTCGGCCGCCTGCGACGACATCATGGGTTTCACCCTGTGGATCGCGCGGACCCCCGCGGTGACCCGCACCCTGACCGTCGAATACCGCCGGCCGGTCCCGCTGCACACTCCCATACGTCTCACTGCCTGGATTGACCACGAGTCGGATCGCCTACTGCACATCGCGGCCGCCGGATCGTTCGATGAGCAAACGTACTTCACCTCTAGCGGTGTTTTCGTCAAGGTCGACGTTGCTCACTTTCGACGTTATGCCGACGTATCAACAATCGATGACTTCTTCGCCAACTTCACGCGTACAGACTGACGCCGCAGGGGGGACTGTCGCTGATTCGGTGTAAGTGGTTTGATCGCCCCCGGCGTGGGGCAGGAGGAATCACGACGATGACCGACACAGTCGAGGGCGTGGATGCCCTGGTGGCAGGGCCAGTTGAGACTGGTCAAGAACACGATGTCACCACCGCGGATGAGGTGCGTGAGTGAGTAGCCGGCCGATCTACGCCGCGATCGGGGTTGATCTCGATGGGCACAAAGACATCCTCGGCATGTGGGCTGGCGACGGCGGCAGCGAGTCGGCCACGTTCCGGCGGGCGGTGCTCACCGACCTCAAGAACCGGGGTGCCAGGGGCATCTTCTCCCTTGTCTGTGACGGCTTGAAAGGGTCGCCCGACAGTGTGTCCGCCGCGTTTCCGTTGGCCACGGTACAGACGTGCATCATCCATTTGATCCGGAACACCTTCAAGTACGCCTCCCGCAAGTATAGGGACAAGATCAGCGCCGATCTCAGACCGATCTACACCGCGCTGACCGCCGCTGAGGCCCGGCTGCGATGGGAGGAATTCGCTGAGAAGTGGGGCACGCCGTACCCGGCGATCGTGACCCTGTGGGAGAGTGCGTGGGAGGAGTTCATCCCGTTCCTTGACAACGACGTCGAAATTCGACGAGTGTTGTGCTCCACCAACGCTATCGAAAGTCTCAACGCCCCGCTAGCGGCGTGCGGTGCGCGCTCGAGGGCACTTCCCGAACGAGCAGTCCGCACTCAAAACGCTCTACCTGGTGACGCGGTCGTTGGATCGATCCCGAAGGGTATGTTGACGGCGCCTGAAAACTGACCCCCTGACGACGGGTGAATTTTGACCCCCGTCTTGTTAGGAGGGTGATTTCAGTGGAGCAGTGGGCGGAGATCCGCCGTTTGCATCGCAGTGAGGGTGTGCCGATCAAGGAGATCGCGCCGGTTGGGGGTGGCCCGTAACACGGTGCGGGCGGCGTTGGCCTCAGACACCGCGCCGAAGTACTCGCGACCGGCGAAGGGCTCGGTGGTCGATGCGTTCGAACCGCAGATCCGGGCGTTGTTGCGGGAGTATCCGACGATGCCGGCGACGGTGATCGCGGAGCGGATCGGGTGGACGAGATCGTTGACTGTCCTCAAAGACCGGGTCCGGGTGATTCGCCCGGAGTTTCGTGGGGTAGATCCGGCCGATCGGGTGATCTATGAGCCCGGCGGCTGTTCGCAGTGGGATCTGTGGTTCCCGGACTACCGAATCCCAGTGGGCCACAATCAATTCGCCATGTTACCGGTATTGGTGATGACATTGGCGTTCTCCCGATACCGGTCGGCGGTGATGATCCCGTCGCGCCAGGGCGGAGACATCCTGACGGGGATGTGGCTGCTGCTGTCGCAACTGGGCGCGGTGACCCGCAAGCTGGTGTGGGACCGCGAAGCCGCGATCGGCCCCAAGGGCACACCCACCGCGCTGGCCGCAGGATTCGTGGGCACCTTGGGCACTCGGCTGGAGCTGGCGCCACCGCGAGACCCCGAGTACAAGGGCATGGTCGAACGCAACAACCGATTCTTCGAGACCTCGTTCCTGCCGGGCCGCCAGTTCGCCTCACCGGACGATTTCACCGCCCAGTTCGATCGGTGGCTGGCCGATCATGCCAACACCCGAGTGGTGCGCGCGATCGGTGATCGACGCCCGTGTGATGCGCTCGCCGAGGACCTCGAGCAGATGGCCGGGCTTCCCCCGACCGCACCTCATATCGGGTTGAGTAGCCGGGTGCGACTCGGTCGCGACTACTACGTACGTGTGGCCGGCAATGACTATTCGGTGCACCCGTCGGTGATCGGTCGCTTCGTCGACATCACCGCCGACCTGCAGCAGGTGCGCATCCAGTGCGGCGAGGTCACCGTCGCCGACCACGCTCGCAGCTGGGCCAACCACGTCACCATCGCCGACCCTCAGCACGTGCGGGCAGCCAAAGAACTGCGCCGCGACTACCGCCGCCAAGACCTCGCCAACCGGGCCCGAAACGCCGCCCGCATCCGCGCCCACCCCGACGGCCACGAGGTACCGATCCGGGCGCTACCAGACTACGACGACCTGTTCGGGGTGCACTTTGCTACCCCGTCAGGTGCTCAACCACCCACCCCGTCCACTATCACTGAAAGGTGAAATACCATGTCCGACAATCACACAGGTAAGCAGATCGAGTTCGCGGCGCGGGCGTTGAAGATGCCAGCGATCCGCCGCTGCTGGGCCGAGTTGGCCGAGCGGGCCCGCACCGACAACTGGACCCACGAGGAGTACCTCGCAGCGATCCTTGACCGCCAGGTCAGTGAACGCGAAGCCAACGGCACCGTGCTGCGGATCAGTGGCGCTCGCTTCCCCGCGGTCAAGACACTCGAGGACTTCAACTTCGACCGCCTTCCAGGATTGCGTCGCGATGTTATCGCCCATCTGGCCACCAGCACCTGGATCGCCAAGAGCGACAACGTGATCCTTCTCGGACCACCTGGAGTGGGTAAGACCCACCTCGCGATCGCGCTCGGGATCAAAGCCGCGCACAACGCCTACCCTGTGCTCTTCGACACCACCACCGGATGGGTCACCCGCCTTGAGGTTCCCCCCGAACCGTAGAGGCATCGATAATGAGGAGCACGATGCCAGAGAAGCGGAAGAAGTACGACCGGGAGTTTCGTGATGGGGCGGT
>NZ_JBSFQL010000048.1:0-13784 GCF_053588675.1 Gordonia sp. NPDC003422
AACGTGGTTTCAGCCCTAGTCATAGTGGTCACCGGCGGGGCAGGCTCACAGTGGACCAGCATCCCATCGGGAACCGATCCACCCCCATTAGCCCTTGGCGAGGTGACATCGATGTCTCACCAGGCCTTCGAGGCTCCTCGCTAGCGCTCGTCGCACCTCAGGCGGCGGTAAGGTCGCGGCGCGAGGAGCGCGGCGCGAGGAGCGCGGCGCGAGGAGCGCGGCGCGGCGCGGCATGAGGATCAGGAGGTATTGGCGTGCAGCCGCGCGAGCACCGTCTGTCCGTCGTCGCCGACGATCGCCGCGGCGCGGTAGCCCACTGTCGCTGCATGATCGGCGACGGCGTCGAACTGAGCGTGGTTGATCTCGATCAGCACCACGCCGGTTGGTGTGAGCCACTCGACGGATTCGCGGACGAGGTCGCGAACATGCTGCAGCCCATCGGGTCCGGCGAGCAGGGCGCCGTGCGGTTCGTGGTCGCGAGCCTCGTGTGGGAGTGTGTCGATTGCCGAATCCGGCACGTAGGGCGGCACAGCGGCGATCACGTCGATGCGGCCGCGTAACGCTTCGGGCAGACCCGCGAGTCCAGTACCACGGTGAACCGCGGCCGGGTCTTCCAGATTTCGCGTCGCGTACGACAAAGCAACCGCGTCCACGTCGGTGGCATGCACCACCGCGTCGTCGGCTCGACGCCGCACCGTCGTCGCAATCGGGGCGACCCCGCAGTACGGCTCGAGCATCGTCGGCCTCGTCCGTTCGCGCACCTCGGCAAGTGCAGCGTGCGCCAGCAACAGCGAACGCTGTCGTGGCACAAAGACTCCCGGTCCGACGGCCAAACGCAGATCGCCGAAGCCCACCCACCCGAGGATCTGCTCGAGGGGTTCACCGGCGACGCGTCGTGCGCACCAAGAGGCGAGCTGATCGGAATCCACCGCGTCGTCGCGCAGCAACTCCGCCTCGTCCTCCGCGAAGACACTCCCTGCAGCACGCAGCGCGCGGACCAACGGATCGGAATCCGATGGGCCGCGCGCTGATTCGGTCAAGGGATGGTCAGGCAGGCTTGGGGTCGTCCTTCTTCAGTCCAAAGAGGAACGCGGCACCCAACAGCAGCGCGACCTGTAAGAAGCCGAAGATCAGGGCGACGATGGCACCCGCGCCCAACTCGACGACCGGCGGCACCACGAGCGCGGCTGCGAACAGGGCCAGCCAGCCTGCCGTCGCGATCACGGCGAGGAACGGCAAGGCTTTTCGGTACTTCGGCACGAGGACGAGAGTCGTGGCGACCGCGACCGCGCCGAGCAGGATCAGGAACTTGCCCGGGTTGAGCACGATCTCATAGGAGAAGAAGCCGGGTACGCCCCGGTCCCCGTTGGCCAGGTCTTCACTCCATTTGTCTGCCTCGTCTTCCACCCCGCTCGCCACGCTGATCCAGGACACGAACCCCATGAAGTAGGTGACGAGGCCGGCCACCACCGACGCCAGGGCGAGCAGGAGTGAGATGTCGGGACGCGGACCGGGCGCCATCGGCGGTTGACCCCACGCGCCGTACGGGGCGTTGGGGCCGTACGGCTGGTTGGGGTTGTGCTGGGGATCGTAGGGGTTGCCCCACGCACCCTGCGCCGGGATCTGTCCACTGGCCGGCCCCTGAGGCGTCCCGGGCACGTTGGCGCCGACGAACGATGTGGGATCCGAGCTCCCAGGAAATGCTCCGGATGGCGGCCCCGTCGGCCCTGCACCTTGTTGCTGCCCTGCCGGATGGTTCGGATCACCTGGATTCACGCTGTTCTCCTCGTCGAACGCCGGCCTTGGTGCGGCGATGGCGCAAGACTATAGGCGTGCGAGGCCGAACTCGTAGCCCTGCGCGGCAAGTTCATCCAAGCGGATTCGCCACATTCACCTGTAGTGCGGCGGTCGCCATGGCGGTCAGCAGTGCACGCAACTGATGCTCCGGGAAGTCGGGCAATCGTGGCGACGAGTTGAGCAAGCCGAACATCGCGTGCACACGCACGCGCGCCTCGTCGCGGTCGAGAGTCCTGCCGCGCTCGGCGGCGTCGGCCAGCACCACGTCCACCCACTGTTCGACGTACCGCCGCTGCAACGACCGGACCCGATGGTTGGCGGCCGGCGTGAGCGACGACAGGTCGCGATCCTGCACGACGATCAGGTCGGGTTTGGTGACCAGGACATCGATGTGGAAACCGATCAGGTCGAGCAGGGTGTCGGCGGGCGCTGCACCGCGCGCAGCCACCTCGGCGCCGCCGTCGTGCAAGCGTTCGCTGATGTCGACGAGCATCTCGTCGAGCAAGTCGGTCTTCGACGCGAAGTGGCGGTACATGGCGGGGCCGCTGACGCCGACCGCACGTCCGATGTCCTCGAGACGCACCGACGAGAAGCCGCGTTCGGCCATCTGCCGGGCCGCCGCCTCGAGAAGTTCGGTGCGGCGGGCCGCCTTGGCCTGTTCACGACGCGTCTGACGTGGCGCCGACTCGGCATCTGCGCGCGGCATCGGGCGTACTCACCAACCGTTGACGTGCAGCACCTTGTCGAGCGGTTTGCGCGGTGCCGGTTTGAAATCGGTTCCCTTGGTGTACGCCACCGGCAGCAGCACGCCCTGGTGCACCGTCGACGGAATCCCGAGCAACTCGGCGATCTCCTTCTCGTACTCGATGTGCAACGTGGTCCACGCCGAACCCAGGCCCCGCGCACGCAGCGCCAACTGCAGGCTCCACGCACCGGGAAGCAGCGAACCCCAGACTCCGGCCTGGTTGCCCGTGGGCAGCTCACCACCCGTGTAGATCGCCCCGATCACCAATACCGGGACGTCACCCATCACGTCGGCCAGGTATTGGGCACTCGACGCAACGCGTTTACCGGTCTCATCACGCGGCGCCTGGTTGGCGTAGTACGTCGCGAAGGACTTCGCGTACAGCTCGGCGACCCGCTTCTTGAGGTCCGCGTCGGTGAGCACGATCCAATGCCAGGTCTGGCTGTTGGACCCGGTCGGCGCCTGCAAAGCCACCTCGATCGCCTCCTCGACGAGCTCGAGGGGAACGGGCCGCTCCAGGTCGAGTCGCTTGCGGACCGACCGTGTGGTGGTCAGCAATTGGTCGGGATCCAGGGGCAACAGTTCCGTCATGGCGCTCCTTTGGTCTCCCTCGGCACCCTACTCTTGCGACCCGACCGCACCCGTGTGAGCTCAGGTCAGCGAACCGCCGACATGGTGGTGTGGATCTGTAGCAATAGGAAGCGCTGGGCGCCATCAATTGCTACAAAGTCGCGTAAGGCAGAGGTCATTTCCCGACGACACCGGCGCGTTCGAGGTAGCCCAGCAACCCATGCGTGAGTCGCGCGGTGCGCAGCTCTTCCGGCGTGAACCACCCGACGTCGGCCGCGTCGTCGCCTGCCCGCAACGTGCCCGACCGTACCGATGCGAAATGATCGTGGATCTCGAACACGATGGCCTCCGCGGCGTCGCCCCGGCGGTACGGGATGTCGACCAGCCACGCCCGATCGCCGACGTCGACGACGAGCCCGGTCTCCTCGAGGACCTCTCGCTCGACGGCCGCGACGATGCTCTCGCCGGGCTCGACCTTCCCGCCGGGAAGACTCCAGCGCCCGGCCTGAGGATCGTTGCGGCGCAACACCAGCAGCAGGCGACCCGCGTCGTCGACGATCACCGCCCCGACTGCCGGTACTCGCCGCCCCTCGTCCACTCCCCTACGGTAGACCCATGTCCGACACCTACACCGTCAGCCGCGCCACCACCATCGACGCGTCGGCCGACGCCGTCTATGAACGCATCGTGGATCTCCATCGCTGGACCGAATGGTCACCCTGGGAGGGGCTCGACCCCGAGTTGCAGCGCGACTACTCGGGTGCCGACAGCGGGGTCGGAGCACGGTATGCGTGGTCGGGAAATCGCAAGGCCGGCAAGGGCGAGATGGAGATCCTGCGCGCCGACGAGCCCGGCCGTGTCGACATCAAGGTGGTGTTCGAGAAGCCGATGAAGTCCACGAGCACAAGCGTTTTCAAACTCACCCAAGACGGTGCTCGCACCGCCGTCACCTGGACGATGACCGGCCCGCATTCGTTGTTCAGTCGTGTCGCGGCCCCGCTCGGGTTCTTCGACAAGCTCCTCGGCAAGGATTTCGAGAAGGGCCTCGCGAAACTCAAGGCAGTCAGCGAGAACTGACTCAGAGACTTGCGGGGACCCACGGCCGGCAGAGTCGCCGCAATGTCGTCCGATCGACCAATCGCCGTCGCCATTCGCGACTGGTAATGTCCGAGATTCCCGCTTTGTCTACCGCTGAACAGAATCGAATCCTCGCGCCATGTCCTCGCCAGTCGCCGACCGTGCAGGCACGATGCTGGGGCAGTACCAACTCGAGGAGCTGCTCGGTCGAGGCGGGATGGGCGAGGTATACCGCGCAACAGATACCCGTCGACGTCGCACCGTCGCGATCAAACTGCTCAATCGCTCCGTCAGCGACGACCCGGCCGCTCGCGACCGGTTCATCCGCGAGTCCCAAGTCGCTGCGTCACTGAATGATCCGCACGTCATCCCCATCCACGATTGGGGTTCGATCGACGGGCAACTCTTCATCGACATGCGACTCGTGACGGGCCGCGATCTGGGACAGGTGATCGCCGACGACGGCCCACTCGAACCCCATCGCGCCGTGCACATCGTCGAGCAGATAGGCGGCGCCCTCGATGCGGCGCATCAGGCCGGCCTGACCCACCGGGACGTCAAGCCGGACAACATCATCGTCGATCGACATGACTTCGCGTACCTCGTCGATTTCGGCCTGGCCATGGCCGAGGCGGACACTCGTTTCACGCAGGCCGGGTATGTGATCGGGTCGTTTCGCTACATGGCTCCGGAACGGTTCACCGACGACGCCGCCGGGCCCGCCGCCGATATCTACGCATTGACCGGCGTCCTGTACGAATGCCTTTCTGGTCAGGCACCTTTCGCGACGTCGACGAACCCGGAGCAGATCATCTCCGCCCACCTTCAGCGGCTCCCGGCACCACTGAACTCACCACTGGATGCGGTGATCCGGCGAGGCATGGCGAAGGATCCGCGGGAAAGGTATCCCGATTCGGCTGCGCTGGTGGCCGACGCCCGGCGCGCGTTGACCCGGTCACCGGCAGCGGAAGCCCCGACCAGAATCGCCACCACCGAATTCGTTCCCGCCCCAGTGGCACACACGGTCCGTGCGCCGATCGCGCCGATGCCGACGCCGCCCCCACGAAGAAGGTCGAATACGTCGATCTACATCCTGAGCGGCCTGATCGCGCTTCTCGTGGTCGCTCTACTCGGCCTCGGTGGTTGGTTCCTCGCGACCGGTTCGTCCGACGACACGTCGGGTGATGAGGCGGCGGCCGCGTCGCTCACCACGCCGTCGCTCATCCCGACGCAATCGACCACAGTGTCACAACCGCCGCCACCACCCCTGACCACCACGCCGACATCGGCGCCCCTCCCGGCGGGCGGGCCACCCGTCTGGCGGACGTCGATGGGCAATGCCGTGGTGATCCTGTACCTGTCTCCGTCGGGATACAACTGGCTCGAGGTCGCCACTCCGGGCGGCATGGACGGCAGCGCCCGCATCTGGTCGCAGGCCTCCGGATGGAAATCCTCACCCACCTATTCGGCTGCGCCGCAACAGTTCTTCACACCGGCGGTATACGCGCCGGCCCGCACGTGCATTCGGATCATCGTCACCTACGACGGCGCCACGCTGAACCGGCAGATCTGCTGAAACCTAGACCGACACAACCTCCACGAGATCGTCGAGCCCGGCAAAGTCGGACGGGTTGCGCGTGTAGAGACGCGCGTCGTGCGCATGCGCGGTGGCCGCGATCAGAAGATCCATCGATCGCGCGCGTGGCTGCCGCCCGAGTTCGACGACCGCCGACGCGATCCGCCCGTAGCTCGCGGACACCGCCTCATCGACCGGCAATGCGTCGAACGCCTTCTCGATCAGCACCAGGCGGCGCAGTCGCTCTGCACGCACTTCGGACGTCTTCGCCACCAGAACACCAAAGTGCATCTCCGCCAGCGTGATCGCACTCAGCGCCAACTCGCCGGCGATGGGTTCGAGGTCGGTGGCGAGCACGACGCTGGTGTCGAGGATGCCCCTCAATTCCGTTCCCATGGGTCTGCGATCTCGTGGTCTACTGCCTCGCGATCCACTCCCCAGTCGGGATCGGCCGGGCCGGCGAACAGTGACTCGACGTCGGCCCACTGTCGCCATGTACGTGGTGCTGCGGCAACCAATTTCGCGCTCGCACGACCGGAGACCGTGATGGTGATCTCCTCGCCGGCCTCAACGCGCCGAACTAACTCCGAGGCATCTTGGCGCAATTCTCGCAGTCCAACGGTGTTCATTTTTCTATGGTAGCACTTGTGCTACCACGGCTCAGCGCGAATAGATGACCCGGGTGCGCAGGATGACGTCGGCGACCGACCTGCGTCGGGAATCGACTGCCACCCATAGCAACCCGATCGCGAAGAAGGTACAGATCAGGGCGCGCAGCAGCGCGCCGATCGGACGCATGCGTACCCCCTTGTGATTGACCACGCGGAGGCCCATCACGACCGAACCGAGGGTGCGGCCCGACACGGCCCAGCATGTGGCGAGGTACAGGACCGACACGGCCAGGAAGCCACTCGCAGTGAAGAAAAGGTTCGGTTGGGCAAACGTGAAGCTCTGCACACTGAGGATGAACCGAATCAGCATCAGGCCGAGGTACCCGCTCCCCAGGATCGCGCCGACCACACCGAGATCGAATCCCGCCGCGATCCCTCGGCTCACGATGCCGGCGTTCTTGTCGCGGTCGTGCACGACACCGTGGACTACCGGGTGTCGCGGGACGACCGGCGTCTCGTCGTTGGCGGTGTCACTCATCGGGAGCCTCCACCTTGCGTCGGAGCAGACGTCCGATCGCGTTGGCCACCGCGTCGTCGGCCCGCTCGGAGGTACTGCGCACATCGGTCATCACGTCGGCCGTGACCGAGGTGCTGGCGTCACGGATGATGTCGGGCAGGTCGACGCCCTCGATGATCTCCTCGGCCAGCCCGATCAGGTCGACGCGGGCGAGGATGGCATCGATGTCGAGTCCGCCCGCGACGGCGTCGAGGTCGACCAGTTTGATGGCCCGATCGAGGTCGACCCGCTCGGCGATCACCGCATTGAGGTCGACGCGGTCGAGGATGGCGTTGATGTCGAGGTCACCGGCGATCGCGTTCAGATCCGCATGCTCTTGGACGAGCTTCGTCAGATCAAGTTCGGCGACGACAACCGTGATCACCGCGACCACGAGCTTCAGGACGCGGTCGACGAGGACCGGGACCACATCGGTGATGACACGGTCGCCCTCGGCGGCCAGGCGGTCCACCCCCCGACGCCCCACCGGTCCGATCACGGGAAGACGCAATAGCTGACGGCCCACCGATCGTGCCGCCTCGGCAGACGCCACGACACCCTTGATCCCGACTGCCACGGCACCGGTGGCGATCTTCGCCTCACGGGGCGCGTCGCTGCTCACCGGGTAAGCATCGCACGCGGTGAACGCCCGGCGGTGGACATGTCGAACTTGTGATCCGTCGACCACGTCCATGTCGGACCGACGGCGGTACCCCGCAGACCCGCGCTCGCCACGAAGCGCTTTCGTGTGACCTATAGTCGCCTCACGAACAACTATCGGAGGCTGCGTGCGCATGGATTCCGGGGCACTTCTCGCCGGCCGTCGGATAGTCGAGATTGTCTCGGAGACGGACACCCAACTCGTCGCTCGATGCATACATCCGACTCTGGATCGGCCCGAGATGATCCGAGCGTGGCGGTGCGACAGTGAGTCCGACCGTGAACGAATCGTCCAGCGAATCCGAGCCGTATCGCGATTCGACCACCCCAACATCACAGGCATTCTCGACCACGGCTCGGGCGGCGAACACGTCTGGGTGACAACTCGTTGGGAAGCCGACGAGTCAGCGGGCTCATTTCTTGACTTGATGGGACCGCGATCACTATCGGAGGTGACTCAAATCGCCACCGATGTCGCCTCGGCCCTCGACCACGCCCACGAATACTCGGTAATTCATGGTGCGGTGCGACCGGAGACCGTGCTCCTCGGCGTCCACCGCGCACGCCGCCGAGCGAAGCTGCGACGATTCGAGTCCGACAACCGCGTCGGTTCCGGCGACGATGCCGCTGGGCACTGCACGCCACGCTTTCTGGCGTATTCGGCACCCGAAGCGCTGAACGATGCCATCGAACCGGCCTCCGACCAATTCTCATTGGCCTGCCTGGTATTCGAGCTCCTGACGGGCCGGAGCCCATTCCTGCGCGACTCTGCTTTGGCGACCCTGAACGCGGTCATGGCGGCGCCCACACCATCGATCAGCGAGCTCGGCGACGACCAAGATCGCGCCGAGCTCGACGCAGCGCTGACGCGCGCGCTACACAAGGACCCCGAGGCGCGCTTTCCGGACTGCCGTTCATTTGTGCAGAGCATGACCGGCACCGCCGACGTTCACCCACCTACCGCATTCCGCGTGATAGCTCCCCAAATCCGTTTGCAACCAATCGAATACGGATATGGCTACCCGGGTCCGGAAGTCGACCCAGTCATCACCGCAATCAATTGGCATGTTCGTGTCGGCCATCAGGTCAGGCCTGGACAGGCACTGGTGTCGATCAGCGTCAAACGCCCCGAATCACCTTTCACCTCGCCGGGTGCCCGGACGATTCGTTCCCCACTCGCCGGGCAGATCTTGGCGATTCCCGACGATGCCCGGCGCGAGTTCGTCGCCGGGATGGACCTCGCGGTGATCGGCGATTGGGGCGCGTCCCATTCCGAACCGGGCGCTCTGGCCAGGGTAATGCTGAATGACACGCACGTGACGTTCGACTGGCGGCCGCAACCGATGGCATAACCCTTGCCGACGACGCCACGGGCTCCTCCGTCAGCGCGTAGGGCGGCACCATCGCACACAGAAAACTCCCATCTACACACGGGATCTCGTGTGTAGATGGGAGTTCCGTGTGTGAGCTCAGAGAGCTTCGTACAGCTCGCGAGCCAGCTTGGCGGTCTCGCTCGGCGTCTTGCCGACCTTGACGCCCGCTGCCTCGAGGGCTTCCTTCTTGGCTTGCGCGGTACCCGAGCTGCCGGACACGATCGCGCCCGCGTGACCCATCGTCTTGCCTTCCGGCGCAGTGAATCCCGCGACGTAGCCGACGACCGGCTTGGACACGTTGGCCTTGATGTAGTCGGCCGCGCGCTCCTCGGCGTCGCCGCCGATCTCGCCGATCATCACGATGACCTTGGTCTCGGGGTCCTTCTCGAAGGCCTCGATGGCGTCGATGTGGGTGGTGCCGATGACCGGGTCGCCGCCGATGCCGATGGCGGTGGAGAAGCCGAGATCACGCAGCTCGTACATCATCTGGTAGGTCAGGGTGCCCGACTTGGACACCAGCCCGATCGGGCCCTTGCCGGTGATGTTGGCCGGGGTGATGCCGACGAGCGACTCCTCCGGGGTGATGATGCCGGGACAGTTGGGCCCGATGATGCGGGTCTTGGTGCCCTTGTCCACGTTGTAGGCCCACGCATAGGCGCTGTCCTGCACCGGGATTCCCTCGGTGATGACCACCAGCAGCGGGATCTCGGCGTCGATGGCCTCGATGATGGCGTCCTTGGCGAACTTCGGCGGCACGAAGGCGATCGACACGTCGGCGCCGGTCTCCTTGATGGCCTCCGAGACACTGCCGAAGACGGGCAGCTCGACGTCGGAGCCGTCCTTGGCGGTGTGGGCGACGGTGGTGCCGGCCTTGCGGGCGTTGACGCCGCCCACGATGTTGGAGCCCGCCTTGAGCATCAGCGCGGTGTGCTTGGTGCCCTCACCGCCGGTGATGCCCTGCACGATGATCTTGCTGTCTTTGTTCAGGAAAATCGACATTGGTTCTGATCCCTCACTTGCTCGCCAGTTCGGCGGCCTTGTCGGCGCCGGAGTCCATCGTCTCGGCGAGCGTCACCAGCGGGTGATTCGCATCGGCCAGGATCTTGCGTCCCTCGTCGACCTTGTTGCCGTCCAGGCGCACCACGAGCGGCTTGTTGGCCTCGTCGCCCAGCTTGCCCAGTGCACCGACGATACCGTTGGCGACCGCGTCACAGGCGGTGATGCCACCGAAGACGTTCACGAACACGCTCTTGACCTGCTCGTCGCCCAGGATGACGTCGAGACCGGCGGCCATCACCTCGGCGGACGCACCGCCGCCGATGTCGAGGAAGTTGGCCGGCTTCACGCCGCCGTGTGCCTCGCCCGCGTAGGCGACGACGTCGAGCGTGGACATGACCAGTCCGGCGCCATTGCCGATGATGCCGACCTCACCGTCGAGCTTGACGTAGTTGAGGTCGTTCTCCTTGGCCTTCAGCTCCAGCGGATCGGTGGCGTCCTTGTCGTGGAATGCCTCGTGATCGGGATGGCGGAAGTCGGCGTTCTCGTCGAGGGTCACCTTGCCGTCGAGGGCGAGGATCTGATCGTCGGGGGTGCGGACCAGCGGGTTGACCTCCACCAGGGTGGCGTCTTCGGCGACGAAGACCTCCCACAGCTTCTGAATGGTCACTGCGGCCGAGTCGAGCACCTCGGCGGGCAGCTTGCCCTTCTCGGCGATCTCGCGGGCCAATTCGAGGTCCACACCGGTGACGGCGTCGACCGGCACGCGCGCGAGGGCGTCCGGGTTCTCCTCGGCCGTCACCTCGATCTCCACGCCGCCCTCGACCGAGCACATGGCCAGGTAGGTGCGGTTGGCGCGGTCGAGCAGGAAGGAGATGTAGTACTCCTCCGCGATGTCACTGGCCTCGGCGACCAGCAACTTCTTGACGACATGGCCCTTGATGTCAAGGCCCAAGATGTTCTCGGCGTGCGACTGTGCGTCATCAGGGGTTGCGGCGAACTTCACGCCGCCCGCTTTTCCACGTCCACCAACCTTGACCTGAGCCTTGATCATCACAGGCTTGCCGATTTCTTCGGCGATCGCCCGTGCATCGGCGACAGTGTCGGTCACCCGCCCGGGTGTGGTGGGAACCCCATGCTTGGCGAACAGTTCCTTCGCCTGGTATTCGAAGAGATCCATTCAGCTCACCATCTCGTAGGTTTGCCCGCGCAGAGGGATGTAACACCGCGGGGGTGTGTAACGCGGGCCATATCGGACTCTAAACCTGCCGGATATGGCCATCGTGACCGCACCCTGCGCTTGTGCGACAGATCACTCGCTCGGTCGGCATTCCGGGGTCGGCGATGAACACGTTTCGACGGGGTGCTCCAATAGATCGCTGACGTCGGAGAACAACAGGGAGCGACATCCACAGTAACGAAGTGGTTCTTTAGGATAGGGCATACATCGCAATGGTTCTGTGACTCAACTCACATAATTGCAGGAACCTTGCGCGCAGCGTTGGACTTGCCGCAATCATTTCGTTACCGTCAGCTCCCAGACATGGTCACAAAAGGGTTACGGAACGTTATTCCGAAATCCGCTGCAGCGAAGAGATGAGGTGGACGATTTGGCGGAAGCGTATTCCCGCGGATCGGCCCGCACCCGGTCACGAAGCACGACGACGTATCCGGGGCTCGACGATTTCGCCGCCGAGGAGATGACGACGATCATCCCCATCGACGAGTACGACACCGCTATCGACTCCACCACCGACCACTCGTGGACCCCCGCAACCTGGGAGCCCTACTACCGTCCGAGCCGCTCCGAGGTCACTCAGGACATCCTGATCCCCGAGCACGAGTTCGACGAGTACGAATACGACGAGCCGCTCGACTTCGAGGGCGCCCGCCCCGACATCCTCTCCGACGACCCCGGTCGCCTCGCCGTCGAGACCGACGACAAGCCGTTCCGCAGCAACCCGCAGGGATCGCGCACCAAGCGTGGCGGCAAGCATCGCGTCGCCGCACCGCCGACCGCCCTGCGTGGTGGCCGCGCCGCCCTCTTCGCCATCGCCGCCGGCGCCACCGTCGCCGCGGTCACCCAGGTGAGCAACGCTGACGAGCCGAACGGCACCTCGGTCAGTCCGGCCGCCAACGTCTCCGATACGAGCGCCACGAGCGATCTGGGGCCCGGTGTCGCCGCGTCGACCGCCAGCCCCGACACCGACGGGTTCGGGCAGCAACTCGCCGTCGGCGCCGCAGCAGCAGCCGACGAGGCCCGTCGCGAAGCACTCGCCCGACGCCCGATGTTCGCGCAGCCCGTCAACTTCGCCTCCGGCAGCTGCCAGTTCACCTCGCTCTACGCGATGCGCTGGGGTTCCATGCACGGCGGCATCGACCTGGCCTGCCCGCTGGGCACCCCGATCCACGCGGTCACCGACGGTGTCGTGATCGCCGCCGAGCCCGCCAGCGGCTACGGCAACTGGGTCCAGATCAAGGCCGCCGACGGCACCGTCACCATGTACGGCCACATGTCCTCGTCGGGCGTCCTCGTCCGCAAGGGCCAGCACGTGACCGCAGGCGACGTGATCGCCCTCGTCGGCAACGAAGGCTTCTCCACCGGCCCCCACCTCCACCTCGAGGTGTGGAAGCAGGGTGTCACCAAGATCGACCCCGTACCGTGGCTCGCCGCGCACGGCGTGCGTCTGCCTGCCTACAGCGGCTAGAAAACCACTGGCCTCACGGCCTCCCCGGCGTCGATAATCGCCGTGTGGAGGTGTCTTTCGTCAAACGTGCCGGTGGGTACGACGTTCGCATTACGCGAGACAAGCCGCCCGTGCTGGCACCGCGCCGGGGTCCGGGTGGTCGTTCACGCATTCCGCACGATGCGGCCCACATGGTCGTCGAGATCGAGGCTTCCCTGTCGGGTGGAGTGTTCGGCAGGCTCTACGACGCCAACGGCCTCGACGGGTTGTTCTGGCCCGCCGATCCCGCCGAACGACGCAAAGCCGCCCGCCGTCCGCGTCGGCCGACTGCCGGTCAGGTCGAGGACATGGAACGCTCGGAATACCTGGCATCCCTGACTTTCGCGCTGTGGGAGGTCGAACGCGGATTCGCCGCGCCCGACCCCGCGTGGCCCGGCCGCACAGAAGACGCCGACGTGAAACCCGAACTCCTGCAACGGATCTTCGATCGCTTCGACGATTTCGACGCTCGATGGCGAGAGCTCTCCGACGGCGGCGAGGTCACCGTAGCGTGGGTCCAGCCGCGTACCGCTGTTCGCGGACGACTGCGACCCGCTCGCTGAGATGCTCGATCAACCCCACCGCTCCCTGATTCGAAGAGTACTGTCTTCGGCCTCCTGAACTGCGGAAATCTGTACCTGGGAGCCCAGTCAAATGCACAGTGCACGTGGCCGGGCTGAGGCGTACAGACATCCGACGGGGGTGGCGATGTGATCGTGTGATCTGGCCGTTTCGGACGACTCTTCCCGCCTCCACGATCGCGATTGGGCCGCTGATCCGCAGAGTTCGGTGACTAGCGCTCTGACCTGCACATAAGCGTCCACCACCCCCACCGCTCCCTGAGGTGTTCGAAGGGCAGGCGACCGGGCCACGTCAGCGAGCCACCAGGCCACTGAGAGTAGGGGAAGGTTCTTCCCCTACTTTCTGCCCCTGCATGTTGAGTCGTCCGCGAGAAAATTCGCGGGGAGGACTCCAGGGATAGAGGACGAGTTTCTTCCCCTGTTTTTCGTGGATCATCGTCGCCGCGCCGCGCTCCACGGCCCTCTTCCCGCCTCCATCGCCGCCGCAGGCGGCGGGTGCGTCGCTGACTCGAAGAG
>NZ_JBSFQL010000049.1:0-12448 GCF_053588675.1 Gordonia sp. NPDC003422
TGGGCACTTTCATGGCCGCCACCGGGCACCCCCACGTGACCGCCTACGGGCAGTCTTGATGGCCACCAGTGGGCAGTTCTACATGTCCCTTGACATCGGCGCTCATCACCATCGCGAATCCGAAGCGGCTGCCCACTCAACCGGTCAATGTTGGTGTGCTCGAACAGTTCCTGCTGGTCGGCTGTCAGGTGGATGTGTCCGATGGGGCGACGTTCGGGCTCGGATCATCATTCGGGCCGCAGGCAAACGTCACGATCGCCAATCCGCCCGGATTCAGTATCGGTGGCGGTGCGCAGCTGACGCCGTCGATCTCGTCGAAGATCGTGCCCGGCCGGATCACTGAAATCTCTTTGGGCAAGAAGGAACTCACCACCAACCGGGCGTCCATCCGGGTTAAACGCGTCCACATCGGTGTCGATGGCTGCGCCGGCCCGACCACGGTGCGGGTGGTGTTCCGGTTCTCCGCGTCCAGCCCCACCAGCGACGACACGCTGAACGTCTACTCCGCCCGCACCTGGCTGTAGAACAGCACGCTCATCATGTCTTTCGGGGAAGGCCCACACTCTTGAGCATCCATCACACACCGCCACGGCCGGACCGTGTTCGTCTCCTGCTGTGGGGGTTCGAGACGCTTGTGGTTGCTATCGTCCTGGCCGTCACCGTGGCGTCACTGTCCTCGACGCCGCCTGCGGCAGCCGAAACACCGGCCGAGCGGTGCGCACGTGAAACCGCTGCCTACAACCAGACGTGGAAGCAGGCCTGGGTGGCCGCGCACCCAGGCAAGACGATCGCCGATGCTCCCACCCCGAACCCGCCGTACGTGTGCCACGACCCCGGGCCGACAACCACAACGACCACTTCCCAGCCCACCATCGCAGCACCACCCACGCTGCCCGGTACCAGCACCGCCACACCCGGCACCGGGCCCAACATGACCGCCCACGCACCCACCGACATACCCAGCCCAACCGCAGGACGGCGGCCCATCGTGCCGGTACCGAGCAGCCTCGTTCCAACGACGCCTGATTCTCGTCCGACGGGGACTGGGTCGCCGTCGGGTCCCGGTATTCCGCGGCCTACGTTTCGAACTCCAGTCGACACCGCAATTCCCACGTTCGATCGAGACGACACCGATGACGAGGCGGCCAAGAAGGCCGAACAACAGCGAATCGCTGGCTGGTGCGCGAGGCATCCGGTACGGGCATACCGATGCAACCGCATCAACGACGAAGACATCGCTGGGCAAGCTTGGTCAGAATCCAAGAAGTACTTTCCGGAAGGCGACGGCGCTGACAACCGCCAGGATGCAGCGCGACATTGCATATGGCTGGGCGGCATGACGGCCCGTGGCGACGAGACCATAGCGCGGTATTCTGCAGATACTCACGAGCAACTGTCGATCTCCCAGGTCGACGGGGATCCGAGCTATGGAAGACACTCAGAGATCATGGACCGGTACAACAATGAGACAGGAATCAAGATCGGAAAAGAGTCTGACGGCGATTTCGCAACTGTTATCAGCAAATGCGTCACCGCAGCGAATAATGCACGACGAATTCCGAGAAGCCAGCTAGAGGGAATGTCCAATCCGGGCGACGGGTCACTAATATTCTTCAGGGGTAGGTAGATGGTGATATTGAAGAGGCGCGCACACGCAGTTTCTGTATCTTTGCTCGGCAGCGCACTCTTGATGGCGATTGCCGCCACCGCTTGCAGCCCTGACCAACCCACCGGAAACTCAGGTGCTGCTGAGGGTGTAACCGAGACGATTCGGGCGTTCGCAGAAAACCAGACCTTGGAAGAATCTCAGGGCCTGATTTGTCCGCCACAGCGTGTGACGTCCCCGGAAATCCTTGCGACGGTTCGGCGCGAGGAAGTGCGAACTGGGGTTCCGCTGTTCAAACCATTTCCACCCGAAGACCGAGACTATGCCGACTTCCTGAGCGCGTACCGTGAGGTCAGTGTCCCTGCTGACGCAATCACCGTCGATACGGCCGGAACATCCGCATTCGTTGACGTCACCAAATTCGACAATCGAGTATTCGTCGATACCGGCAAGCCACTGCGATTCAGTAAGGTGGACGGTAAATGGATGTTTTGTGACGAGACCTTCCTGAGCAAGGCGTCCGTGACTGAATCCGCCGAAACCTATCTGAAGCAGGCCCGATCTCACAGATAACCGGTCATGAACTCAGCAATCTTCCGCATACTTCTACTGGCAAGTACACTTTCGGCTTTCGCAGTCCTGACTGCTTGCTCGCCGCCGCGCGGTTCTGAGCCATCGTCGTCCACCCCATCGACAGAGGCCGTCCTGGCTCGTCACGAGATCGCCGTGCGCGAGTGCACCGAGGAAATCAGGCACTTGTACCCCCCGTTCGAGCAACTGTCGTTTGCCAACTGGACAGACGACGGCTGGAATCCCGACCCCACCGGCGCAACTCGTGGCTATTGGGTGTACGACGTCGACGTCACAGCGCACCAGCAGAATAAGACCAGGCAGCACTCATGCAAGCTCTCCGAGACGACTGGCGGCCAGTACTTCGCCAAAGTGCTGCCTTCTTAGCTCAGCACCAAAACCGATCGTCAGCCCACGTCAGGAAACAAGCCGTGCCATCGGCTGCGCGGTCACGGATCGAACAGCCCTACGAACGCTGCGCCCGGCCGCGACTCAGTGCGCGGTGGACTTCGGATCGGCGTGAACCTACGCGATGATGCGGGAGGACCGATGAGCGGCACAGCAACTTGCGGATATCTGCCGGCTGCCTGACTTGCGTCGTGGTCGAGGTCCTTGGCTGCCTCGCCATGGTACCTGACTTGGCTCAACCCGACGACCTCCGCGACGCCATCAACGCGATCCGAGGTGGACACTAAATTGGGCCAAGTCAGGTTACAGCCCTGCGCGAGGAAAAGATCACCAACTCACGCCCGGGACGACCTACTGGGCACCGACAGCGTTGAGCCTCGAACGAGGCTTCAAAAGCTCCGCGACGCAGGGCTCCTCGTTCAACACGGCCAACGTGCACGCGCCTACTACACCCTCGGGCAGCTCGGGCCGAGCGCAAGCATTGAACGAATCTTGCTCGATGCGGCCAAGGCTGCGCCGCTCACCAACGCCCGCGCGCGCGAACTCACCGGGCTCGACCGAGCCACCGCTACATGAACACTTCGCCGACTGGTGCGCGCAGGTCGCCTCGTCCAATCCGGGGAACGCCGTGGAACTCGCTACACATCGATCGAGTGAGTACCGCTGACCGGCGATCGGCACTATCGGCAGTAGCAGTGTTACGAAACGTGCGAAATCGCGTTACTGAAGTCCAAACGCCGACTCAGTGATCTGCACTTTCGCGAATTTCCTCCAGTCCCACGAGAGCGGGACTGGGTGACCTCGTGGAGGAAATCACAGGTCTGCGAGTTTCCGGCGCGCGTTCACGGCAGTCGCGGCCCGATCGGCCACGTCAGCAGCGAATCGGACGGTCCAAAGTCTACGTCACGCGCCGGTCGGTGGGATTCGGCGGTCAGCGCACCTTACGCGCCGACCGCTCGAGCTCCTCTTGTCGGAGGTCACCGCTACGGTCGCGTCATGTCACACCGGATAGGAAAAACGGGGAAACATGAGTGAGTATCAGTACTACGAGTTCATGGCCATCGACCGGCCGCTCACCCCTGCCGAGCAGGCTCAGATCCGAGCGCTGTCGAGCCGGGCACGCATCAGCGCAACGGGTTTCGTCAACGAGTACGAGTGGGGTGACTTCCACGGATCCCCCGAAAAGCTGATGGAGCACTTCTACGACGCGCATCTGTACCTCAGCAATTGGGGCTCCCGCCGCCTGATGCTCCGACTCCCCCGCGATGTCCTCGACGTCGATGTCGCGACGACCTACTGCACCGGGGAACCGGCCACCGCGTGGTCTACCGACGACTCGACGGTGCTCGACTTCTTTCACGAAGGCGACGGCGAGGACGATTACGGCGATCTCTACAACGCAGATGTGTTGCTGTCGACCATGATCGGTGTCCGTGCCGAACTGGCCGCCGGCGATTTGCGACCCCTCTACCTGGCGTGGCTCGGAACACTGGGCACGCCTGATCTCCAGCACATCGACGACGTCGACCACGAGGACCCGGCGCCGCCCATTCCGCCGGGTCTGGCCGACCTCACCCCGGCGCAGGATGCACTCGCCGAATTCCTCGGTGTCGATGACGACCTGCTGGCCATCGCCGCCGAATCCTCGCCGGAGCTCGAAACCCGCTCCGACACCGAGGCTCTCGCCGCGTGGATCTCCTCGCTCCCGAGCGGCGAGAAGGACGACCTGCTCCTTCGCGTCGCATCCGGCGACCCGATGCGGGTGCAGGTGGAACTATCGCGGCGCTTCGTCGACGCCACAACAACCGGACAACCCGCTACAGCATCCCCAACAGCAGCAGCCCTCATCACCGACGCGGCTCAACTCCGCACCGACCTGGACACGCAGGCGGCCCTACGTCGCGCGGAGAACGACGCACGACGCGAGCAGGAACGTGCCGCCGCCTACGAGCGAAAGATCGAACAGCTGGCGTCGTCCCAGGATGTCGCGTGGTCACAGGTCGATTCGCTGATTTCCGCGCGCAAGCCGGACCACTACGACGCGGCTGTCGCGCTGCTCACCGACCTGCGCACCGTCGCCGAGCGCGGTGATAGCCAGGCGAGGTTCACCGAGCAGTGCAGTGCCCTGCGAAAGGCGCACTCCCGCAAGGTCACCCTCATCGAGCGACTGGATCTGGCGGGCATCTGACCAGAAACTGCCATCAAGCAGGTCTCGGCGCGCCGCCGCCTGGTCGACGCCGTCGTCGAGGCCACACCACTTTTTGGTCGTCGCCACCGGCCGTTTGTCGGCGAGGGATTCGACTGCCCTGCGCTCGACACGTTGTTCCTTGCCGCACCCATCGCGTTCAAGGGCCGCCTGGTGCAATATGCGGGCCGCGTGCTGCGCGCGTATCCCGGCAAGCAGACGGCCGAGGTGCACGACTAACACGATGTGGAGACCGGAGTTCTCGCCGCGTCGTTGGCCAAACGGTCACCCGGATACACCACTCTGGGGTTTCGAAGTCTGGGTTTTCGGAAACCGCCACGATGACCGGCGACCTGCACAACATTCACGGCAGCGATTCGCCGATCCAATCGCGTCCGGGAATATCGCCTCCGGCCTTGTGATGCATGTCACCGATTGCGCTCTCGTTGAGGTTATTGCCAGGAACGCTCCGTAAACTTCTGCGTTGCAGTTAGGTGACAATTTTCAGGAGGATGCTCTGTTGCGAAAGGCCAGTGACTCGCAGCGGCAGGGAATCCGAGAAAGCCGATCGATCGAAACGTCGCCCACCGCCGCGCCCGGAGCGCCGCGTCAGCCCAGAGCTCTGACCGCCGACTTCGTGCGTGCGGTGCTGTTCACCCTCGTGGTCGTGACGCACAGTGTCAACGCGATCGCCACCACCGACGTCATCCGCAATGCGGGTCTGGTCGGCACCCTGCTGCACCTCACCCGATACGGGTTCGTCGCCGTGACGCTCTACGTGCTGGTGCTCAGCATGCGCGGCAAGACGATGTCGCCACTGACCTTCTGGCGCAAACGCTTCGGGCTGGTCGTCGCGCCCTACCTGATCTGGACGGTCCTCTACAGCGTCACCGACCACATCATCATCCGCGACAACCCGTTCCCGCCCGCGGGCGAGTTCTTCACGTCGCTGGCGCAGCACAGTCTGATCGGCGAGGGCAAGTACCAGCTGTACTTCCTGCTCATCTCGATGCAGATCTACCTCTTCTTCCCCGCACTCGCATGGATGCACCGCAAGGTGGGATCGCATCCGTGGTGGATTCTCGGAGTCGCGGCAGCCATCCAGGCAACGTACTTCGTCGTCTACCAGTACCTGCCGCGTCCGGGCGGGCCGGCATGGACCTTCGTCTACGACCACGGCTGGAAACTGCTGCCGATGTACGCGCTGTTCATCGCGATCGGCATGCTGGCCGCTCATCATCGCACCGAGGTCGACGCTTGGATGCGCGAGCACGCGGTCGGCGTGATGGTCGCGGCCGGATTGTGCTTGTCGTTCAGCGTCGCGATGTACTTGATGTCGACGACGCCTGGCGTCTTCCCGGCCCAGGCCAGCACCCCGTGGAATCTTGCGTCGCTCCCCTGGTATCTCGGCGGGTTCGCGCTGTTGTGGCTGATCGCGCTGATGTGGAACGACCGCATCTCGGCCGGCCGAGGTCTTCTCTCCGCGGCCTTCGTGACGTGGGCGACCCTGCGTGCCTTCGGCGTCTTCGTCATCCACCCACTGATCCTGGACATCTTGGCCCGGATCGGATTCTTCGACTTCCTGTTCGCCGACGGCTTCCCGAATTCGCTGGCCAGCCGCGCGATCATCCTGGTGAGCACGGTGCTGGTGCTGTCGTTGGCGTCCGTCGAGCTCATCCTGCGTCTGCCGTTCAGCAAGTGGCTGGTCGCGCGGCCGCGTGTCCCGCTGTCGTTGGACTGGCTCCGCCGCATCACGGCGCGCATCCGAGCGACCCGTCGCGACGGCCGGGATGAGGAACCGACCGTCGCCGACGAGAGCGTCCCGGCTTAGCGGTAGTGCGGGTTGTTCAGAACCGGGATCTCGATGTTGATCGGCATCCGCAGTTCGGACATGTAGAACAGCACGAACTGACGCAGGAACTCGTCGATCATCCAGTACGCCTCCTTGGGCATGCCGACGTTCAAGATGCCCTCGCGGACCAGCACGTAAGGACCCCACGCGGTTTCGAGCAGCGGCGTCCAGACCGGTTCCCGCGGGATGTGCAGCGAGTCGGCGAACTTGTCTCCCAGCATGAATCGGGTGAGCGCACCGAGCACACCACGCGACAGCAGGGTCAGGTCGAGGTTCATGCCAAGGTCCAGCAGGATGTCGGCGAGCTTCTGCCCCTCGGGCGTCCAGTGCAGGATCGGGTCCAGCACCTGGCTCGCCTGCGCATCGGCCTGATCCCATGACGCCGGGATGTACTGATCCTGAACGCCCAGCATGTGGGCAGTGATCTGCCAGGAGTGCAGGAATCCCCTCGACTCGTCCTTCGCAATCGGGACGCGCCACTTCTCCAGATTGCGCATCACGGTCGTCGGCAGACTGTGCCAGGTGACCATGATGTCGGCCTGACTGATCGGCACCTTCTCCGTCGCGACATTCCTCCACCACGCCGACTGCGGGAGCATGTGACGGACCGCGGCATGGGCCAGACGGGTCTTGACGCAGGTCACAACCATCTCACCGTCGGGCCGATAGGCGTTGAGGGACCCGATGTCGTAGCCGAGTTTCGCGGTCTTGGTGATGCGGTCCTTCATGTCGGCGCCGCCACGCGAGTAGTACACGGCCTTGGCTTCGCGCGGGATCATCGTGCTCATCATGCCGCTGGCGAAACCATAGAGAACGCCCAGGTAGGTGCCGCGTTTCTGGTTGAACCGGACTGCTGTCTCGAGCTGACTCCGGTCGGCCCACGACGGCAGTTGCCGGGCGTGCTCCATGAAGTCACGCAGTTCACGCGGAAGTCCGGCCGGAAGCGGCTGGCCGTTCTTGGTCCAACTGCGGAGCAGCTGATTGACCTTGGGAACCTGGCCGCGGTCGAGCAGGTTCGCGACCACGGGATCGGCCTCGTCGTCCCACACCGTTCGCGGGTCGGCGCCGTTGCCGCGGCCGGGCACCGAGCCGGCCGGCGACCACGTCCAGGGTGTCCCCTGCGCGGCGACTGCCACGGCCCCCAGCGCTCCGACGGCACCTCCGGTCCGTAAGACCTGCCTTCTGCTGAGATTGTCCATTTTCCCCGTCCTTCATGTGGCAATGTGACAGTGATTGTCACCTTGTAACATTTCTATCACCGAGTGAGCCAGGACACAGCAGATTGTCAGAACTCGAAACAGTAGAATCAGGTCGAACGATCGTTCATCCAGGAGGCCCCGTGCGCGCAGCGCCGATCGAACCCGAGTCGACGCCCTCCCGATCGCGCCCGGAACAATCCCTGCTCGAGCGCGCATATCTCCGCGCACTCGACACCGCCGCCGACGAAGCGCCCGACCCCACCTCCGAGCGTCTCCTCGACGCGGCATTCGACCTGTTCTGCCGCACCGGGATTCAGCGCACACCGATGGAGAAGGTCGCTCAACGAGCCGGAGTCACCCGCGTCACGCTCTACCGGAAGTTCGAGACCAAGGACGCCCTCGTCGAACATGTGGTGCTTCGCGAGTTCCGTCGATACTTCGACCAGTTCCGCACCAACATCCACAACGCGTCGACGGTCGAGGACCGCGTCGTACTCGGTTTCGTCGCGTCGTTGCGAGCGATCTCGCACAACCCCCTGATCGGCGGCCTGTCCGACGCCGAACCCGCGTTGCTCATCGAATCGATGATCGGCGACAACGGGCAACTCCTCGCCACGGTCGGGCAGTTCGTCGCCGGTCAGCTGAGACGTGAACAGAGCGCAGGCAACGTGGCCGCCGACCTCGACGTCGATCTGGTCGCCGAGATGATGGTCCGGATCTCGGCGTCGTTCCTCACCGTGCCAAGCCGCATCGTCGCGATCGACGACGACGCGCAATTGGTCTCGCTCGCACGACAATTCCTCGTACCGATGCTGCGCCAACCGTCGTCGGGATAACATCGCGATCGAGCGGCGGATAACCGTTGTTCTGGTTCGGGGGCCCAACGTCGGGATGCGTCATGGCCGAGTCGAGAATGCTTGACCCGCTTCACCGTTCACAGACAGGTCCCCCGTCGAACCACAGACTGGCCAGAGTCGCGATTGCCGCGTGCGCGATCGCCGCCATGGTGGCCGCCGGCAGTATGACCTTCGCCGACCGCGTCGAGTACACGACGGTGACCACGGCGCCCTACTCGATTCCCGTCGTCCTCGTCGCATCCATCGATCAGTCGCCGACGACGCTCGGGGTCGCCGATTCCAACCTGTATCTCCTGAGTGATGCCGAGATCGCACGCACCCTCGACGAGCTGCAAGCGATGGGTGTCAAGGACATTCGGATCGGCGCACCGTGGATCTACATCCAACCCGACGGGCCCGACTCCTACGACTGGGAGAAGCTCGACACGATTGTCGACGCCGCGCAGGAGCGCGACATGAACATCGTCATGGTGGTGTCGGGAACACCGTCGTGGGCGGGGTTCCCGATCAACGGCCACGTCGACCCGGATGTCTACGCGACCTTCGCCGGCACCCTCGCCACCCGGTACCAGGGCCGGGTCTCCGCGTATGAGATCTGGAACGAGCCCAACGGTTTCGCCTTCTACAACCCGGTCGACCCCGAGGCCTACACGGCGATGCTCAAGGCGGCTTACCCCGCCATCAAGGCGGCCGACCCGGACGCGGTGGTGATCGCCGGCGTACTCGGGGCGGTGCCCACCGGTCTCGGCACCCTGAGTCCCGTCACGTTTGTGCAGCGCATGTATGCCGCGGGCGCGAAGGACAGCTTCGACGCCCTCTCCTATCACCCGTATCACTACTGGACCGCCTTCTCGGAGGGCGGCGACGTCACCGACTCGCCCATCAACCAGATGACGGCCATCTACGCGCTGATGGTCGCCAACGGCGACGGCGACCTCAAAATCTGGGCCACCGAATACGGCCTGCCGACGGGTCAGCTGTCGGAGGCCCAGCAGGCTGCCTACATCGCCGACCTGATCACCAGGTGGCAGACGATGGACGGCGCAGGTCCGATATTCATCTACAGCGCCCGGGATTCGAACACCGGAAGCTGGGACGCGGAGGACAACTTCGGCCTGTTCCGCACCGACTGGACGGCCAAGCCCGCGGTTGCCGTCGTCACCGCGATGATCGCCGACCTCGCCGACGGAAAGCTCGACAATCCCTTCACGGGCCCGATCCCGCAACCGTCGGTGCTCACCGTGCTGTCGGTGATCGCGGTGCAGTTCGTGGCGGGCGTCCTCCGCGTCCCACTCGGCATCCTCAAGACGGGTTTCGACGCTTTCACCGGTCTGGTCACCGACATCGTCAACTCGGTTCTCGGGCTGCTGGGTGTGTCGCCCGCATCGACGGCGGCCAAGGCCACCGCGGCCGTCCCCGATACCGCCGCTGTGCAGTCATTCTCGATCGCGTCGGAGCAGGAAGCGTCGGTAGTGAACAACCCGGTCGTGAACGACCCCGTCGTCAGCACCCCGGAGACGACCACAGCCCCAGCGCCGGCGCCCACCGTCAGCAAGTCGACCGCGCGCAACGAGCCGACCGGCAGCAAAACGAACAACAGCACAACCATCAACAAGCAGAACCAATCACCCGAATCGACCCCGAACGAGCCAGACGGAAGCGACGACGACCCGCCCGCGGATGAAACGTCCGACGCCACCGCTGACCACGGTGACACCACAACCGACACCACAACCGAGAACGACACAACCGACAGCACCACCGATCACGACTCTGACGGCGAGGGCAGTTCGACGGCGACCGAGTGACCCGCGGTTCGGGTCATCCCACCCGCATGACGGTGGTGTGAGCCACTTGCGCATATGCTTTCCAGCCATGCGCAACTGGTTCGTGATCGTCATCCTCGCGGTCTCCCAGTTCGTCATGGTGCTCGACAGCACCGTGATGAACGTGTCCATCTCCACCGTCGCCAAAGACCTGGACACGACGATCACCGGCATGCAGGCCGCGATCACGTTCTACACGCTGACGATGGCGGCGTTCATGCTGACCGGCGGTAAGTTCGGCGATCTGCTGGGCCGGGCCCGGGCCTTCAAGATCGGTTCGGTGATCTACGGCATCGGTTCGTTGCTCACCGCGCTCAGCCCCAACCTTCCCGTGCTTCTGTTCGGCTGGTCGCTGGTCGAAGGTCTCGGTGCGGTGCTGGTCATCCCGGCCATCGCCGCCCTGGCCGCTGTCAACTACACCGGCAAGGCCCGCGTCACCGCGTTCTCGATCCTGGGCGCCGTGACCGGACTCGCCGCCGCCGTCGGCCCGCTGATCGGTGGCCTGGTCACCACCTACCTCTCGTGGCGCTACGTCTTCGCCGCCGAGACCGTCGTGATGATCGGCGTGCTGCTCGTGTCCGGTCGGATCAAGGACGACGAACGCAACCGGGAGACCCGCATCGATCCGCTGTCGGTGCTGCTGTCGGCGGGCGGCATGGCCCTGGTCGTCTTCGGCGTGCTGCAGTCCAAGACCTGGGGCTGGCTCAAGCCGCTCAACCCACCCGAGATCGGCGACCGAACCATTGCGCCCCTGGGGGTTTCGCCGGTCGCCTACCTGATCCTCATCGGCGTCGTGGTGCTCTGGCTGTTCGTCATCCGGCAACGCGCCCTCTCGGATTCGGGCCGTCAGCCGCTCCTGAATGTCGACCTGCTGCGCATCGGCGCGCTCCGCGGCGGGCTGTCGGGATTCCTGGTGCAGTACTTCGCGATCGCGGCACTGTTCTTCGTCGTACCGGTCTACCTGCAGACGATGCTCGGCAAGGACGCCATGCAAACCGGGCTCAAGATCCTGCCGCTGTCCGCGGGTCTGGTGGTGTTCTCCGCGATCGGATCGTGGTTGACCGCCCATCGCTCCACCCGCTTCATCGCGCGACTTGGCCAGGTGGTGATGGCGGCGGGCATCCTGTTCACCATCGGCGCGATCGAACCCGCCTTGCGCGGATGGCTTTTCGCGATCGGCATGTTCGTGGTCGGCGCCGGATTCGGTCTGCTCGCCTCGCAGTTGGGGAATGCCAACATGTCTGCGGTGAAGGAGTCCGACACCTCGGAGGTCGGCGGACTGCAGGGCACCTTCCAGAATCTCGGATCGTCGTTCGGAACGGCAGTGGTCGGGTCGGTGTTCATCCTGCTGCTCGGCTCGGGTTTCACCACGTCGATCGAGGACGCCCAATCCCTCAGCCCGTCACAGAAACAGCAGATCATCGCCACGGTCAACGACGCCGGGGTGCCGATCATCTCCGAGTCGGAGGCGGTTGCACTGGTCGATCAGTCCGGCGGCTCCAAGGAAGCCTCGGCCGAGGTCGGCAAGGTGTACGCCGACAGTCAGATCGATGCACTCAAGCAGGCGTTGTTCATTGTCTTCGTGCTCACCGTCCTGTCACTGTTCCTGTCGAGGCGACTCCCCGATCGGGTCGCCGCCCCGACCGGGGCAGCCAACGAGGCTCGATCCACCTGATCCGAAGAGTACTGCCTTCGGCCTCCTGAACTGGGGGTATGCGGAGGCTTCGCGGCGGCCATCCCATCGCGATCGCGGGGTGTCCGCCGTGACACCGGCCCTCGACGACGAGCCTCTTCCCGCCTCCACGATCGCCGAGTCGCTCCGGACACTCTGTGTCCTGTTGGAGAATCTGTGGCCCTTCTGCTCTGAATGTGGATGGTTAGTTAGGCGTACGGGCCGGGTGTGGGCGGGTGGGCGCACGGGCGCTCGTAGGGTTGAAAGCTCCTA
>NZ_JBSFQL010000050.1:0-11913 GCF_053588675.1 Gordonia sp. NPDC003422
CCTGCGAGAACTCGAGTTGAGTTGGAGAACGCGAGTGCTGCAGCACTCGCGTTCTCCAATTCGGCTCCAGTTGTCGCGGGCGCCAGCCGCGCGGATGCCGCGTCAAACTCCAACCTCTGTGGGTACTCGTCTGCGGAGCGATGGGTTGGGTGACAACCGCGCCAAGGGTTGAGCCGTCCAGCCGACGTTCTAGCAGAAGGTGTCGCCTTCGCCGGGACGCGACGACCGACAATCGGTGACTGGGGTCGGGCCCGTCAGCGTCCGCTTCCGGGATGTTCCCGGACGACCACCGTCATGGGCCCGATCCTGCCCACCGGCCCTAACCCCACACTTCCCGCCTCCACGATCGTCGGCAACACCGACTGAGGGCCGCTGACTCGAGTAGCACCTGCCGGCGAGGCGAAAACTTCCGCTCACCAGCAGCTTCGAGGCTCTCACCTCGGCCGGCGGTGGCGAGACGGACGCCTACAACTTGTCGCCGGGTATGCCGCCCGCGGTCAGTAGGGTGACCCGACCGGCGCTGCCGCCGTAGTCGATGACGACGCGTTCGGTGGCGCCGCTGCCGATCTTGTCGACCACCTTGCCCAGGCCGTACTTGGGGTGGTTGTGGCGGTCGCCCACTTCGTAATTCACGTATTTGTTGCGCCCGCGAGCCGGATCGGCAGAATACGAGGACCGCCCACGACCGCCCGACATCGCACCCGACGAGAACGCCCCATCGCGGCCGAAGACACCCGACGACCCGCCGAAACCACTCGACGACCGACGCCGTTCGGTTTTCCGCCAGTCCAGTAGGTGCTGCGGAATCTCCTGCAGGAAGCGGGATTCCGGATTCGACACCGGCTGTCCCCAGGACGCCCGGGTGATCGCGCGGGTCAGGTACAGCCGCTCCTTGGCGCGGGTGATGCCGACGTAGGCCAGGCGTCGTTCCTCACTCAGTTCGGCCGGGTCACCCATCGCGCGCATGTGCGGGAAATGGCCGTCCTCCCAACCGGTTACGAAGACCACCGGAAATTCCAGGCCCTTGGCGGTGTGCAGCGTCATCATCGTGACCACACCCTCGCCCTCGTCGGGCACCTGGTCGGCGTCGGCCACCAGCGAGACCCGTTCCAGGAACGCCGCGAGCGACCCCGGCTCGGGCTCCCCCTCGGTGTCCCGGCCGGACTCCAGCGGATCGTCGTCCTCGTCGATCTCGCCGGCCGCCAACTTGGCCGCGTCCTGGCTGAACTCCTGTGCCACCGAGATCAATTCGTTGAGGTTGTCCAGACGCGCGCCGTCCTGCGGGTCGTTGGACGCCTCGAGTTCCGCGCGGTACCCGGTGCGTTCGACGATCGCGTCGACGAGTTCACCGATGTCGGCGCCTTCCTCGGTGGCGTCGATGTAGGCGACGTCCTCGTCGGCGTCACCGGCCGAGCCGAACCCGGTGAGGAAGTCGGTACGCAGACCCTCGATGAGGTCGACGAATCCGCCGATCTGTTTCACCGCACGGGAATTGAGCAGCGCCACCTTGCCGTCGGCCGCGTCGATCAGCGACTCGTAGAAGCTTCGGCCGGTGTTCTCCGAATGCACCGCGACGCATGCCTCGGCACGGTCGCCGATCCCGCGTCGTGGGGTGTTCAGGATGCGACGCAGACTCACCGTGTCGTCCGGGTTGGCGACCACCCGCAGGTAGGCGACCACATCCCGGACCTCTTTGCGCTCATAGAATTTGGTTCCGCCGACCACCTTGTACGGGATCCCGTGCCGAACAAAGACCTCTTCCACCGCTCGTGAGCCGGTGTTGGTGCGGTAGAACACCGCGATGTCGGAGTACTTGTGGCTCGACGACCCGCCGATCGAATAGTCGGTGAGATTCTCGATCTCCTTCGCGATGAACACCGACTCGTCGCGGTCGGAATCCGCGACGTAGCCGACGATCAGTTCACCGTCACCCGAGTCGGTCCACAGCCGCTTGTCCCGACGGTTCTCGTTGCGCGCGATGACCGCGTTGGCGGCCGACAGGATCGTCTGAGTGGAACGGTAGTTCTGCTCCAGCAGAATGGTTTCCGCGTTCGGGAAGTCCCGCTCGAACTCCTCGATGTTGCGGATCGTCGCGCCACGGAAGGCGTAGATCGACTGATCGGCATCGCCCACGACACACAATTCAGACGGTTGCACCCCACCCTGAGTGACGTGCTCCCCCACCAACTCACGGATCAGGACGTACTGCGCATGGTTGGTGTCCTGGTACTCGTCGACCAGCACGTGCCGGAAGCGGCGGCGGTAGTACTCGGCGACCTCGGGGTGCGCATGCAGCAGCGCCACGGTCTCGCCGATCAGATCGTCGAAGTCGAAGGCGTTCGCCGCGCGCAGGCGGCGTTGGTACTCGCGGTAGATCTCGGCGATCTTGAGCGCCGACGGCTCATCGTCGGCCGCCGCTTCGATCGCCCGCTCCGGGCCCACGAGTTCGTTCTTGTAGTTGGAGATCACCACCGCCACGCCGCGCGGACTGAACTTCTTCGGGTCGAGTTCGAGGTCGCGGATGATCATGCCGAGCAGGCGCTTGGAGTCGTCCGCGTCGTAGATCGAGAAATTCGAGTTCATCCCCTCGAGCAGCCCGGACTGGGCACGCAGGATGCGCACGCACGTCGAGTGGAACGTCGACACCCACATGTAGGTCGCCCGCGGGCCCACCAGGTCGATGACCCGCTCCCGCATCTCCGCCGCCGCCTTGTTGGTGAACGTGATGGCGAGGACCTGGCCGGGCGAGACATCTCGCGCGGCCAGCAGATAAGCGATCCGTCGGGTGAGCACCGCCGTCTTGCCGGAACCGGCGCCCGCAACGATCAGCAGCGGCGCCCCGGTGTGGAGCACCGCCGCACGTTGCTGCGGGTTCAACCCGTCGAGCAGGCGGTCGATCGCCGGATCGGATGGGGCTGCCGCACGCGCCTCGCGGGTGTCGGCGGACGGGAGAGAGGAAGTGCCAGTCATCGGTATTCGAGGTTACCCGCAGGCACCGACATCTCCTGGACGCACTCGCACAGTGCCCCCACGACGACACGGCATTCGGACGACCGACCGAACAAGCTACGTCTCGTCGGCTCCGACGGCTACGATATGCCCGGATCGACAGACTCTGGCGGCGCCATGTTGTTTCGGCGCTGGGATGCGGGACCAACGGGAGGAACAACCATGTCGAAGGCAGCTGGAGCGGTCATCCTGGCGGTGGGGGCGATAGCCGCGGTGATCGCGGTGGTGGTCTCCTTCATCCCGTTCAGTCATGCCGGGACCGCCGAGCCGACGGCCGCGTTCCGCGCGCAAAAGAGCCTCGACGAGGTGCTGTTCAAGCTCGCGTCGAGTCCCGCCGCGAAGTACACCGGCAGTGTGACGCAGCAGTACGGCGGGCAGAGCATCAAGTACGACTTCACCAACATGGTGGTGACCATCTCCAACAGTGCCGAGGGCACCATCTCGGTGAACGGCAACCAGGGTGAATACCGGCAGGTCGGCAACAGCCGCTTCGTCAACGCACCCGCCGGATTCTGGACCGCCGTCCTGACCTCCAACGAGAAGGAACGCAAGGATCTCGGGCCACTCGCCGGCAAATGGGTCGACTCGTCGCGCACCAGTGTCTTGCCGGTCGGAAACACCCTGGCGCCCGACATCCTCGCCGGCACCATCGGCACCGTGCCGGCCGACCAGGCACCCAAACTCGGCGCCATCGAGGTGGCATCGCCGAATCCCGGTCTGCCCGACGCACGTTTCTGGCCGGTGTCCGATCCGCCGGTCACCTTCGTCGGCGACAACGTCGTGAAGATCGGCCAGTGGGAGGTCACCTTCGATCCGAGCTCCAAGGTGGTCACCCATGTCAAGGGCACCGAGGTCACGGACGAGGGCTCAGACAAACTCACCACCACCTACGACCTCGACGTGGCGACGCAGTCGGCCGACGATGCGGCCAAGCTGTTCGCCAACCAGCGCGCGCTGGTCAACGATCTCGTCAACGTGCCGGCGCCGGGCTACACGGTGGACAGCCGTGCCGTGGCCTTTGTGCCCGGCGGGAACTGCACACGCGCCGCATGCCCGTTCACCTACACCGGTAGCGGCACCGTCTCACCGACCGCGACCGGCAGCGGCTATGTCAACTACGGAGTGACCGTCAACTTCACACTGAACGGTCGCCCGGCCGCCGCACCGTGCACGACGGTGATCCGCGCGGACTTCGGCACCACCGGTCGGGTGACGTGCGTGGCCCGCAACATCGTCGGCGAGGGCACCACGGTTCGTGGCGTCCCCACCTGGCAGTACCTGCCGTTCCGCACGAACACGGTCGACGTGCTGAACGACCAGATCAACAAGAACCAGGAGCGCACCAAGCAGCAGGTCACGTTTGTTCGTACCGGGTCCAAGCAGCCCGAGGCCGCCGCGTACGGGTCACCCCGTACCGGTCTGCCCAGCTACTACGCGATCCAGCGCGGCGACTACCTCTTCGACGGTCTCGGCCCGCTCGGTGACCTGCTGGTCACGTTCGCGCCCGGCTACAACTCGCACGTCGTCAACGGACAACTCGACCCGTCCTGGGCCGGTACCACCACCATCAAGGACCAGATCGGCAAGCAGGTCGCGGCCGCAAACGGCACGCGAGTCCTGTGGTTTGTCGCGGAGGCCAACACCGCGGTGGCTCTCTCGGCGTTGGTCCGCGAAGCCGGGCAGAGCGACAAGATCGAGGTGTCCTACGTCGATCCAGACCGCTGATCGGCACCGGGTCGGGCATGTCACTCGCCGAGGAAACGCGCCTCGACAACCTCCCCGACCCGGCCCACCCCGGTGTGCAAGACCAGCCCGGCGGTCAGCGGAGCCACGTTGACCGCCGACCCCTGACCGTCGAGCTGCACATAGACGACGTGCAGGCCGGGCTGCACGGTTGCCTTGACCCGCGCCCCCTCGTCCAGCCAGAATTCGACCTCGCCCGCACCGTTGGCGCAATAGCTCAACGCGATCGTCCAGCGCCACCGGATGAGCGGGCCGTCAAGTGCCAGCCGCTCGGGTGCCGACAACTCCGGTCGAGCACAACTGCCACGTCCCTCGGCGATGGCGCGACGCGGTGTCACCGCACCGGCAACGAGTTGCCCCGAGGTGTCGAGGACCTGTAGTCGGTCGGTGCTCGAGCCGAAGTCGGGTCGCTGCCTCAGCCGCCCGAAGGTGTGGCTGATCTGATTGTTCGGGTACGCCACCGGAAGCAGGATCTCCAGTGGGAGCGCCTGATCGAACATCGGATGATCGGTGCCCGCGGCCAGGCTGCGTTTGGCGGTGTCGAGGTAGTCGCCGGTCGGGTTGTCGCGCCACGAGTTCGAGAAGCCGGCCAATGACACGCTCGCCGACGCCACCGCCAGCCCGATGAGGACCACCACCGCAACGAGCCCGGTCGCCGGGGCGGTCGGTTCGGCGGGTTTCGTATGCCGACCACCCCGGGGATTCTCGTCGTCGGCAGGCACTGCGCCGGCGCGGGCGGGAGCCGCGATCAGCAGCGCGACGGCCGCAGCGAAGACCAGCGCGGTGTCGGGTAGATAGCGCATCGTCTGCGCCAGTTCCAGTGCGGTGTTGCTGCTCGACCGATTCCACATCACCGGCACTTGCGCGAGCACCGCATAGGCGGCGGCGAGGATGAGGATCGCCGCAGCTCCGCGCTTGCGGAGCAACGCCCAGATCGCCACCGCTGTGATCACCAGCCACCCGGCCAGGATCATCCACCACGACGCGAAACCCATGGGTGGGCTGGGATTCCACCGGTCCCATTCCCACGGGCCACCGACCAGCGAGGGCACGATCGCACGATTCACCGTCCGCCACACCAGCCGCGCGGTCTGTGCGGCCGAATGCACGCCCGCCGTCGCATCCGACACCGAGAAGAAGACGATCAGCCACACTCCGAAGATCGCGGCGAGCGCTCCCCACAGACCACGCGCGCGCGACACCGCCGTCGCCAGCGGACTGATCGGATGATCCTCGAACGCGATCGCCAGGGTCGCCACGACCAACGCGACCGGCAGGACGAACAACGACTTCTCGAAGAACGCGAGGGCGACCACGAAGACGATCGACGATCGGACGACGATGCGGCGGCGCTGCGCGGCGTCGGCGTCGGACCGGCAGGCCAGGACGGCGTCGCCCACGATCCACGCCATCGCCGCCTGCATCGGCAAGGTGTTCAGCCCGGCCGCCCACCAGGTGAAGGCAGGCACGGTCATCGGCGTGAACAGGTAGAACGTCAGGGCAGCCAGACCCGCCGCACCAGCGCGGGGCGCGATGATCCGGATCATGCGCCACACCGCCACCGATGCGATCGCCTGCCCGACGATGAGCGTGATGGCCGGTACCACCCAGTTGACCGGGGCAATCACCGTGGACAGGCCTGCCACCAGGAAGGCCGCCGGCATGAAGTGGCCGTCGTGGCTGTGACCCAGGTAGTCCCAGGACAGAATCGGCATCGTCGAGGCACGCCCGATGAGGATCAGGTCGTCCCAGTAGAAGCTCCCCGTCGCCACCAGAGCGCCGCGAACGACCAATGCCGCGATGATCAGGGCCGCCGCGATCGACGACACCGTTCGATTGGTCATCATGGCACCTATCGTCTCGTGTCCGTTCCGACCTGCCGCACTCGGTGGTGCCGAGTACCGGCGTGGCAAAATCGGGCGGGTGACCGACGACAGCAGCACCGCGCCCGTACCGTTCGACCAGACCATCGATCTCGAGCGGTATGAGCTGTCGTCCGAGGTGTCCGACCTGCCCGACGACATCGACTCGCTGCGCCTCGAGATCGACCGGCTCGACGCCGTCATCCTGGCCGCGGTCAAGCGGCGCTCCGCGGTGTCGAAGAAGATCGGCGCAGCACGTATGGCGTCGGGCGGCCCACGACTCGTCTACAGCCGCGAGGTCAAGGTACTCGAGCGATTCAAAGACCTTGGGCAAGAGGGCCATACGCTGGCGATGTTGCTGCTGCGACTCGGCCGCGGACCGCTGGGCCGGTGAACCTAGGGCGTGCCCTAGTCGTGAACACCTGTCGATGAGCATCGCGGCCCCCGCCCCGAACACATAGGGTAGGTAGCCATGAGCAGCGACGTGTCGAGCGGCGGTTTCACAGGCAGCGGAGAGTTCACCGGAAGCGACCATGGTGACATCACCGCCACCCAGTCGTGGCAGGCGCTCGCGGCTCATCAGCCGCACGTGTACGCGATGCATTTGCGAGAGGTGTTCGCCGTCGACCCCGATCGGGGCCGTGAGCTGACGGTCGACGTCGGAGATCTGCACATCGACTACTCCAAGCACCGTGTGCTCCGGGAGACGCTGGAACTGCTGTTCAGCCTCGCACGCGAGGTCGGGCTCGAGGACCGCCGCGACGACATGTTCGCCGGCGCCCACATCAACACTTCTGAGGACCGCGCCGTCCTGCACACCGCGTTGCGACTGCCGGCCGACGCGTCGCTCACGGTCGACGGTCAGGATGTGGTCGCCGACGTCCACGAGGTCCTCGACGCGATGGGCGTCTTCACCGACAAGCTGCGCAGCGGCGAGTGGAAGGGCCACACCGGCAAGGCGATCACCGACGTGGTCAACATCGGTATCGGCGGTTCCGACCTGGGCCCGGTGATGGTGTACCAGGCGCTGCGCCACTACGCCGACGCCGGCATTCGCTGCCATTTCGTGTCGAACGTCGACCCCGCCGACCTCGTCGGCACCCTCGCCGACCTCGACGCCGAGACCACGCTGTTCATCATCGCCTCCAAGACCTTCACCACGCTGGAGACCCTGACCAACGCCTCGGCGGCCCGCAGCTGGCTATTGGAAGAGCTGGGCGCCGGAGCCGACGCGGTCGCGAAACACTTTGTCGCAGTGAGCACCAACGCGACCGAGGTGTCGAAGTTCGGCATCGACACCGCCAACATGTTCGGCTTCTGGGACTGGGTCGGCGGACGCTACTCGGTCGACTCGGCGATCGGGCTGTCGGTGATGGCGGCCATCGGCAAGGACCGCTTCGCCGAGTTCCTCGACGGATTCCACGTCGTCGACGAGCATTTCCGGACGCAGCCCCTCGAACAGAACGCGCCGGTGATCCTGGGCCTGATCGGACTCTGGTATTCGAACTTCTGGGACTCGCAGACACGCGCGGTGCTCCCCTACTCCAACGACATGGCCCGATTCGCCGCGTATCTGCAACAGCTCACGATGGAGTCGAACGGCAAGTCGGTGACCGCCCAAGGGCATCACGTCACCACCGACACCGGCGAGGTGTTCTGGGGCGAACCCGGCACCAACGGCCAGCACGCCTTCTACCAACTGCTGCACCAGGGCACGCGGATGATCCCGTCGGACTTCATCGGCTTCGCCGAACCCACCGACGACCTGCCGGTGACCCCCGACGGCGCGGGCTCGATGCACGACCTGCTGATGAGCAACTATTTCGCCCAGACCAAGGTGCTCGCCTTCGGCAAGACCGCCGATGAGATCGCCGCCGAAGGTGTGGCCCCGAATGTGGTGGCGCACAAGGTGATGCCCGGTAACCGGCCGACCACGTCGATCCTGGCCCCCAAGCTCACCCCCGCGGTGGTCGGCCAGCTGATCGCCCTCTACGAGCACCAGGTGTTCGTCGAGGGCACCGTCTGGGGAATCAACCCGTTCGATCAGTGGGGTGTCGAGTTGGGCAAGACGCAGGCCAAGGAGTTGCTGGGCGTCATCACCACCGACGCCGCGCCCCCCGCCGCGGACGACTCGTCGACCGACGAACTGGTCCGGTGGTACCGACAGCATCGCGGCCGCGAGGCGTGATCGCAGGGCGCACGGTAACGGCACGTCCATCGTCGCCGATATGATCTATGTCACATCCCGGCGTCGAGATCGCGGCCCGGACGCCACCGCAGACACCGAGAGTCCGCCATGCGTAGCCGCCACCTTCTCCGCCGAATCCGACGCCCACTCGCCATCGCCGTCGGAATCATCACCGCCACAACGGGAATGGGCCTCGCCGCGACCACGGCGAACGCCGAACCACAGAACCGCACCGCGTCGTCGGCGCCTCTCTACACACTGGCCGACGGACTCTGTGCCGGCACCATCAGGATGCTCGCCGCACCCGGGCCGTACCGCCCGGGACAGGTATACGTGCAGGTAACGGGCGGTTTCCTCGGCATCTCCGGCACCAGTGCGCCGTGCCGGGTGGATGTCCGGGTCGACTGGCGCAACCTCACCCGCGGCACTCGCGGCACCCTCCGCGGCTGGGTCGCCGGCACCGGCATTCCGTCAGTCACCACTCACGGCATCGGCACCACCGTCACCACCGGGTCCGGCAGGGTGGAACTGCGCCTGCAGCCCGACCTCCCGCACCTGGCGATCGCGCCCATCCAGGTGACCGCAGATTGATCGCCTCAGACTGATCGCCTCAGCCGTCGCGCCAGCGCTCGTCGTCGAACACCTCGTCGGGAATCTCGTCGCCGGGTTGGACACCAAGCTGCTCCAGCCGCCCCATCAGCGCGGCGGCGACCGCGATGAACGTCACGAGATCCTCTGTCTCGGTGGATCTTTCGGCCGGATTACCACCCAGGAACTCGTACAGCGTCGGCGGCACGCACGCACCCATGTCGATGGTGTGAGTTCCGGTGGCGTCACGCCATGCATCGAAACTCGCGACGTCGACGGCCTCGGCGATCTCCCCGGAACGGATCGCGGCCAGCACCTCCTCGACCGTCGCGAGTTCTCCCGAATCGCCGCTCGACGCATCGAATCCGAGCACCGAGTCGTCGGAGATCTCCTCGTCGTCGGCGACGGTGAAGTACACGATGCCGCGCCAATCCGCGCCCAACGCCTCCACATCGTCACGCCCGAACACGTCCGTCAGCAGTTCACTGACCTGTTCACGCTTGCGCTGGCCGAACAACTGGAACGCGCCCGACGCCACGACTTGCCCCTGCTTGGTCGTCACCTCGGTAACCTTACGCAGCGTGAGGATTGATCGGATGGTGCGGCGCGTCGGGATCGCGGCAAGCGTGGCGATGCTGTTGGCGGTCGGGGCCTGCTCATCGACAACCTCCGACACCCCAGCCGGCGACAAACCTACGTCGGTGCCCATGTCGGCATCGGTGACCGTGTCCCGCGGCGTACCCGCGCGCACGGCGCCCGGCACCGGCCTCGATTTCGGTGCCACGGCCACGCTTCCGGCCGACGCCTTCGCCACGTCGGGCGCCCTCGCACTGTTCACGGTCACCGGGATAACACCCGCCGAGGGTGTGCCCGAAACCGCCACAAACGGCGGCGTCCCCTACTTCATCTACGTGACGGTGACCTCGCTGGCGAATCGGCCGTCAGCCGCACCGGGCGTGGTCGGGATCGCCGGGAGCCCCGACGGCCGGGCGGCAGCGCTCACCGTCCCACCACCCACGGGTCTGCCGTCGTGCACTGCGACCGCGAAGCCGGAACGAATGCGGCGCGGCGAGTCGTATGCGACGTGCCTGCTCGCCCTCGCCGACCCGGGGCAGAAACTGCAGCAGGTCATCTACTGGGCCGACACCTCCGGCGCAGACGCCTTCGACTACAAGACCTCGCCGGTGGTGTGGCGCAACCCCGCCGCCGTGGCGCCGAGCGGTTCACCCGCGCCGACGAGCTGAGCTGCCCACCGCTGGTCGATCTCGACACGGTGCCTCGCTCCGCTCGGTACCGGCTCGATCCGGCGGAGCCGACTCCGAGCCGCCAGGCCGCTGGGTTGAGGAGCACCGTGCGAGCGATAGCGAGTCCGATGCGTCTCGCAACCAGGCGTGGTGTCGAGACCACCGCACGGTTGACGATCCGGTCTCGACGGGGTCAGAGTTGATCCATGGAGTTCACGTCTCCAGCCGAGAGTTACGACAGTTTCATGGGGCGCTACACCCGCACACTTGCGCCCGCACTCGTCGACGCGGCCGGCGTGCGGGCGGGTTTGTGTGTACTGGACGTCGGTTGCGGGCCAGGCGGTCTCACGTCCACCGTGGCCGAGCGTGTCGGCGATCCGCGCCAGGTTGCCGCGATCGACCCGGCACCTCAATTCGCCGAGGCGTGCCGTGCCAGGAATCCGGGCGCCGACGTGCGGGTGGGTGTGGCCGAAGCGCTGCCGTGGGAGGACGACAGCTTCGACGCGGCACTCTCCTGCCTCGTCGTCGGATTCATGACCGACCCGGACGCGGGACTGGCCGAGATGGCCCGAGTCACCCGGCCGGGAGGACCAGTCGCCGCCTGTATGTGGGACCTCACCGAGGGCGGCATGATCATGCTCGAGACGTTCTGGGCAGCCGCCCGCGACCTCGACCCCGACGTCGTCGGTGAGCGTCTGCGTGCGGGAGTGCGCCGAGGCGACATCGCGCATCGGCTCGCCACGATCGGGCTCGACTACGTCGTCGACGGTGAACTGCACGCGAGCGTCGAGTACACCGACTTCGACGACTTCTGGATGCCGTTCACCTACGCGGTCGGGCCGGCCGGTTCCCATCTGGCCGGACTGGACGACGACAGCCGCGGGCAGATCCGCGAGGCCTGCCGTTCGAGGCTGCCCGACGGACCGTTCACGCTCGAAGCCCGTGCCTGGTTCGGGTGCGGAACTGTCCCACCCGCTGCGTGAGGTCTCGATCGCGGAGGTGGGAAGAGTGGACTGTCACCGAAGCGAGGCCGACACTGGCGACAGCAGGTGCTGAGTTGGAGAACGCGAGTGCTGCAGCACTCGCGTTCTCCAACTCGACTCGAGTCCTCGCTGAAAAAACTCCTCCCCTAGATTTTGCGGGCCGGGTGCAACCCTATTTCGCAGGTCAGAGCGTTGGTCACCGAACTCTTCGGATCAGCGACCCACCCGCCGCCTGCGGCGGCGATCGTGGAGGCGGGAAGTGTGCTCGGGTGGTCACCGCGGGTGGGGTGGCTGAT
>NZ_JBSFQL010000051.1:0-11202 GCF_053588675.1 Gordonia sp. NPDC003422
GCGGTAGACGACGCGGTCGATCATGTCGCGCATCCGCGCCCGCGACCACGTACCTTTCCGGGTCCGCAACAACGCAGCGATCTCGGCATCCACCAGAGGTGCCGCCGCCGACTCGTCCAACAACTCGGTGCGCGTCACCGCGAGTTGTGCTTGCCACGGCGCGATGATCCCGTCGCGTAAACAGTCGAACACCTCGGGCAGCCGATCCCGCAACGACACCGCCTCACTGAGTAGTTTCTCCGCCGCACGCTGCCCGATCCCACAGGCGCGGGCGATCCGCGCCGCGCAATCGGCATACCCATCGGTCACAAACCCCGACCCGGATGGTTCGACGAGTTTGGCCGCCACATACCGGTCATAGAGCACCGCCGCCGACCGATACTCGGCATACGCCAACGACGCACGCCCACGATCGATCTCGGCCATCCCCAACAACAGATCGTTGGTCGGGGTTTCATCCGGAAAATCCGGGTCGACCCCACCGAGCAGCCCGGCAGCAAACTGCTCAGGCCACGGCGACGGCGTCGACAACACAGACACGACAATCCCTTCCGATACGACGAACCAACGGATCGGGACCATCCGCTCAACATGCTCATCATCAAAAGGAATCAGACCGGCAACCCGGTCTCAGTCATCAACTACCCAGTCATCACATCCCGTGTACAAACCACGCTAAACCATGCCACCGACAAAACTCGTCAGCCCTGGTCAACGCCCTTCATGCCGGCGTTCCGGAACAACGTCGGGCAGTGCGCATTCACGAGGAGCAGGTCGGGATCGTGCGCTGCCCACAGTTCCGCAAGTCGATCGTGGTTGTCGCGCACCCGCTTCCAATCCTGAGCGATCACACGCTCCATCAGCGTGAGTGCTCGCGGTACATGCCCGCTCCCTGAGCCTGGATCCGTGGAAGGCAGAGCTGGGCCCGAAATTCCGCTGCCTGAGGTGCGACGAGCGCTAGCGAGGAGCCTCGAAGGCCTGGTGACCGTCGCTACTTGGTCGCCGAATTGCCCTGTCTCACCAGCCCTTCGAGGCTCTCGGCTAGCGCCTCGCGCACCTCAGGGAGCGAGAGGTGGTGGACCTCCAACTACCTTCCGCCCCCCGCCAGCGGCGCGATCCGCACCCTCAGGCTCTTCATCAACGGCTGATCACTTTGGGCGCTGAAGTCGGCAGGCTCGATCAGCACGTTCATCTCTGGCATGTACCCAGCCGCGCTGCCCGACGGGATCTTGTACTCGACGGCCCGGAAGCCGTCGAGCTTCCTACGACTGCCATCCTTGGAGATCGCCTCGATGGCGACCCGATCCCATTCGGCGAGGCCGCGCGCGGACATGTCGTCGGGGTTCATGAAGACAAGTGTGCGAAGGTTCTTCACCCCTCGGTAACGGTCGTCGTCGGAGTAGATGGTGGTGTTCCACTGATCCTGCGAACGGAAGGTCTGCAGCACCAGCACATCCGACTCGGCCGGCACCTCATCGTGCAACGCGGACAGGCAGAACTCCGCTTTGCCACTGTCGGTCAGGAAGGTTCGGTCGCGCGCAGGCTGCAGTACACGGAAACCCATGGGCTGACGAACTTTTCGGTTGTAGTCGATTAGCCCCGGAATCACCACACCCATCGCGTCGCGAATGTGGTCGTAGTCGGCGACCAGCCAGTCCCATCGCATCGTGGATTCCGGCAGTGCGGCTTTCGCCATGCCTGCGATGATGGCGTGCTCCGACCGTAGGTTCGACGATGCCGGTTTGCGTGTGCCCGTGGAGAGCTGGACCATGCTCATCGCATCCTCGCAGCTGACCGATTGCGACCCGCTCTGTTGGACGTCGTCCTCGGTCCGGCCAAGGCAGGGAAGGATCAGCGCGTCTTTGCCGTGCGCGAGGTGGCTGCGATTCAGCTTGGTGCTGACCTGGACGGTCAGATCACATTGCGCGAGTCCATGTTCGGTGTATTCGGGATCGGGTGTGGCGCGGGCGAAGTTTCCGCCCATCCCGACAAAGACCTTCACATTGCCCTCGTCGAGTGCCTTCAAGGTGGCGACGGTGTCGAGTCCCCACTCGCGCGGGGGTTCGAAGTCGAAGCACTCGCCGAGCCGGTCGAGAAAGTCGGCCTTGGGCCGGTGATCGATTCCGCACGTGCGGTTGCCCTGCACGTTGCTGTGGCCGCGTACCGGCGACGGCCCGGCGCCGTCGCGTCCGACGTTGCCGCGCAACATCAACAGATTGACCACCTCGCGGGCCGTATCGACACCGTGCTCCTGCTGACTCACGCCGAGACACCAGCTGATGATGGCGCTTTCAGCTGTCATGTAGATGTCGGCGGCACGTCGGATGTCGTTCTCCGACAGACCCGATTGCCGTTCCAACTCAGACCAACCGGTCGCAAGAACCACCTCCCGGTACGACTCGTATCCGCGAGTGTGGTGCTCGATGAAATCGATGTCGAGCAGTTCGGGACGATCGAGTGCCGCCTCGAACAACGCCTTGGCCATGCCACGCAGCAGTGCCTGGTCGCCGGCCGGTCGCACCTGTAGGTTGAGAGTGCTTGTGGGAGTGGACTTGAAGCGCGCCATCTCCAGAATCTCGTGCGGCACGATCGTGCGCGTGCCGCCGACCTCGGAGAAGGTGTTGACGTGCACGATCTGCGCACCACGACGATGGGCGTCGGCCAATGTCGTCAGCATGCGCGGCGCATTGGATGCGACGTTGACGCCGAGCACGAAGATGGCGTCGGCCTGCTCCCAGTCCGCGAGGTCAGCGGTACCGACACCTGTGCCCAACGAGGCCTGCAGTGCCCGACCGGACGCCTCGTGGCACATGTTGGAACAGTCGGGGAGATTGTTGGTGCCGAACTCGCGTGCCATCAGTTGATACAGGAACGTCGCCTCATTGCTCAGACGGCCCGACGTGTAGAAACTCGCAGCGTCGGGCGTATCGAGTGCGCGCAGATGCCGGCCGACGAGCTCGAACGCGTCGTCCCAGCCGATCGGCACGTAGTGATCGGTCGCGGCGTCGTAGACCATGGGATCGGTGAGGCGCCCCCGGTCTTCCAGGGCGAAATCCGACCATCCGCGTAACTCCGAAACAGTATGGGCGGCAAAGAACTCCGGCATCGTACGTTTGCCGGTCATCTCCCAGGTGACGTGCTTGATCCCGTTCTCACAGATGTCGAGAGTGACGCCGGGATCGTCGGGCCATGCGCAGCCCGGGCAGTCGAAACCCGTTGTCGGATGATTCATCTTGAACATCGCCCGGGTACCGCGACCGGCTTCCCGCTCGCGTGTCAGGACCCCTCGCTGCGCTCGTCGCATCTCAGGCAGCGGAGTGGGACCTGTCCGGTGGGACAGGAATCGAGCTGACCACTCCGTCTGAACATCTGAGCAGATGAGCAGGTGTCCTTGTGGCGGCTGTGACCTGTGCAACACGGTGGACGGGTACCACCATTCGCCACAAGGGAGTAAGACCGCATGGCCATCGAGCTGAACCAGATCTGGGACTTCCCGATCAAGGATTTCCATCCGTTCCCCAACGCCAAACTCGGTGTCGGCGCACACGACATGCTGGGCGTGGAGGCCAAGAACCTCGGCATGACGCGCGTGCTGCTGATGACCACCGGCCTGCGCGGCTCGGGCATCATCGAGGAACTGATCGGCAAGATCGAGTACCAGGGCGTCGACGTCGTCCTCTACGACAAGGTCGAGTCCAACCCCAAGGACTACAACTGCATGGATTCGGCTGCGCTGTATCAGTCCGAGAAGTGCGACGGGATCATCTCGGTCGGCGGCGGATCGAGCCACGACGCGGCCAAGGGCGCGCGTATGGTGATCGCGCACGACGGCCGCAACATCAACGAGTTCGAGGGCTTCTCCAAGGCCACCAACAAGGAGAACCCCAAGCACATCGCCGTATCCACCACTGCCGGAACGGGTTCGGAGACGTCGTGGGCCTACGTCATCACCGACACCTCGGACATGAACAAGCCGCACAAGTGGGTGGCCTTCGACGACACCTGTCTCGTCGACCTCGCGATGGACGACCCGCTGCTCTACTACAGCTGCCCCGAGCACTTCACCGCGTTCTGCGGATTCGACGTCCTCGCCCACGCGAGTGAGCCCTATGTGTCCCGCTTGGACTTCGCGCCATCGCTGGGCAACGCGAAATACTCGATCGAACTCATCCGCGACCACCTGCGGACTGCTGTGTACGAGCCCCGCAACCTCGAGGCGCGCACGGGCATGATGCACGCGCAATACATTGCGGCACAGGCATTCAACTCGGGCGGACTTGGCCTCATTCACTCGCTCTCGCATGCGGTGAGCGCGTTCTACGACAGCCACCACGGCCTCAACAACGCGATCGCCCTGCCGCGCGTCTGGGAGTACAACCTCCCCAGCCGCTACGAGCGCTACGCCGACATCGCCGCCCTGCTCGGCATCGACACCAGCAAGATGACCACCGTCCAGGCGGCCGACGCGGCGGTCGAAGAGGCGATCCGGCTGTCGAAGGATCTCGGCATCCCCGACAACTTCGGTCAGCTCTCCGTCGACAGCTACGACAAGAACCGGATGAACACCGGCAAGTACGAGGGCCGTGGCGACACCATGGACACCTCGGACAAGCAGGTCCGGGCCATCGCCGAGCACATGATGGACGACTGGTGCACCCCGGGCAACCCCCGCGAATGCACCGTCGAATCGTTGATCCCCATGGTCACGCACGCCATGACCGGGAGTTACTGAGCACTGATCGACAGTGGGGCGCTGTCGCGTTGCAGTCCGGGCCGGGCATCTCGATGCCCGGCCCGCGCTCACCCCGTTCGACCAATTCCCTTGCCTGGACGATGAATCCCTGGACGATGAATCGAGGAGACATGTCGCTCATGTCGTCAGTGACCGACCAACCCACCACCTTCGAGAGCGTCGACGAGCTCGCTGCCGCTCTCGGCGAGCAGGGCTATCTGATCGATGACGAACTCGCCGTGGTGGTTCACCTCGCCACGCTGCTCGATCGGCCGCTGCTGCTCGAAGGTCCGGCCGGCGTGGGCAAGACGGAACTCGCGAAGGCACTCGCGGCGGCGTCGGGCCGGGAACTGATTCGCCTGCAGTGCTACGAGGGTCTCGACGAGTCACGCGCGCTCTACGAATGGGACTACGCACGGCAACTCCTGCACGTGCAGATGCTGCGCGATCGCATCAGTTCCGAATTGGCCACCGAGACAACACTTTCCTCTGCATCGGCCGCGCTCGCACGCACCGACGTCGGCGTGTACACCGAGGACTTCCTCGTACCCCGACCACTTCTGGCCGCCATCATGTCCACGCTCCCGACCGTCCTGCTGGTCGACGAGATCGACCGCACCGACGAGGCGATGGAAGCGGTGATGCTCGAGGTGCTCGCCGAGCGGCAGGTCACCGTTCCCGAGCTGGGTACCTTCGCCGCGCGATCGGCACCGTGGGTCATTCTGACCTCCAACGACACTCGCGAACTCTCGCCCGCCTTGAAGCGGCGGTGCCTGCACTTCCAGGTCGACTACCCGTCGGTGGATCGAGAACGGCGCATCGTCGCCGTGCGTGCACCCGAGGTCGAGGAGGCGGTCATCGCTCGCGTCGTCGAGATGGCCCGCGACCTCCGTGAGCTGCCGTTACGCAAGAGCCCGTCGATCGCCGAGGTCATCGACGCAGCCCGCGCCGCAGCGCTGCTGGGTGATCGCACCGGCGACCCGTCGACCAACCGGGCGCTGCTGTCACTGCTGGTGAAGTTCGGCACCGATCTCGACATCGCCCGACGCGCACTCGAGCGCCCGACGAAGAGCGAAACCATCTCCACCACAGGAGAAACCGGACCTCGAGGAACCGTCACCGCCACAGCGTTCGGGGCCGGTCGCGCCCGCAGCGCGCAACGCCGGTAGTTGCTGGTGCTCACCACCGAACGCCCGATATCACCGGGACGAGACGGCGTACTCGACCTTCTCGCCGTGCTCTTCGGACAGGTTCTCCGGCGTCACGGCGTCGCCGCATCGCCCGCCGAGGTCATCGAGATTCGACGTGTGCTGTCGATCATCGGGGCCGCGGACCCGACGCTCCTGCGTGCAGCGCTGCGCAGCGTGTGCGTCAAGTACACGCACGAGGCCGACGGCTTCGACCACGCCTTCGACCTGTTCTTCCTTGACACCACCGACGACAGCACTCCCGACGCCCTGCCCCGAACCCGTGGCGCCGCAGCCGAATTGCCCGATGACGTCGAATGGGACGAAGACTTCGAAGGTGCCGTACGACGCATCGGCGCGGACGAACACACCGACGAGATCGGCGATCTCATGATCGACGATCCGGACGCCGCCGAACGTCACGCCGAGAGCGCCCATCGCGAGGAGAACGACTTCACCGTTTCGGCCGGCACCGAACAACTCGGTGTCGACGCGGAGAGTGACACCGTGTCCGGAGGCATCACGTACACCGTCGAGATCGACGAGGCCGACTCGGCCAGCGTCGGCGAACTCGTGGGGTCGGCGACACGGGTTCGGGGAACTCCGTTGGGGCTCAAAGACGCTGCCGCGATCCTGCGGGCTCTCGACGCCTACGACGCTCGCAGCGCCTATGGCACCGACGGCGCAGAAGGGCTCGACGACCGGCGTCGTGCCGAACTCGAACGCGCCTTGACCGCATTCATCGACGCTCTGGCTGCCCGGCTCGACACCGAGTTGTCGGTGCTCGCGCAGGACACCGACTCGGCGTCACGAACGACGACCGATCAGGCCGACATCGACCGCGCATGTCATCGCCTCGTGCAACGGATGAACGGCGCACCCCGTCGGGTCCCGCGTCGGACCGACCGTGGCCGGCTCGACATACGACGCACGATGCGAGCGTCGGTGCCGACCGATGGCGTGCCGGTCATGCTGTGGCGACGCGCTCGGACGCCCGGCCCGGTGCGCATGCTGATCGTCGCCGACGTCTCGCTGTCGGTGCGACCGGTCGCCGGCTTCATCCTTCGACTCGCTCAGACCCTCCACCGGATGGGGCGGCACTGCGAGGTCGTGGCGTTCGTCGACCAACCCGTGCTCGTGACGTCGGCTCTGCGCGCCGCTCATACCGACGACGCCCTGGCCGCGGTGCTGGCAGCCGACGGCCTCGATCTCGCCGCGACGAGCGACTACGGATCGATGTGGTCGACGATGCTGGAACGCTTCGGAGATCTCCTCACCGCCCGAACCTCGGTGCTCGTGGTCGGCGACGCGCGCAGCAACGGTTTCGACCCCCGTATCGACCTCGTTGCCGAAGTATCCCGACGAGTCCATCGCCTGGCCTGGGTCACGCCCGAACCGTCGAGGTACTGGACCCAGGCGGGTTGCGCAATGGCCGACTACGCCGACCACTGCAGCACCGTGGTGAGTGCCCGCGACGGTGCGGAGATGCTGAGCCGCGCCGACGAGCTGGGTGCCGCGTTGAGCTGATGCCGAAATCCCGCGCAAAAAGAACCGAGATCCGACCCATCCGCCGACCATCCTCATCCGAACACCCGATATGAATCACAGTATGAATGTCCGGACCACCCGGCCCATCAGGCGTTGGTTGACGGCCCTCGTATGTGCGCTCGGCGCACTCGGGGGGTCGATCGTCGCGACCACCACCACGGCCCCAGCCGCGTCGGCTGCGCCCTGCTCCGATGTGGCGGTGGTGTTCGCGCGCGGTACCGCCGAACCCGCCCCGATGCTGGGGCTGACCGGTATCTCCTTCGTCGAGTCGATGCGGTCGCAGCTTCGCGGGAAGTCGGTCGCGGCCGAGGGCGTCAACTATGCGGCCAGCGACAAGTTCAACAATCGAGTGGTCTTTGTCCGCAGTGTCGCCGACGGTGTTCGGCAAACGCAGCGGGACGTGACGGCGATTGCCCGCAGCTGCCCGAAGACCCGGATCGTGCTGGGCGGATACTCGCAGGGCGCCGTGGTCGCGGGGTACGCGACGAGCGGCAAGATCGCGATCCCCGACCGCTACCGCCAGTACGAGCGTGAGGTACCTCCGCCGCTGCCCGCCGACGTCGCAAGCCACATCGCCGCGATCGTCATGTTCGGTGCGCCGTCGGACCGCTTCATCACCGACATCGGCGCGCCGCCGGTCCGCGTCGGCTCCGCCTATCGCGGCCGCACGGTCCGCTACTGCATCCCCGGCGACACCATCTGCAACGGCGCGCCCGTCGGCGGCCCGAACGCAACCCACGTCCTCTATACGGTCAACGGAATGACGATGGACGCGGCTCGATTCGCGGTGCGTCGCCTCTGAGTCCACTTCATGGGCGATGATGGTCGCGACGTCCGCGACCATCATCGGGAGAGAGCATGGCGACCGGGTTCGACCGCTTGATCCCGTCGTCGATGCTCGCCGTCGATTCCGACCCGGTAGGCCCGCTGTGGCGTGCCGCGCAGATCTTTCGCCTGGCGTCGTTCATCTACGCGCTCGGTTTCCAGATCGTCATCAACGACAACCTGGACAAGCCCGGTCTGACGTGGGCCCTGTTCGGCCTGATGACTGTCGCGAACGTCTGGTGGGCGACGGGCTACCTGGTCGGCTTCGGCCGCCGATGGTGGTTCGTCGCTTCCGAGGTGGCCGTGTCGGTGGTGATGATGCTGTCGACCTCCTACGTCGCCGACGAGGGATGGGTCGCGGGGAACCAGACCTGGCCGACCACGCTGTGGGTGGCCAATTGTGTGCTGTCGAGCGCTCTGCTCGGCGGTCCGGTGTGGGGTGTGATCACGGCGGTCGTCGTCGGCTGCGCCAACTTCTTCGTCAAGGACGACATCTCACTCAACTTCGGCCGCAACGCCACCCTGCTCCTGCTGATGATGACCGGACTGGCGGTGGGGTTGGCCGCGTCGCGGGCCCGGGTGACCCACGCCCGTCTGACCGCGGCCATTCGCACGGCCGCGCAGGCCACCGAACGCGAACGCCTCGCCCGCGAGGTGCACGACGGTGTGCTGCAGGTGCTCGCCCTGGTCGCGCGACGCGGCGCGGAAATCGGGGGTGACGCGGCCGAACTCGCTCGGCTCGCAGCCGAACAGGAGCAACGCCTGCGCCGACTCATCGCCGATCAACCCGAGACCTCGACGGGCGACCCGACACCGTCGTCCGACGTCGACCTGGGTGCCGCGCTGCGTGAACTCGGTGCCGACACGGTCAAGGTCAGCGCTCCCCGTGAGCCGGTGCCGGTGTCGGCGCACATCGCCGACGAGGTGCTGGCCGCGGTCGACAATCTGCTGCACAACACGGCAGAGCATGCGGGGAGCGGAGCCCAGAGTTTCATCCTGCTCGAGGACCTCGACGACGAGGTGGTGATCAGCGTCCGCGACGACGGACGCGGCATCGCACCGGGCCGGCTCGAGGCGGCCCGCCAAGAAGGCAGGATGGGTATCGCCCGGTCCGTCGTCGGGCGCATCGAAGATCTCGGGGGTCGAACGCAATTGCAGACGTCTCCGGGTTCCGGGACCGAATGGGAGCTGACGATTCCCGTTCAGGAGGGCCGCGTCCGATGACCGAGAAATCCGTGCGGGTGATGGTGGTCGACGACCATCCGATGTGGCGCGACGGCGTCGCCCGCGATCTCACCGACGAGGGATTCGAGGTGGTGGCGACCGCCGATGGCGTGCGTGCAGCCACCGAACGGGCCGCCGCCGCCCAACCCGACGTCGTCCTGATGGACATGAACATGCCCGACGGCAACGGTGCGACCGCGACCGCCGCGATCCTCGAGAAGTGCCCCGACGCGCATGTCCTGGTGCTGTCGGCGTCCGACGAACGCGACGACGTCCTCGACGCCGTCAAGGCGGGCGCCACCGGGTACCTGGTCAAGAGCGCTCAGCGGGCCGAACTCGTCGCAGCGGTCCTCGCCACCTCGAATGGCCAGGCAGTGTTCACCCCCGGACTCGCCGGACTGGTGCTCGGCGAGTATCGCCGCATCGCCCGTGATCCCGGTCCGTCGACGCCGGTACTCACCGAGCGGGAGACGCAGGTGCTGCGGGAGGTCGCCAAGGGGTTGTCGTCGCGGCAGATCGCCAACCGCCTGTCGATCAGCCCGCGGACCGTCGAGAACCATGTCGGCGCATCGCTGCGCAAGCTGCAACTGGCCAACCGCGTCGAACTCACGCGCTACGCCATCGAACACGGGCTCGACACGGACTGACAACTACCCACCGAAAGTGGGTACATCTACGCATGATCGTCGGGAGCCGGCGGTCGAAGGTGGACGGTATGAATGCCACCACTTCATCACCCGGCCCGGAGTCACCGGCCGACACCGTGAATCGCATCCGGGGAGAGTTCGCCGACATCACGCGGCGCCTCTCGCACGCATCCGATGAACTCACCGCACTGCACGGGGTTCTGTTGACGCAGACCGCTGCCCCCGCGCAACCGGTCCACACTCCCCCGATCCCGCAGCAGCCGACGCCGACACAGACGCCGCAATTGCATCCGTTGCAGCCACCAACAGCCACCTTCCCCCCTCCCCTGTTCACACCGAACCATCGTGTGCCGCAGTACGCGCCGACTCCGCCCCGGGTGCAGCCGCTACCACCGCCGCCCCGGCCACTTCCAGTCCCCCCGCGGGCCTCGACCGCCGAGAAGATGACCGCGGCGTCGGAGGGCGGACTGATCGGCAAGATCCTCGCCGGCATCGGTGTCGCGATCACGCTCATCGGCGTCGTGCTGCTCCTCGTGCTTGCCGCCCAGGCCGGACTGCTGCGTCCCGAGCTCCGCGTCGCCGGCGGCGCACTCCTCGCCGCCACCCTGTTCGGCATAGGCGTTCGACTCGGGCACAACGTGCAGAAGCGTTCTGGTGCAGTCGCACTCGTCGCGACGGGGGTGGCAGCCGCGCTGTTCGACGTGCTGGCCGCCACCGCGATCTACCACTGGCTGCCCGACTACGCCGCACTCCTCGTCGCTGCGGTGCTGGCCGGCGGCGGCCTGGTGGTCGCGCATGTGTGGGACAGTCAGTCCCTCGGCCTCATGGTCGGCATCCCGCTGGTTGTCCTCGCACCGTTCCTCGCCGGCGGCGACGACGAGATCCTGGTCGCCTTCCTGCTCACCTACGTCGCAGTGACGTTGTGGATTCAATTGGGCCGCAACTGACGGCGCTCATCGAAATTCCCCAGTGATGCTCATCTGAATTCCCCACCCCGTGTGGCTCCGCCGGAGAGGGCGGGCCTCCCGAGATGCTGGTG
>NZ_JBSFQL010000052.1:0-10351 GCF_053588675.1 Gordonia sp. NPDC003422
ACGGGCACTTTCGTGACCGCACATGGGCAGTCCTTATTGGCCGTCAGCGGGCACTTTCGTGACCGCCCATGGGCAGTTTTTCATGTCCGCTGACAGAACCACGATGCGGTACCACCATCGGCATTGATCGCGTCGCCACGTCGCAGTCAGTTTGTCGGGGTCACGCGCGACGAGCAGCAGCGTTGCGCCACGTGCGGCGAGTCGATGCGCGATCGCCTCGCCGATCCCGGAGGAAGCTCCCGTCAACACAATGGTGGTGCGGTTGAGTCGCGGTTCGCCACGAAATCCGGACAACATCGATCTCGGCGACGGGAGTGGGTTCAGAGCGAGGTCTTCGAACACCACCCCACGGTACGGGTCGACACCGCGTGTGCTCGGCGTCGGCCTCCTCAGGACGACGACGTCGGAATGGCGCTGAGGAACCTGCTCATCTCTTCCGCGACGATCTCCGGCTGATCGAGCATCGAGAGGACGGCGGCGTCGGGCACCTCGCGATACTGCGCCCCGGGGATGAGGCCGGCGAGACGGCGGCCGTGGTCGAGCGGCATCACCTTGTTGGCCGACCAGAGCACGAGGGCACGTCCACCGAAGCCCGCGAGTGCTTCCGTTTGGCGTACGAGGTCGGCGGCGTCGAACCTGGTGCGGAGGTAGGAACGCACATCGCGGCGGATCAGCTTGTCCCGCAGCACCGGGTCGGTCCATCGGCGCATCAGTGCGTCAGGTAGCGGGCTCGACGCCATCTGTCCGTACAGGACGGGCAGCCGACGCAGCCAGCTCACCCGCAGCGGTCGGATCCCGATCACCAGGCCACCCGGGATGCGCCCGGCGAGCGCGACCAGTCGACCGGGGAGCCCTGGCGGGAAGTTCTCGAATGCCTCGCACGGCAAGATGACCAGCTGGGCCACCCGGTCGTCTCGCCCCATCGCCGTCAGGAACAGACCACCTCCCCAGTCGGTGTGCACCAGGGTGACGTCGTCGAGGTCGAGTGCCTCCAGTAAGTCGGCGACGAGTCCGGCCATGCCGGTCATCGAGAGATCCGCGTCCGCATGCATGGGGAGTCGGTGAGAGCCGAACGGCAGAAGCGGTCGGATGTACCGAAACCCGCTCGGCAGCAACGGCATCACCCGATCCCACAACGACTGGTCCATCAGAAGTCCGTGGAGGAGGACGACCGGCGGCCCGTCCCCGTCGACGAGATACTCCACCTGCCCACTCGGAACGTCGACGACCGGCATGCCCAGACCCTTTCAGCGGCGTTTCCCGACTAGAACGTCCATTCTAGAGTGTTCGTTCTAGGATGGGAAGATGAAGACCGAGGATCGCATCGTCGTGGCCATGGCGGAGATCATGCGCCGCCAGGGTTACAGCGGGACGGGGATGAAACAACTCGCCGAGGCGGCGGACGCGCCGATCGGCTCCATCTACCACCACTTCGCGAACGGGAAGCGCGACGTCGCCGCCGAGGCGATGCGTCGATCGGGGGCCGCCTACGGCGAACTCGTCATATCCCTCCTGGCTCCGCAGGGTGACATCGCCGAGGCGCTGATCGCGGCGTTCACACTCGCCGCCGAGACGATCGCCGAGAGCGATTGGATGAACATGTGCCCGGTGGGCACGGTGGCCGCCGAGATCGCCGACACCGAGCCCGAACTGCGTGGTGTCGCAGCGGGTGTCATGACCGGTTGGGTCGAGAGCGGCGCCGAACTGCTGCGGTCCCGAGGCCTCGGCGACTCCGATGCGCGCGCTTTGGCCGACGCCATCGTGTCGGGACTCGAAGGCGCGTTCATCGCCGCGCGCGTCCGCCGATCCACCGAACCGCTGCTGGCGACCGGCCGGGCCCTGGCCGCCTTCGCAAAGACTTTGCCGGTCAACGAGTCTCGACCGTCGGCCGATCACAGCTCGGCGAGGTAGGCATCCACCTTGTCGGCCTTCACGAGAGCCGGTAGGACAAAGCGCAACTGTGCGGAGATGTACTGGTCGAGGTCGAACCCGGGCGCGAAATGCCAGTGCTTGAGTGCCCATCCGTGGGCAAGCATCATCAGGTCGAAGACCACGAGGTCGACGTCGACGTCGTTCATCACTCCACTGCCGATGCCCGCGGTGATCGCGGCCCGCATGGGTGCCGACGTCTCGACCTCGAGTTCCTTGATGCGTTCGCGGCCCTCGGCGTCCAGAGTCCTACTCTCGCGGTACGTGAGGACGACGGCGTCGCGATTCTCGTCGACGATGGTCACGTATTGGCGAAAGCCGGCTATCAGTTGTTCCACCGGGTCGTCGCCCACGCGGTCCATGGCCGGCTGTAGTTGATCCCGGAACGTCTCCAAGATGTCGACGATCGCGGCCAGCAGGATGTCCTCTTTGCTGCCGAAGTACTTGTAGAACAGGCCGACGCTGACCTGCGCCTCCTCGGCGAGTGCCTGCATCGACATCTGATGAAACCCGGTGCGCCCCATGACGACGACGGCCGCGTCGAGCAGCTGCCGTCGGCGAGAGGACACGCGGACCGCGCGCACCGCATCCTCGACGGCCAGGTCTGCCGACGATCGTGCGGCCGTTGTCTTGGCCATCTGCCCTCCTCGGTTGCGGGATGAATCGACGTTCATTCACTATGACATGGTCAGCTCACCAGCGCCTTCGAGGCTCTCGGCTGGCGCCTCGAGCACCTCAGGCAGCGGGTGGAACCTCCAGTTTTCGACGCTCAGGCAGCGGGTGGGCGACCCGAGCACCTCAGGCAGCGGGTGGAACCTCCAGTTTTCGACGCTCAGGCAGCGGGTGGGCGACCCGAGCACCTCAGCAGCGGGGGCGGGTTTCCGGAGATCAGATCCCGAGATCCTTGGCGACGATGGTCTTCATGATCTCGGTGGTCCCGCCGTAGATCGTCTGGATGCGGGCGTCGATGAAGGCGCGCGACACCGGATACTCCCGCATGTACCCGTAGCCGCCGTGCAATTGCAGGCAGCGATCCGCGGTGCGGACCTGCAGCTCGGTTGCCCACCACTTCAACTTCGCCGCCCGCGCCGCGGTCAGCTTGCCGTCGACATGCTCGGCGATGCAGTCGTCGAGAAAGGTTCGTGCGATGTCGAGTTCGGTGGCGATCTCGGCGAGCACGAACTGGGTGTTCTGGAACGACGAGATCGGCGATCCGAAGGCCGTCCGCTCACGCACGTAATCCAGCGTTCGCGCGAACGTGCCCTCCGCGGCGGCAACCGCACCGATCGACAGCGACAGCCGTTCCTGTGGAAGGTTGCGGACGAGCTGGTAGAAGCCCTCGCCCTCGGCGCCGACCCGGTTGGCGACGGGCACCCGCATGTCACTGAACGCCAATTCGCTGGTGTCCTGCGCGTGCAGGCCGATCTTGTCGAGTTTGCGGCCACGCTCGAACCCCGGGGTGTCGGCCTCGACGACGAGCAGGGTGAGGCCCTTGTGCTTGTCGGTCCCGGTGCGGGTGGCCACCACGAACAGGTCGCCGTTGCGCCCATTGGAGATGAAGGTCTTGGACCCATTGACCACATAGTGGTCGCCGTCGAGAACGGCGGTGGTGCGGATACCCGTCAAGTCGCTGCCTGCACCGGGTTCGGTCATCGCGATGCCGAGGACGGTCTCGCCACTGACCACACCGGGAAGCCAGCGCGCCTTCTGCTCGTCGTTGGTCAGCTCGACCAGGTACGGCAGTACGACGTCGTTCTGCAGCGAGAAGGCGATCGCCTCGGCCGCGGCACCGGTTCGCGCAGTCTCCTCGATCACGATTGCGTGGTACCGGAAGTCGTCGACGCCGGGGCCGCCGAACTCCTCGGGTACGGGGAATCCGAGGAGCCCGTTCTTACCTGCCTCGGTGAAGAGAGTTCGGTCCCACTGGCCGACCTTTTCCCAGTCTTCGTGTGCGGGCGTGATCTGGTCGTCGACGAACTTCGCGACGGTCTCCCGGAAGTGCTTGTGCTCGATGTCGTGTGTGAGGGTGCTCATCAGTCGTCCTTGGTGGTGCTGTTCAGCGGAAGGCGTTCTCGCCGGTGAGGGCCTGACCGAGCACGAGCTGGTGCATTTCGGGTGTGCCCTCGTAGGTGAGCACCGATTCCAGATTCACCATGTGCCGGATCACGGGGTACTCCAAGGAGATTCCGTTGCCACCCAGGATGGTGCGGGAGGTCCGGCAGATCTCGATGGCCTCGCGGGTGTTGTTGAGCTTGCCGAAGCTGACCTGATCGGGGCGCAACCCGACGGTGTCCTTCAGCCGGCCCAGGTGCAGTGCAAGCAGCTGCCCCTTGTGCAATTCGACCGCCATGTCGGCGAGTTTGGCTTGCGTCAACTGGAATCCGGCCAGCGGACGTCCGAACTGGGTGCGCTGCACCGCATAGTCACGCGCTGCCTCCCAGGCCGAGCGCGCCGCACCGATCGCGCCCCAGACAATGCCGTAACGTGCCTCCGACAAGCTCGACAGCGGGGCCTTGATCCCCTTGCCCTTGTGGAGGTCGTCGTTGCCGGGCATCAGCGCGTCGGCCGGCAGCCGGACGTTGTCCAGAACGATCTCGCCGGTCGTCGAAGCGCGCAGGGACAGTTTGTGTTTGATCTCCGGCGTGCTGACTCCCGGGGTGTCGGTCGGCACGATGAATCCGCGAACACCGACGTCACCGTCGCCGAGATCGGTCTTGGCCCACACGACGGCGACATCGGCGATGGGCGAATTGGTGATCCACATCTTTCGGCCGTCGAGGATCCAGTCGTCCCCGTCGCGCCGGGCGCGGGTCTTCATCGACGCAGGATCGCTGCCCGCGTCGGGTTCGGTGAGACCGAAACAACCGATCGTGGTGCCTTCGGCCATCGACGGCAACCACCGCTGCTTCTGCTCTTCGCTGCCGTTGTTGTAGATGGAGAACATCGCGAGTGAGCCCTGCACCGACACCATCGATCGGATGCCCGAATCGGAGGCCTCGAGTTCCAGGCAGGCCAGCCCGTAATGCACCGATGACGCTCCACCGCAGCCGTATCCGTCGAGGTGCATACCGAGCACTCCGAGTTGACCGAACTCCTTGAACAGATCGCGGGCGATCGGGATGCCACCGTTCTCGAACCACTCCGCGATGTGCGGGGTCACGTTCTCGGCCAGGAATCCGCGAACCGAATCGCGCAGCGCGAGTTCGTCGTCGGAATATCCGAGGTCCAGATTCAGCGGATCGGCGACGGAGAACTTGGGTGTGGTGGTGACGGTGCTCATCGGGTGACTCCCTCGGTTGTCTGGGTTGCCTGGGTTGTCTTGGGCGCACTGAACGCGCCGGCGGCCATCTCTCCGGCCGCGGATTCGGTTGCCTTGTAGTGCAGCTTCTTTCCGGTGGCCGACACCGGCAGCGCATCGATGATGCGGTAGGCGCGCGGTCGCTTGAACTGCGAGAGCATCGGATGGTTACGGCAGTAACTGTCGAGATCCTCCGGTGTCGGCGCTGCTCCGTCGACCGGCAGAATGTAGGCGACGACGAGTTGGCCCCAGCGCTCGTCGGGTACCCCGACGACCAGCGAATCCGCCACGTCGGGATGGCCGTTGAGGGCTTCCTCCACCTGGACCGGATGCACGTTCTCACCACCGGAGATCAGCATGTCGTCCTTGCGGCCGACGATGGTGACGTACTCGTCGCTGTCCCAGGTCGCCAGATCGCCGATGTGCAGCCAGCTGCCGTGGTACTTCGCCTTCTCCTGCAGCGGCGAGTCGTAGTAGGCGGCAGCGCATTTCGGCGACCTGATGATCACTTCGCCAACCTCGTTGCCGTCGCGGGCGACGATCTCGTCGGGGTCGGCCAGATGCCCGTCGTCGTGCACCTTCACCACGCGGACGTCGTCGTCGAGGCACGCACGCCCCGCGGTGCCGGCATGATCGGGCAAATCGGTGGGACGCAGGAAGGTGTTCCAGAATCCCTCGGTACTGCCGTAGCCGTTAAAGATCCGCGGTGTGAGCACGTCCTGATAGTGCAGTGCGGCTTCGCGTTCCAGCGGCGCACCCATCGTGACGATGCCACGCAGGCTGGACAGGTCTCGTGGCCTCGCCTGCTGCGCAGTGGCCAGCATCGCCAGGTTGGTCGGTGCCCCGATGAGGAAGGTCAGCCGGTAGCGCTCCACCCAGTCGAGTGTCTGCTCCGGGTCGAAGGTGCGCATCGGCACCAGCGACGAACCGAGGTAGAAGGTGGGATTGGGTCCCGCGCAGTAGAGTCCGCCGCGGTGGAACCACGGCGTCATGTTCAGCGTCCGATCCTCCGGCGACAGCGGGAAGTGCATGATCACGTCGTGCGCGGAGAAGATCTCGATGGCGCTGTTCATCGGCACCGCCTTGGGCATGCCGGTGGTGCCCGACGTGTAGAGACGGGTCGTCTCGTCGAACACCCCGCGCGCGACGGTCGGGACGGGGCCATCCGACGGCAGGTCGGTGAACCGGATGGACACCGAACCCGGTACCAGATCACCGGATCCGACGCCGACGAGGATCTCCGGTGTGTGGTCGGCGCGTTCGATCGCATCGGTGACCATCGCGGTGAAGTCGGTGTCGTACACGTAGACCTTGGGCCGGCTGACGTCCAGGATCACCGCGGTCTCTCCGGCCGCGAGCCGGAAGTTGACCGGGGAGCCGACCGCCCCGGCCGCCTGACAGGCGAGGTAGAGCTGCGCGAACTCCGGACCGTTGAGCAGCTGGTAGGCCACCACGTCGCCCTCGCTCACACCGCGCTGCGCCAAACCAGCGGCGATCGCGTCGACCGCGGCGCCGAGCTGGGCGTAGGTCCACTCGGTGTCGGTCAGCGGGTCGATCATCGCAATCGCATTGGCGTATCGGGATACGTTGCGGCGGAATCCGTTCAGATAGGTGAACTCGTGCTCGAAGAAGGCACGGTACTGGTGTGCGTCGTACACATACTCTTGTGTGTCGCTCATTGCTGATCTCCGATGATCGATCCGGTTGACGACTCAGCCGGTCTGTGTCGATGAGGATGGCCGGCTCGGCAAGTGCAGTTCTGATTGCATGTTCGTCACGTCCGCCTAGCCGGCCATGGTGAGTCCGCCGCTGACGCTGATCACCTGGCCGGTGATGAACGACGCCGTGGGTGAGGCGAAGAACAGGACGGGTGCGGCGACCTCGTCGGGCCGGGCGAGCCGGCGGAATGGAATCGCCTTGACGAGAGCCTCTTTGAGCTTGTCCGGCTGCGCCTGGAACAGGGGCGTGTCGGTCGGTCCGGGGCAGACGGCGTTGACGGTGATCTGGTAGCGCGCCATCTCGCGGGCGAGCGACTTGGAGAGCGCGATCACGCCGCCCTTGGCGCCGGCGTAGATGGATTCTCCGGCACTGCCAACCCGGCCTGCGTCGGAGGCAAGGTTGATAACCCGACCGCCCTGCCAGCCGTCGGACTTGGATGCCTCCACCATGCCGGGGAGGAACGCGCTGGCCATGTGGACCGGCCCGAGATAGTTGATCGCGACCACCTTCTCGGCGAATTCCGTTGTTGCGTTGAGGAACTGGTCGGTGCGGTCCCAGCCGGCCGCGTTGACGAGGATGTCGGGCACACCGACCTCCGCGTTGACGGCGTCGCGTAGTTCGTCGACCTTGGCGCGGTCGGCGACATCGACGGACATCGGGACGATGTTGGAGTTCTCGGCGGCGGTCTGCTTGGCGGCGTCGAGGTTCATGTCGGCCGCCACGACGGTGGTGCCCTGCTCGGCGAACGCGAGTGCGATGGCCTTGCCGATGCCCGATGCGGCACCGGTGACGACGGCGATGCTGTTGGTGCTCATGATGATTCCTTCTCGTTGGGTCGCAGCGGTCAGGCGCCGACGTACTTGTTGAACTCGGGCATACGCTTCTCCGCGAAGGCCGCGGCGCCCTCGAGTCCCTCGGGTGAGTGGGTGAACAGATCGAGCGAGCTCATCGCGAGGTTCGACAGCCCCGCCTGATGGTCGGTGTCGGCGTTGAAGCTCTGCTTGAGGAAGCGCAGTGTGGTCGGCGACTTCTCGGCGATCTCCGCGGCGATCTTCTTGGCCTCGTCGAGCAGGTCGGCGGCCGGGACGACCCAGTTGACCAGACCCCAGCGCTCGGCGGTCTCGGCGTCGTACTGGCGGCACAGGTACCAGATCTCGCGGGCGCGCTTCTCGCCGACGATACGGGCGAGGAAGGCCGAGCCGAAGCCGGCGTCGTAAGAACCGACCTTGGGTCCGGACTGGCCGAAGCGTGCGGTGTCGGCAGCGATCGTCAGGTCGCACAGCACGTGCAAGACATGCCCACCGCCGATCGCAAGCCCATTGACGGCGGCGATGACCGGCTTGGGGATATCACGGATTGTCTTGTGCAGGTTGCCGATCTCGAACATTCCGCTCTCGCTCGGCCCGTAGTCGCCGGTCTCGGCGCGCTGCTTGACGTCTCCGCCGGTGCAGAACGCCTTCTCGCCCGCGCCGGTGAGGATGACCGCCTGCACGTTCTTGTCTGCCCAGGCCCGACGGAACGCGTTGATCATCTCCTCGACCGTCTTCGCCCGGAAGGCGTTGTATCGGTGCGGCCGGTTCATCGTGATGATCGCGGTCGGCCCCTCGACGGTGTAGTCGATGTCCTCGTAGTCCATGGTGGCGCTCCCTGCTGCTAGCGTTTGTGACTGACCCTTCATGGTGAATGAATGTATATTCACTCAACCGAGGTGTCAAGGATCACGCGGAGGCGAGCGCGGAACGCCGACGACGTCGGTGGGTGGTCGCTGATCCGAAGAGTACTGCGACCAACGCTCTGACCTGGGTTTACGTGGCGTCGGGGGCGCGAGGACCCCGCGCGTCGACAGGGACCTCATTTCTGGTCAGAGACCTTCGGAACTGCCGACGGTCCCTGACCACAAGTGAGGTCTCCGTGATGGGTGGTCCGTGACGGCCACTTCGCCGACCCGAGGCGCGTCGCCGGCGAGTCGTGGTTTCAGAAACCGCGTGTCTGGTCAGAAACCCGAGGCGCACCAGCGGTTTCTGGCCACACCAGCGGTTTCTGGCGACCAATGCGGTTTATGCGACGAGGCCGCGCTCTTCCCGCCTCCATGATCGTCGGCAACGCCGACGGTGAGTCGCTGATCCGAAGAGTTCGGTGACTGGCGCTCTGGCCTGCGCATAAGCGTCCACCACCCCACCGCTCTCTGAGGTGCCCGAGGCGCCGGCCGAGGGATGCCTCGAAGGGCAGGCGAACGGGCCACGTCAGCGAGCCACCGGACCACTGAAAGTAGGGGAAGGTTCTTCCCCTACTTTCTGCCCCTGCTTGTTGAGTCGTCCGCGAGAAAATTCGCGGGGAGGACTCCAGGGGTAGGGGACGAGTTTCTTCCCCTATTTTTCGTGGATCATCGTCGCCGCGCCGCGCTCCACGGCCCTCTTCCCGCCTCCATCGCCGCCGCAGGCGGCGGGTGCGTCGCTGACTCGAAGAGTTGGGTCACCACCGCTCTGAACTGGGCAAATGTAGCTTTTCGAGGAGTCGCTCCTGACACTCTGTGTCCTGTTGGAGGATCTGTGTACTGCAGCACCCGGTTGACCTGATTCGACACAGGGTGTGGTCTGAGGCCACCCATGGCACATCACCGCCCAGAGCGGCCTCGGCTTCGGTCTGGCCGTGTCCCGCGTCGTCCTGCGAGAACTCGAGTTGAGTTGGAGAACGCGAGTGCTGCAGCACTCGCGTTCTCCAATTCGGCTCCAGTTGTCGCGGGCGCCAGCCGCGCGGAGGCCCCGGGCCTGACTCGAAGAGTTAGGTGACCAATCCCGCTGAGCTGCGGGAATGGAAAAGTCGCTTTCTGTGTGGTGCTGGGCTGACTCGAAGAGTTAGGTGACCAATCCCGCTGAGCTGCGGAAATGGAAAAGTCGCTTTCTGTGTGGTGCTGGGCTGTTAGGCGACCTCGCGGGGGGTGATGGTGACGTCGAGGCCGAGGCTTTCCAGGGCGCGCACCGCGTTACGCATGGTGCGTTCGGGGTTGCGGCGCTGGTAGTAGTCGGGGCCGCGTTCGATGTAGCCGACGTTGGTGGTGAGCATGGTCCAGATGATGGTGAGCAGGGTGCGTTCCAGAGCGACGATGGCCTTTTGGGGGTTGGTGGAGCTGGCCAGCCGTTTGTATTTGGCGTGCAGGGCGGTGCCCGGGTGTCGGGCGATAGCGAGGACCGCAGCACCGAGGGCGCCTTTCAGGTAGCGGTTACCGTGCCGGGTTTTCCCCGATTTTCGGCGGCCGGCCGATTCGTGGTGCCCGGGCGCCACCCCGGCCCACGACGCCAAATGATCGGCACTGGGGAACACACTCATGTCGCCTCCGGTTTCGGCGATGATCACATCGGCGGTGCCGGTCGAGATGCCCGGGATTTCGATCAACAGTTCCCGGAC
>NZ_JBSFQL010000053.1:0-9011 GCF_053588675.1 Gordonia sp. NPDC003422
CGGGCACTTTCGTGACCGCACATGGGCAGTCCTTATTGGCCGTCAGCGGGCACTTTCGTGACCGCCCATGGGCAGTTTTTCATGTCCGCTGACAGCGAAGTCTGCGCGACGGGCGAACTGGCATGGCGAACCATACCAACGCTCACCAACGCGGACAGGTGTTCTCGAAACTCGGGTCGATCGACTTCATGTAACCGGTGTCGTCGCGATCGCGCACACCGCAATCCAGGTACTGCTGATGCAGCCGCTCCAGCGCGGCCTCGTCGACCTCGACACCGAGCCCAGGGCCGGTCGGCACCGGCACCGCCCCGTCGACAAAACCGAGCACACCCGGCTTCACCACATCCTCGGTCTTCCACGGCCAGTGGGTGTCACACGCATAGGTGAGATTCGGTGTGGCGGCGGCCAGATGGGTCATCGCGGCCAGGCTGATGCCGAGATGGGAGTTGGAGTGCATCGACAGGCCCATCCCGAAGGTGTCGCAGATTCCGGCGAGCAGTCGCGATCGCTGCAGACCACCCCAATAGTGATGATCGGACAGCACCACCGACACCGAATTCTTGCGCATGGCCGGCTCGAGATGATCGAAGGCGACGACGCACATGTTGGTCGCGAGCGGCATCTTGGCCTCGGCGGCCACCTCGGCCATCCCGTCGAGTCCCGGTGTGGGGTCTTCGAGATACTCGACCACGCCGTCGAGTTCGGCGGCCACCCGGATCGACGTGTCGACGGTCCAGGCCGCATTGGGGTCGAGTCGCAGCGGCACATCGGGGAATTCAGCGGCCAGGGCCTTGATCGCCGCAACTTCCTCATCCGGCGGGAACACGCCGCCCTTGAGTTTGATTGCGGTGAAGCCGTACTCGTCGATCATGCGATGCGCTTGGCGGATCAGCCCACCGGGCTCGATTGCCTCACCCCAGCTGTCCTCGACTCCGCCGGGATGCCCCGCCCACTTGTAGAACAGGTAGGCGCTGAACGGAACCCGATCGCGCACCGCACCTCCGAGCAGGTCGCTGACCGGACGGCCGAGGCTCTTGCCCTGGACGTCGAGGCAGGCCACCTCGAACGGCGAGAACACACGATCCGTCGTGCTGGCGGTGGTGATCATGCCGGCGACGCCGTCACCGCCGGTCACCGACAACTGTCCGATCCGCTCGTCGATCGTGGTGCGGATCAGGTTGAGGGAGAACACATCCAAGCCGACGATGGCCTCGGCGGCGGCTTCCATCCGGGTGATGTGCGCAGTATCGGCATACGTCTCGCCGACTCCCTGCAGACCACCGGCGGTATCGATTCGGATGATCGCCCGCAACGCATACGGCTGGTGCACACCAACGGTGTTCAGCAATGGCGGGTCGACGAATGCCACGGGTGTGACGGTGACGCCGGTGATGACTGTCGGTTGCATGGGACCGGCTGCCTCAGACGGCCGCGCTGGTGGCCAGCGAACCGGCCAGGACGGCACGACCAGCGGCGGTGATTCGTTCGAGTTCCGCGCGATGCTCGTCGGTGAGTCCGACGAGAGGTGCGCGTACTGGTCCGGCGTCGATACCTTCCATGGTCACGCCCTCCTTCACCAGCGACACCGCATACCCGGGAACCTTGTTGCGCAGGCGCACGAGTGGGTGGAAGAAGTCCCGCAGCAACGCCTCGGTGAGTTCGGTGTTGCCGGTTTCCAGCGAGTTGTAGAACGCGAGGGCCAGTTCCGGCGCGAAGGCGAAGGTCGCCGACGAGTACAGGGTCACGCCGATGGCGCGGTAGGCCTGCTGGGTGATCTCGGCGGTCGGCAGGCCGTTGAAGAACAGGAACTCCTTGCCGGAATCTGCCAAGGCAGCCTTCACGGCGATCACGATCCGCGACACGTTGTCGAGATCGCCTGTGCCGTCCTTGAATCCGATGACGGTGGGCAGCTGGGCGACCTTGATCGCGGCGGCTTCGTCGAAGACCGCGTTGCCACGGTTGTAGACGATGACCGGCAGGTCGGTGGTCGATGCGACGGCGCGCGTGTACTCGACGAGTCCGGCCGGCGGCATGGTGACGAGATACGGTGGGAGCAAAAGGATTCCGTCGGCACCATTCGCCTTGGCACTGGCCGCGAATTCCTTGGCCTGGACCAGCGAACCGCCGGCACCGGCGAACACCGGCACCCGACCGCCGACGGTCTCGACGGTGCGGCGCACGATCTCGCCGAACTCGCGCAGGCCGAGCGCATGGAATTCGCCGGTGCCGCAGGCGACGAAGACGCCGCCGGGGCCGGCTGCGACACCGCGGTCGATGTGCTCGACGAGACGGTCGTAGTCGACCTCGCCGTCGGGGCCGAAGGGTGTGACGGGGAAGAACAGTACGCCGTCAAGCATGGTGAGCTCCTTGAATTTCTGTGTGTGGTCAGTCGCGGGTGAGTTCGCCGTCGATGCGGCGCCAGATGTGTTCGGGGTTGCCGTCGGCGATGGCGGCAGGCCGCAGGGCGTCGGGGACGTCCTGATAGGCAACGGGTCGCAGGAATCGTTCGATCGCCAGCGATCCGACGGAGGTGGTCCGGCTGTCGGAGGTCGACGGATACGGCCCGCCGTGCACCATCGCGTGCCCCACCTCGACGCCGGTGGGCCAGCCGTTGAACAGGATTCGACCGGCCTTGAGTTCCAGATCGCTCACGAGGTCGGCGGCGGCGGCGTGATCGCCGTCGGCCGCATGGACGGTCGCCGTCAGCTGGCCTTCCAGCTTGGTGGTGACCTCGCGCACCTGCTGCTGGTCTCGGCATTTGACGATCAGGCTCGACGCTCCGAAGATCTCGTCCTGCAACTCGGATGACGCGAGGAAGGTGTCGGCGTCGGTGGCGAACAATGCCGCACGGCATGCGTTGGGGCCATCGGGCTGTTCACCTCGCGCCACCACCGTTGCCGCCTTGTCGAATTCGTCGACGCCGGCGGAGTACGACCGCGCGATGTTCGGCGTCAGCATCGGGGTCGGACTACAGGCGGCCACGGCCTGGGCAGCGGATTCGATGAAGGTGTCCAGGTCGGGGCCGTCGACCGCGATCACCAGGCCGGGGTTGGTGCAGAACTGTCCCGAACCCATCGTCAGCGAACCGACGAAGGCCTTGCCGAGACCCGCAGCATCCGCACGGAGTGCGCCCGCCAGTGGATACACCGGATTGATCGAGCTCATCTCCGCGTAGACCGGGATCGGCTCGGGGCGGGCTGCCGCTGCACGAACGAGAGCTGTACCACCCGAACGAGATCCGGTGAAGCCGACGGCCTTGATGTTCGGGTCGGTGACCAGCGCGACACCGAGTTCCGAACCCGCGCCGTACAGGAGGGAGAAGGTGCCCGCAGGCATGCCGGTGGCCGCGATAGCGGCGGTGATGGCCTGGCCCACCAGTTCCGAGGTTCCCGGATGGGCGTCATGGGCCTTCACCACGACCGGGCAGCCGGCGGCCAGGGCCGAGGCCGTGTCGCCGCCGGCGACGGAAAACGCGAGGGGAAAGTTGCTGGCGCCGAACACCGCCACCGGCCCGAGGGGGATGCGGCGCTGGCGGATGTCGGGACGGGGCAACGGCGTCCGGTCCGGCAGCGCCGGGTCGATACGTGCGCCGTGCCAGCTGCCCTCCCGCAGCACGCTCGCGAAGAGCCGCAACTGCCCGCTGGTGCGGCCGACCTCACCGGTGATCCGGGCGGCGGGGAGTCCGGTCTCGGCGGTTGCCCGCTCGACCAGCTCGTCGCGTGCCGCGTCGACGTTGTCGGCGATGGTGTCCAGGAAGTGCGCACGGTCGGCCGAGGTGGTGTTGCGGTACGGGCCGAACGCCTGCCACGCGGCCGCGGTCGCGCGTTCGACGTCGGCGGCATCGCCATGCCCGTACGCGGGCGTCAGCAGTTTGTCGGTTGCCGGATTCACGGCCTGGATCGCCCGGCCGGTTCCGGTGACGTACTCACCGGCGATGATCATCTGCCCGGTCAGTGTCCCGGTCCGTTCTGCGGTCGTCATCTGTGTCTTCCTTCGCCGATTCGTCGACTGTGCGGTGGTGGAGTGGCGCCGATCGCGGTGGGGATCGCTCGCCGCGATCGGTGCCATGTTCTGACGGTAAGTCCGGTTATCCATTCATGTCCAAGTCAAATTCAGTGCCCATCGATGCTTACACCGTATCGACCGAGGTCGCAGGGTTACTACCCGCCGGCGGCCACACAATTCGATCCAGCGGCCGGCCGTCGACGAGGCGTCGGATGTTGTCGGCGACATCGTGTACCCGCCCGACGAACGTCTCGGCACTCACTCCCGAAGTGTGCGGCGTCATCAACAGATTCGGCAGCTGCGCGAAGGGCAGGTCCGACGGTTCGGCGCGATCGCCACCGGCGGGGTATCGATACCAGACGTCGATCGCCGCGCCTCCGATGACGTTGTCTCGCAACGATTCGTACAGATCTCGTTCAGCGATGAGGGGCCCGCGACCGACATTGATCAGAATCCCGTCGGACCCGAGACAGGACAGTTCCTCGGCGCCGATCATGCCCTCGGTGCGTTCGTTCAGCGGCGCCGAGACCACCACCACGTCCGACTCGTGCATGAGCCGCTTGAGCTCGTCGGTGTTCGAATACCATTCCAGGCCAGCAGGTTCGGTGATACGACCGGACCCGGTGACTGCACAACCACGGGCAGCGAAGGCAGCGAACAACTCCGCGCTGCGCCGGCCGATGTGACCAAAGCCCACATAACCGATCATCGCGTTGCGCAGCGTGTGTGGCTGCGCCAGACCGTCGCGGTAGACCGAGGTCGCCCAGTTGTTCCTGCGCAGTTCTGCATCCTGGCGCAGGAGGCCGCGTCGCAGCATCACCGCGGACGAGACCACGTACTCGGCGATCGCATCCTCGTGATGAAACGTGTTGGCCACCATGGTGCCGGCCGGCAAGTCCGCGGTACTCACCTTGTCGGTGCCCGCCCCGACCGCATGCACGAGTCGCAGTCCCGTACCGGCTCTCGCCATGGCCGGAGTCACCCGCCCGCCGATGTACACATCTGCGTCGCCGATGTCGTCGACCAGACGGCTCTCGTCAAAACTCTCGTGCCAGGAGAACTCTAGATCTGCCGTGTCGAGCAGAGACAGAAAGAGTTCCTTGTGTGGCAGTACGTTTCGTTCACCAATGACGACCTTCACGGCAACTCCTTGAAGAATAGGATCTGCTGCCCGATGAGCAGCAACGCACCGATCGTCGACACCACGATGGACACGGTGCGCAACCGCTTGGCGTCGAGCAGGCGATTCACGTAGCGGGATGCGAAGTAGCCGACCACGACTGCCGGAATGAGTACGACAAACGCCACCGCGATCTCCCGATGGAGGTGACCCGCAGCCGCCAAGGCACCCAGCGACATGAGACTGCCCACCAGGAAGAACGCGCTCATATTGCTGCGCACGCGGGCACCTTCGGAGCCCGACATCACCAAGGCCATCGGCGGTCCGCCGATCGAGGTGGCGGTACCGAGCAAGCCCGACGCGGCCCCCGCGGTGGCCAGCGCACGCCGACGCGGACGCGGTTGCCAGCCCAGCGCGGCAAGGACCACACCGCCGAGCACCACACCGGCAAGCATCAGCGCCAGTCCGCGCTCGGGAAGCCAAACCAGCAGCAGTGCACCGGCGATGGTGCCCGGGATTCGTCCGACCAACGCCCATCCCGTGCCACGCAGGTCGAGCGCTTCCCGCTCTTTCACCACCACCATCAGCGTGACCACGGTGGCCGACGCGATGAGCGTGCCCGGCAACAACTCTGGCGCCACCAGGGCCACCACCGGCGCTGCGAGCATGCCCATGCCGAAGCCGATCGACGCCTGCATACACGCGGCGAGGCACACCGTCACGGTCACCACGGCCAGGATGGCCACGGTCATGCGACCGCGGGCGTCCCGAGGGCGACGCGACCACGCGGGTGATAGCACTCGGCGACGTGGCCGGCGTCGGCCAGATCGTCCACGATCGGCGGCAACTGCGTCGCGCAGATGTCGGTGGCATGCGCGCATCGGGTCCGGAATCGGCAGCCCGACGGCGGGTTCAGCGGCGACGGAACCTCACCCGACAACAGGATCCGTTCGCGACGGTGCGTCGCATCCAGTGACGGCGCCGCCGACATCAGGGCTTCGGTGTACGGGTGCGCCGGATGATCGAAAACCGATTCGGTGCTGCCGGTTTCGACGATCCTACCGAAGTACATCACAGCGACGCGGTCGGCGACGTGCCGCACCACCGACAGGTCGTGCGAGATGAAGATATCGGAGATGTCGAGTTCATGTTGAAGGTCGTTGAGCAGGTTGAGAACCTGCGCCTGTACCGACAGATCGAGTGCCGAGACCGGCTCGTCGCAGATGATCACCTCGGGGTTGAGCGCGAGCGCGCGCGCAATCCCGAGTCGCTGACGCTGGCCGCCGGAGAACTCCTGGGGGCTACGGTGTTCGTCGCTGGGTCGCAGACCGACCAGATGCAGCAGCTCGCGAACGCGGGCTGCGCGATCCCGCTTGCGCGGGTACAGATCTCGATGCGTACGCCACGGTTCGGAGATGATCTCGGCCGCGTTCATGCGCGCGTTCAGTGATGCGTACGGGTCTTGGAAGACCATCTGCACCTTGCGTCGTAGAGCAAGCAGGTCCTTGCCCTTGAGCCGGTACGGATCGGTGCCGTCCCAGCGCACGGTACCGTCGTCGGGCCGCTCGAGCATCATCAGAGTGCGTGCGAGTGTGGACTTGCCGCAGCCGGATTCACCGACCAGACCGAGGGTCTCCCCCTTGCGCAGGTCGAGGTTGATGCCGTCGAGCGCGCGGAGCTGCTTGCGCCCAGACTTTCCCGACACCGTGAATGTCTTGCCGACGTCACGGACTTCGAGGACCTGGGCTGGGTCGCGTTCAGACTGTTGTTCAGGCATTGCTGGTCTCCTCCGGGAAATGGCAGGCTGCTTTGCGGCCTTCACCTACCGATTGCAGAGTCGGTCGTTCTTGGACGCATCGTCCGCGTGCCAGTGGGCAGCGCGCCTGGTAGACGCAGCCGGTCGGGATCGAGTGCAGGTCCGGTGGTGTCCCGCCGATGGACTTGAGATCGGCACCGCGCTCGGCGCTCACCGGGACCGAGTCGAGCAGCCCCTTCGTGTAGGGATGCTTGGGATTGCCGAACACCTCGGCAACCGTGCCGGTTTCGACGACGTTGCCGGCGTACATGATCGCCACCCGGTCGGCCTGTTCGGCCACCAGGGCCAGGTCGTGGGTGATGAGTACCACCGCCATGTCGTGTTCGGTGCGCAGCCGCGCGAGCAGCGCCATGATCTGCGCCTGGACGGTGACGTCGAGCGCGGTCGTCGGCTCGTCGGCGAGAAGTACCTTGGGGCTCAGGGCAACCGCCATCGCGATCAGCAGCCGCTGCCGCATACCGCCGGAGAACTGATGGGGGTAAGAGTCGATGCGCGTCTCCGGTTCCGGAATCCCGACGTGGCGCATCAGTTCGATGGCCTCATGGCGCGCCTGCTTGCGGCACATCTTGCGGTGGATGCGAAACGGTTCGGCCAGTTGGGTTCCCACCGTGTAGACGGGATTCAGTGCCGTGAGCGCGTCCTGGAAGACGATGGCCAGTTCGGTGCCGGCCATGTCGCGGCGTTTGCCGGCTGACGCGGTCACCAGGTCGACGTCGTCGAGGTTGATGGAGCCGTCGGAGATCTCCGCGATGGGGTCGAGCAGACCGACCAGCGCTTGCGCGGTCATCGACTTGCCGCAGCCCGATTCTCCGAGGAGAGCGAGGGTCTCGCCGCGTCGGGCCAGGAAAGAGACGTGGTCGACGGCCCGCACGGTCCCGGTCGGCGTGCGCAGATCGACGGTCAGGTCGGAAACCTCAAGGGCGACAAGTTCGTCCGTGCGCGATTTCCGGTCAAGGGTGGGTGCACTCATCGCACGGCCTTTCGTGAGGAGAAGAAGCGCTTACGGGCTTTGGGGGTGGTCAGGCGCCAGCGCTGACCGGGATCGGTGGCAATGCGAGCCCATGCCGCGAGGATCGTCGCCGAGACCGTCGTGACGACGATGGCCAGACCGGGGAAGAACGAGAGCCACCACGCGGTCTGTAGGTACGTCCGGCCCTGCGACACCATCAGACCCCAGCTCACCTCGGGCGGCTGGATGCCGATGCCCAGGAACGACAGTGACGATTCGGCGAGCATCACGTAGCAGAAGTCGAGCGTAGCCACGGTCAACAAGGTCGGCAGCAGGATGGGAAGCACGTGACCGCGCAGGATGCGCCCACTACTGGCGCCGAATGTTCGTGCGGCGTCGACGAAGACGCGGCTCTGCAGTTCGGCGGATTCGGCGCGGGCGGTGCGCAGGTAGATCGGGATGCGGGTGATGGCCAGGACCGCAACGATGTTGGCCGCGCTCGGCGAGAACACGTAGAGGATGACCACTGCCAGCAGCAACGACGGGAAGCTCATGATGACGTCTGCGACGCGCATGGCGAAGGTTTCCCGCCAGCCCCGGTGATAGCCGGCCCACATGCCGATCGCCGAGCCGATGACGCACGAGATCACCACCGCGGGAACGGACACCATCAGCGTGGTCTGGCAGGCCACCACCAACCGCGCGAACATGCTGCGGCCGAGGGGGTCGGTGCCGAGGAAGTTCATCGCGCCGGTGTCGAGGTTGAACGGCGGCAGATTCGACTCGTCGAGGTTCTGCTCGGTCGCGGCGTCGCCCACCAGCCATGGGCCGAAGATCGCCGTGAACAGGACGATCCCGAGGATCACCGCGGCCACGGTGGCGAGCTTGTCCCGCAAGAGAAGTCGCCACAACGGCAACTTGCTCGACGGCACCTTCTTGGCGGCGACCGAGTCGCCCATCGGGTCGGTCGACGCGACAGGGCTGGTCGGGTCGAGGGGTTCGGTGACGATCGACATCTGGGTCCTCCTAGTGTCGCGTGTCGTAAGTTCTTAAACGCTTTCCGGGCTGGGAGGATGAGTTATGGCGAATTCCCCGGCCCCGGCATTGACCCTTCGTGATGG
>NZ_JBSFQL010000054.1:0-6630 GCF_053588675.1 Gordonia sp. NPDC003422
GATCGGGATGATGAGTCCGGTCGACTACGAGAACACCGCAGTCACCGAGCCCGAAGCCGCATAGAGGAGTCCTCCACGATTCCGGGGGAACCACATAGGCAGCCGTAGCGGGTGAGGATGCGGTGCACCGTGGAGACGTTCAACCCCAGGTGGTATCCGATCCGGGCTGGCCCCCAGCGGCGGGAGACGCGTAACCCGACGACCCGGCGTTCCCGGCGCCGGCTGGTGCGATGCGGACACGATCGGGGCCGGCTGGACCGATCACCCATTCCGGCCGGCCCGTGGTCGCGGTAGCGATCCGCCCATCGCTTGGCCGTGGTGACTGACACGTTGAACCGGTCAGCTGCGCGGCGCAGTGGCCACCGGTCGTCCACAACACACCGAGCCAGACGCAACCGGCCAGTCGGGGACAGCGGTGAATTACGGTGGGACATGAAGACCTCCGGGTTGAGGAGCGGTTCTTAGACAGCTCCACACCTCACTCGGAGGTCTTCCCTATGTCACGTCGACTCGCCGAACGCCGTACCTAACGTCCCGGGTCGGTACAGCTAGGCCGGGTGCTCCTGATTGGCGTTCGTCGAAGGTTAGATCAGCGTAGACGTGGTCGTCATGCCTGTATACCTCGAGCTGGAGTCCGCTGGGGTTGTCGCTGCCACATCCCATACATGATGGCGAGTGCGCTGGTAGCCGCTGATCGAAGCCCATTGGGTGGTCCTCTCTGCGGTCCTCGTTCGGTGTTCGAGCACTCGCAGTTTCGTTCTGTTACCGACGGTATCGTTTGTGCTGTTGGTCTGGAGCGGGAAGTGGGCAAGGGTGGAGATCGCCGATATCGATGATGTGGACCCGAGGCGGGTTCGCTCGCGGGCGCGGTTGTTGGATGCTGCCGCGACCCTGCTCAGCAGCGGTGGGGTCGAAGCGGTCACCGTGGAGGCTGTAACCCGGCTATCTCGCGTAGCCCGCACCACGCTGTATCGACATTTTGAGAGCACCACGGACCTGGTGGCAGCAGCCTTCGAGCGGTTGTTGCCTCAGGTGGACAACCCTGAAACCTCGCAATCGATTCGCGATGACCTGGTCACATTGATGCAACGCCAGGCTGCTCTCATCGAACAGGCTCCGTTGCAGTTGACCACACTGGCTTGGTTGGCAATGGTTCCCAAGCAACCTGGCGAAGAACCAAACGCATTGGGGCCGTTGCGGATGCGCGTAGTCAACCAGTACCGAGAACCCTTTGATCGAGTGTTGACAAGTAGCGCGGCCGCCGCTGAACTCGACGATCCGGACTTGACCATGGCGATCACTCAGCTGGCAGGCCCTCTGGTCTTCGCCAAGCTCACCGGGATTCGCGCGATGGATGTCGCTGATCTCGAGCGCCTCGTCGATGACTTTCTTGCGGCGCACAGGCGGCGCCCGCCTACATAGCCTCACCGCCTTCCACTTTTACGCTACAACTTGTAGCGTAGCGCTACCGATGGTTCCACTGTGGGCCAGATGAGTTGGTGAGGTACTGCGTATGGTGGTCCATCGTCCCGATGACAAGCGCTTGGCAAGGCGGCCGTTGGTCGAGCGCAGCGAGTACAGCTCCACGTTGGGACGAATCGCGCGGTTCACTTTGACGCACAAGTCCCTGGTCATCGGGGTGTGGATAGCTGTCGGGGTGGTGTTGGCGGTGCTGTTTCCTCAGTTGGAGACGGTGGTGCGGCAGCAATCGGTAGATCCGATCCCTGCAGGGGTTCCGTCCTTTCAAGCTCTTGATCAAATGGGTGGCGCATTCGGGGAAAAGGGCGCTAAGACCACTGTCTTCGTGACCATGGAGAACCCGAATGGGCTTACAGAGGTCACGCGAGAGCGATACGACGCGTTGGTCCTACAGCTCCGTGAAAATTTTGACGATGTGCAATCGGTTCGTGACTTGCTGTCGGATCCGATCACTGCCCGCCAGGCGTTGAGTGAGGATGGCAAGGCCTGGTATCTGCCCGTCGGGGTCTCGGGGACCCTGGGCGGTCCGGCGGCGACTCATGCGGTGGAAACCGTCCGCGAAACCGCACGCCGGGTGTTTGAAGATACTGGTACCGCGGTTCATGTCACCGGACCCGCAGCCACCTTCAGTGATCAGATCGTGAGTGCCGAGAGCGACCTGGTCGTGATCACTTTGGCCACAGTCGCGCTGATCGCCCTGATCTTGCTGGTGGTGTACCGATCGCTGTTCACAGCACTGGTGCCGTTGCTGGTGATTGGTGTCAGCCTTGGGGTGGGCCGCGGCGTCTTGTCCGCACTAGGTGAGCTCGGAATGCCGGTGTCTCAGTTCACCGTCGCATTCATGACGGTCATTCTGCTCGGGGCCGGGGTGGACTACTCAGTCTTTTTCATCAGCCGCTATCACGAGCGGTTGCGCCAAGGCGCGCCTACCGCGGATGCTCTTGTGGACGCTACAGCGACGATCGGACGGGTCATCTTGGCCTCGGCGGCGACGGTGGCACTGGCATTCCTGGCTATGGCGTTCGGCGAACTGAGCGTCTTTTCCACCTTGGGTCCGGCCTGCGCGATCGCGATCCTCATCGGGTTCCTCGCCACTGTCACCTTGCTGCCGCCGGTGCTGCAGTGGGCAGCCCGCTTCGGTTGGGGCAACCCCCGACGAGACCTCACGCGCAAGTACTGGAATCGCGTGGCGGTGCTTGTCGTCCGCCGCCCAGTCCCCCTTCTCGCTATAACGATGGTGGGGCTGATCGTGCTGAGCACGATCGCGATGGGTATCCACATCACCTATGACGACCGCCAGGGCCAACCCGCGACGACCGACAGCAACCAGGGATATGCGCTGCTTGACCGCCATTTCCCCACAGATGTGACGGTTGCTGAGTTTCTTGTGGTGGATGCGCCGATCGACCTACGCACCGCCAGCGGACTTGCCGACCTCGAGCAGATGGCTTCGCGGGTATCCCAAATTCCCGGGGTGACTCGCGTCATCGGCGTCACCCGCCCCACCGGCGACAAACTCGAACAGGCCGAGCTGTCGTGGCAGAACGGTCAGATCGGGGACCAGGTGGCAGGCGCCGTCGCAGACGGCCAGCAACGAAAAGGCGACCTCGAGCAGTTGCGCTCCGGTGCCAACCAGCTCGCCGACGGGCTGGCCCAACTCGACACCCAGCTACGCCTCAACCTGACGCCACTCGCCGGTATCCTCACCCAAGCAAGCACCGCCGGTCAACAAATCCAGCAGTACCAACCACTCCTGCGCCAGCTCGCCGCGTCCGCGCCCGCACTCGACCGCGCCTCACAGAACGCCCCACAACTTGCCGCCCTGACCCGCCAAACATCCGCGGCGCTGACAACAGTGACCTCAATCCTACCCCTCCTCGACTCAGCGCCCTGGTGCGCCCAAGTCCCCCAGTGCGCAACCCTGCGCGCACAGATTCGCGACCTCAACGCCACACTAGGGAGTGGACTGCTCGACCAGATCACCACCCTGTCAACACAACTCGCACAACTAGACACACCCCTCACGACGGTCACCGACCAACTCACCGCAACCGTCAACTCCCTCAACTCCACCCTGAGCACCATCAACAACCAAGACCTGCCCGCTAAGATCACTCAACTCCAAACTGGCGTGAGTCAGCTCGCCGCAGGATCACGACAACTCGCCGACGGCGTGTCCGCGCTGATCGACAGCAACCTTCAGCAACTAGCCGGGATGGCCACCCTAGCCACGCAACTCCAAACCTCCGCCCGCGAAACCGCCGGAACAGACTCCGCGACCGGCTTCTACCTGCCACCTCAAGCCAACGCAGACCGCCGCTTTGTCGATGTCGCTCGCCAATTCGTCTCGCCCGACGGCCATACCGTGCGCTACGCAATACAAACCAGCTTCGACCCCTACAGCACCGAAGCCATACAACTGACCAACACCATCACCGATGTTGCAAACGCCGCCAGACCGAACACCACCCTGGAGGACTCCCACATCGCAATCGCCGGATTCCCCGCCATCAACGCCGACCTGCAACGCCTACTCGCCGACGACTTTCAACTCCTGGCACTGGCAACCCTCATCATCGTCGGCCTGATCCTAATCCTTCTCCTCCGAGCACTCATCGCACCGCTGTATCTCCTAGGAACCGTCGTCCTCAACTACACCGCGGCACTGGGCATCGGCGTCCTAATCTTCCAACACATCCTCAAAACCGAGATCGCCTGGCCTGTACCGCTATTGGCTTTCATAGTCCTCGTCGCCGTCGGCGCAGACTACAACATGCTGCTCATCTCTCGCCTACGCGAGGAATCCCAGAACAACATACGAATCGGCGTTCTACGAACCGTCACCAACACCGGATCGGTCATCACCTCGGCCGGCCTCATCTTCGCTGCCAGCATGTTCGGCCTCATGGCTGGCTCGATCTCCATCATGACCCAAGTTGGACTGATCATCGGTATCGGACTACTGCTCGACACCTTTATAGTGCGCACCATCGTCGTGCCGGCCATCGCGACACTACTAGGCAAAACCAGCTGGTGGCCGAACAACGAAACCGTTTAACGTACTCCTGGTTTAGTTCCCCAGTATCCGCGCGGGACTGTCGCTAGGGACTGCTGCACGGATAGGTGACATCTGATCTGGCTTGCCTTCGGGCGGTCGGGAAGGATGTAGCTGTGCCCAAGCCGTACCCCCAGGAGCTCCGAGACGATGCGATCCGGGTGGCTCGTGATCGTGGAGAAGGCGTCACGATCGAGCAGGTCGCCAACGACTTCGGTGTGCACCCGATGACGCTGCACAAGTGGATGCGACGCGCGAATATTGATGGGGGCCGCAGCCCTGGCGTGACCTCGACCGAGTCCGCTGAACTGCGCGAGGCCCGTAAGCGGATCCGCCTGCTTGAGCAGGAGAACGAGGTGCTGCGTCGAGCGGCGGCGTATCTATCGCAGGCGAACCTGCCGGGAAAAGGCTGTACCCGCTCGTGAAAGAGCTCGCCGCCGACGGGATTGCCGTCGCGTGTCGTGTCGGGTACTTCAGCTCTCGCGCCAGCCCTACTACCGGTGGCTGGCCAGCCCGGTCACCAATGCCAAGCTGGCCGCGGCGTATCGGGCGAATGCCCTGTTCGATGCCCACCGCGAGGACCCGGAATTCGGCTACCGATTCCTCGCCGGGGAAGCCGCCACCGTGGGTGAGTCGATGGCCGAGCGGACCGCGTGGCGGATCTGCCGCGACAACGCCTGGTGGTCGGTGTTCGGCAAGAAGCGAGGTCGTAACGGCCGACGACCGGGACCACCAGTCCACGATGATCTGGTCCAGCGCGACTTCACCGCCGAGGAGCCACATCGGTTGTGGCTCACTGGTATCACCGAACACCACACCCGTGAGGGCAAGCTCTATCTGTGTGCAATCAAGGACGTGAATCACCCTAGGTTTGATGCCGTTTCCTTCTGAGTTAGGAAGGATGAGCGTTATGCCGAAGAAGATCGATCCAGAGGTCCGTGAGCGGGCGTTGCGGTTGTTGCAGACCCATGGTGGTGAGTATGCGTCGCTGACAGCGGCGGCCGAGGCTGTGGCCAAGCAGGTCGGCGTTGGGAAGGAATCGGTCCGCCGGTGGGCGGTGCAGAATCAAGTCGATACCGGGCAACGCCCGGGCGTGACCTCGGAGGAATCGGCCGAGATCAAGAAGCTCAAGGCCGAGAACCGGCAACTGCGTGAGGACGTGGCGGTGTTGAAAGCGGCGACGACTTTCTTCGCGGGGGAACTCGACCCCCGCAATCGATGATCATCGCGTTCATCGACACGATGCGAGCTGAAGGTGTAGCGGTCGAGTCGATCTGCCGAGTCCTGCGGGAGCAGGGTTGCCAGATCGCCGCACGCACCTATCGGGCCTGGCGTTCGCGTCGGCCCGCCGCACGCACCATCAGCGACGCCCAGACTGTCGATGCGGTACGTGAGGTCGCGTGGCGGGTCGATCACCAGGGACGGCGGCGGCTCACCCCGGAAGGGCTCTACGGACGCGTGAAGATGCGTGCACTTCTGGACCGCACCAGCATGCCAGGGGTGTCCTACGGTGCGGTGGACCGCGCGATGAAGATGTTGCACCTCAATGGTATTCGTCGTTCCAAAGGTATCCGAACAACGATCCCGTCCACGGATGGAATCCGGGCCGGAGACCTGTTGAACCGCACGTTCTGTGCTGCCGAACCGAACCGTGTGTGGGTCACCGACTTCACTTACGTCCGAACGTGGTCCGGATGGGTGTACGTCGTGTTCATCATCGATGTGTTCTCCCGCAAGATCGTGGCCTGGCATGCCTCCACGAGCAAGGACGCCACCTTGGTGACCATCCCTCTACGGATGGCGCTATGGCAACGTGACCGCGATGGTCATCCTGTCAAAGATGGTGAGCTGATACACCATTCGGATGCAGGATCGCAGTACACGTCAACACGGTTGACGCAGAAACTCTCACTGGAGAGTATCTCTGCGTCGATCGGATCGGTGGGAGATGCCTACGACAACGCGCTGATCGAATCAGCGAACGGCCTCTACAAGACCGAGTGTGGTTCCCCCGGAATCGTGGAGGACTCCTCTATGCGGCTTCGGGCTCGGTGACTGCGGTGTTCTCGTAGTCGACCGGACTCATCATCCCGATC
>NZ_JBSFQL010000055.1:0-1666 GCF_053588675.1 Gordonia sp. NPDC003422
AATAGCACAAGACCCCGTATTCGATATGAATGTATCGAATACGGGGTCTTCATGAAGTTGTGTTCGGCGGTGTCCTACTCTCCCACACTGGTTAAGGTGCAGTACCATCGGCGCTGGAGGGCTTAGCTTCCGGGTTCGGAATGGAGCCGGGCGTTTCCCCTCCGCTATGGCCGCCGTAACATTATGAAACCCCACACAACAGGGTTTGTTTGTTGTGTGTTGTCTCGGAAGTACATAGTGGATGCGAGTCAATCTTTTGAGTGTTAGATGTTGTTGGTAAGTCCTCGGCCGATTAGTACCAGTCACCTGAACCTATTACTAGGCGTACAGTTCTGGCCTATCAACCCCATGGTCTGTAGGGGGCCTTAACCACTCGAAGGTGGTGAGAAACCTCATCTTGGAACAGGCTTCCCGCTTAGATGCTTTCAGCGGTTATCCCTTCCGAACGTAGCTAACCAGCAGTGCCCCTGGCGGGACAACTGGCACACCAGAGGTTCGTCCGTCCCGGTCCTCTCGTACTAGGGACAGGTTTCCTCAAGTTTCTAACGCGCGCGGCGGATAGAGACCGAACTGTCTCACGACGTTCTAAACCCAGCTCGCGTGCCGCTTTAATGGGCGAACAGCCCAACCCTTGGGACCTACTCCAGCCCCAGGATGCGACGAGCCGACATCGAGGTGCCAAACCATCCCGTCGATATGAACTCTTGGGGAAGATCAGCCTGTTATCCCCGGGGTACCTTTTATCCGTTGAGCGACACCGCTTCCACTTGCCGGTGCCGGATCACTAGTCCCGACTTTCGTCCCTGCTCGACATGTACGTCTCACAGTCAAGCTCCCTTGTGCACTTACACTCAACACCTGATTGCCAACCAGGCTGAGGGAACCTTTGGGCGCCTCCGTTACATTTTGGGAGGCAACCGCCCCAGTTAAACTACCCACCAGGCACTGTCCCTGAACCCGATCAGGGTCCGAGGTTAGAAGTCCAATACGATCAGAGTGGTATTTCAACAACGACTCCACAACCACTGGCGTGGCCGCTTCACAGTCTCCCACCTATCCTACACAAACCGAACCGAACACCAATACCAAGCTATAGTGAAGGTCCCGGGGTCTTTTCGTCCTGCCGCGCGTAACGAGCATCTTTACTCGTACTGCAATTTCGCCGAGTCTGTGGTTGAGACAGCAGAGAAGTCGTTACGCCATTCGTGCAGGTCGGAACTTACCCGACAAGGAATTTCGCTACCTTAGGATGGTTATAGTTACCACCGCCGTTTACTGGGGCTTAAATTCTCAGCTTCACACACCAAAGGTGCATTAACCGGTCCTCTTAACCTTCCAGCACCGGGCAGGCGTCAGTCCGTATACATCGTCTTACGACTTCGCACGGACCTGTGTTTTTAGTAAACAGTCGCTTCTCTCTGGTCTCTGCGACCCCACCCAGCTCACGTCGTCAAGACGGTCACCAAGCGAGGTCCCCCTTCTCCCGAAGTTACGGGGGCATTTTGCCGAGTTCCTTAACCACAGTTCTCTCGATCGCCTTAGTATTCTCTACCTGACCACCTGTGTTGGTTTGGGGTACGGGCCGTGTACCAACTCACTAGAGGCTTTTCTCGGCAGCATAGGATCATGGACTTCGCCGCAACGGCTACGCATCACCTCTCAGGCG
>NZ_JBSFQL010000055.1:1764-4264 GCF_053588675.1 Gordonia sp. NPDC003422
ACATGAAACACGGATTTGCCTATGTCTCGCCCTACAGGCTTACACCAGGACTTCCACCACCTGGCACCACTACCTTCCTGCGTCACCCCATCGCTTGCCTACTACCAGCCGAGGTCCCACGCAGCCCCCGCCAGCTACCCGAAGGCAGTCTGTTGGGATTTGGGTGGTTAGTACAACTGATTCAGCATGGGCGCGGATACACGGGTACGGGAATATCAACCCGTTGTCCATCGACTACGCCTGTCGGCCTCGCCTTAGGTCCCGACTCACCCTGGGCGGATTAGCCTGGCCCAGGAACCCTTGGTCATTCGGCGGCAGAGTTTCTCACTCTGCTTTCGCTACTCATGCCTGCATTCTCACTCCCACACCCTCCACCACTAGATCACTCTGTGGCTTCCACGGATGCAGGACGCTCCCCTACCCACCCACACACCTGGCCACCACCCCGTAAGGCAGTGACGGGCTTATGTGAGTGCCGCGGCTTCGGCGGTGTACTTGAGCCCCGCTACATTGTCGGCGCAGGATCACTTGACCAGTGAGCTATTACGCACTCTTTCAAGGGTGGCTGCTTCTAAGCCAACCTCCTGGTTGTCTTCGCGACCCCACATCCTTTTCCACTTAGTACACGCTTAGGGGCCTTAGCCGGCGATCTGGGCTGTTTCCCTCTCGACTACGAACCTTATCGCCCGCAGTCTCACTGCCACGCTCTCACTTACCGGCATTCGGAGTTTGGCTGACGTCAGTAACCTAGTAGGGCCCATCGGCCATCCAGTAGCTCTACCTCCGGCAAGAAACACGCAACGCTGCACCTAAATGCATTTCGGGGAGAACCAGCTATCACGGAGTTTGATTGGCCTTTCACCCCTACCCACAACTCATCCCCTCCATTTTCAACTGAAGTGGGTTCGGGCCTCCACGACGTCTTACCGTCGCTTCACCCTGGCCATGGGTAGATCACTCCGCTTCGGGTCTAGACCCAGCGACTATCAACGCCCTATTCAGACTCGCTTTCGCTACGGCTACCCCACACGGGTTAACCTCGCCACTGAGCACTAACTCGCAGGCTCATTCTTCAAAAGGCACGCCATCACCCACCACCGACCAAACGATGCACAGGCTCTGACGGATTGTAAGCGTCCGGTTTCAGGTACTATTTCACTCCCCTCCCGGGGTACTTTTCACCTTTCCCTCACGGTACTAGTCCGCTATCGGTCACCAGGAAGTATTCAGGCTTACCGGGTGGTCCCGGCAGATTCACAGCAGATTCCACGAGCCCGCTGCTACTTGGGCACCCATCACGCAAGACCGCATGTTTTCAGCTACCGGACTCTCACCGACTACGGCAGACCATTCCAGGCCACTTCACCTAACACACGATTTTCTCACTCACGCTTCCACAGGTAGATGGAAGAAGATGAACCCCACAACCCCACACACACAACCCCTACCCGGTATCACATGCGCATGGTTTAGCCTCCTCCGCTTTCGCTCGCCACTACTCACGGAATCACAATTGTTTTCTCTTCCTATGGGTACTGAGATGTTTCACTTCCCCACGTTCCCCCCACACCAGCTATACATTCACTGGGTGGTAACACGACATCACTCGTGCTGGGTTTCCCCATTCGGACACCCTCGGATCACAGCTCGTTTGACAACTCCCCGAGGACTATCGCGGCCTACCACGTCCTTCATCGGCTCCTGGTACCAAGGCATCCACCGAACGCCCTAAAACACTTACAACAACACCTACAAACCCACAGGGGAACAAACCCCCGCGAAAATGTAGAAAAACAAAAACTCGAACAAAACACACAAACCAAAAATGATTCGTAATGCATTGCAAAAATAAAGATGCTCGCATCCACTATGCACTTCTCAAACAACACACACCTGCACAACCCTGACCGCTCCAGCCCCCATCACAGGAACCCTCACCACAATCATCGCCATGCAAGCCCAGAAGAAACGTGTGTTCCCTCAGAACCCCGATAGCGTGACAACAAACCCACCCACCTCACGGACAAGCGGAAGACCGCGCCTACCAGCACACGCCGGCACACAACAATCCTGTCTGATGTTTCACCCTTGAGCTTCCCTGTGCAGCACACTCGGCCACAAACAGGACTCCGCACACACACGCTTCCACATGCATGCACGTCAAATGCTCCTTAGAAAGGAGGTGATCCAGCCGCACCTTCCGGTACGGCTACCTTGTTACGACTTCGTCCCAATCGCCGATCCCACCTTCGACAGCTCCCTCCACAAGGGTTAGGCCACCGGCTTCGGGTGTTACCGACTTTCATGACGTGACGGGCGGTGTGTACAAGGCCCGGGAACGTATTCACCGCAGCGTTGCTGATCTGCGATTACTAGCGACTCCGACTTCATGGGGTCGAGTTGCAGACCCCAATCCGAACTGAGACTGGCTTTAAGGGATTCGCTCCACCTCACGGTATCGCAGCCCTCTGTACCAGCCATTGTAGCATGTGTGAAGCCC
>NZ_JBSFQL010000056.1:0-4877 GCF_053588675.1 Gordonia sp. NPDC003422
TGTGGGTATCGGGTTGGCGTTGACGTTGACGGGGAATATGTCGTGGGGTGAGTTCGCGATGTCGGCGGTGGGGGCGATACCGGGGGCGGGTAAGGGTGCCCAGTTGGCGAAGCTGGGTATGAAGGGGGTGGGGAAGAACGCGGCGAAGGAGTTGGCGGAGCGGGCTCGTCCGTCGCGGTATATCTGCCGTGGTGCCGAGCCGGTGGATATGGCGACCGGGGCGATGGTCGATGATTTTGTGGATCTGACGATCGGTGGCGAGTTGCCGTTGATTGTGGAGCGTAAAGCGGTGTCGTCGTTCGGGTTGGGGACGGCGTTTGGTCCGTCGTGGGCGTCGTTGTTCGATTGCCGGGTCGAGGTGGATGCTGACGGTATCGCGTTGGTGAATGTGGATGGTTCGGTGTTGTGGTACGACCGGCCCGATCCTGACGCGGTCGGTGAGGTGATGCCGCGGGTGGGCACGATGCCGTTGTCTTTTGTTGATGGCGCGTATCGGGTACGCAATGTGGCTGCTGGTGTGACGTATGAGTTTTCGGTCGTCGGCGATGAGGGCTCGGTGCGGATGACCGCTGATGAGCCGCACCAGGATGAAGTACCCCGGGATTCGGTGTTGGCGGTTGGTTCGGTACCGGTGGCGGGTTCGTCGTCGTTGGCGGGGGTGGCGGACTCGGCGGTGGTGATCGGGCTCAGTGCGGTGGTGTCGCGGACGGGGCACCGGTTCGAGTTGGTGTATGACCAGCAGAGCGGGTTGGTCCGCGAGGTTCGTCATGGTGGCGGTGCGGTGGTCGAGGTCGATACTGATGCGGTGACGGGCCGGGTGTTGGGGTTGGCGGTGCGTGATGAGGTGGGTGTGTCGACCCCGGTGGTGTCCTACCGGTATGACGCGCGCGCCAATCTTGCCGAGGTGGTCAATTCCAGTGGTGTGCCGATGCGGTTCGCTTATGACGATGCTGCGCGGATCGTGTCGTGGACTGACCGCAACCGGGTGTCGTATCACTACCGGTACGACGATCGCGGCCGGGTGGTGCGGCAGGTCGGTACGTCGGGGATGTTCCCGAATGCGTTGGTGCATCTGCCGGATGTGGGTGCCGATGCCCCGGTGGGTGGCCGGATTGTGGTGTTGGTGGAGACGGTGACCGACGTGTTGGCCGAGCACGAACGTGATGAGCGTATCGAGGAGCGGTTGGCGCGGTTGGCGCAGTTGCCGATCGTGGCGTTGTTGGAGTCGGGTGGGTTGGCTGGGGCGGGGTTGACTGGTCGTGGCCGTGACGGTGCGGTGGACTCGAGCGTGGTTGAGCCGGGTTTGGTGGTTGCCGAGGAGTTGCTGGTTGATGAGGTGTTGGGCCGGATTCAGCCGTGGGTGTATCGCTCGACCGCGGCCGGTGATGTGTGGCGCATCGTGTCGGCCGAGGGGGTGGTGACCGAGTTCGAACACGATGTGCACCACAATCCGACGGCGTTTACCGGTGGTGATGGTGCCCGTTGGGAGACGGTGTTCGATGAGTTCGGGTGTGAGGTGGCCACGACCGATCCGCAGGGCCGGGTCAGTTCCATCGAGCGTGGGACGTGGGGGATGCCGGCGCGGGTGACCGATGAGGCCGGCCGGGTCAGTGAAGCCGTGCTGGATGGGTTCGGCAGTGTGGTGGCGGTGACCGATCCGGTGGGTGCGGTTACGCGGTTCGAGCATGTGGTGCGGGCTTCGGGTGTGGTCACTGCGGCGCGGGTGGATGCCGATGGTGCGCGCACCGAGTTTGACTATGACGCGGCGGGTCGGGTGGTGCGGGTGATTGATCCGGCGCAGCGGGTGTGGAGTTTTGAGCGCAATGTGTTCGGTGATGTGGTGGCGGTGACCGACCCCGATGGTGCGGTGACCAGCTCGGAGTTCACGGTGGAGGGCTGGTTGCTGGGCCAGGTGTATCCCGATGGGACCGGGGTGCGGTTGGGTTATGACGCGGAGGGCAACCAGGTCGAGGTGGTTGATGAGGCTGGGCATGTGACGCGCACCGAGTACACGGTGTTCGATCATCCGCGGGCGGTGATCGACCCGTCGGGTGGGCGTGTGGAGATCGGGTATGACTCCACGATGGAGCAGACCTGGGTGCGTAGTCCTGATGGTTTGTCGTGGCGGTTCGAGCGTGACCGGGATGCGCGGGTGGTCGCGGAAACCGACTACAACGGGGCGCGCAGCACGTTCGGGTTGGATGGTCTGGGCCGGCCGGTGGTGGTGACTGATGCGCTCGGGCATGTTCGGGCTCGACGTTTTGATCTGTTGGGGCGGTTGGTGTCGGAGGCGGCCACTGCTGATGGTGTGACCGAGTATGGCTATGACGTCGCTGGGGATTTGGTGTCGGTGGTCAATGGTGATGCGCGCGTGGAGTTCGAGCGCGATGGTGTGGGTCGGGTGGTGGCCGAGACGGTCAACGGGGTGGTGGTGCGGTCACGGTTCGACAGTGTGGGGCGGCGTACGGATCGGGAGGTCACCACGGGTGGGCGGTCGTGGTCGGCGACGTTCGGTTTCGATGCGGCCGGCCGGTTGGCGGGTATCGATGCCGGGGGACGCTTTTCCACCCCGGAAGGTCGGCGGATCGGGTTCGGCTATGACGGGGCGGGTCGGGAGAGTGAACGCCGGTTCGGGCGGTCGGCACGGTTACGGCAGTCTTTTGACCGGCGTGGCCGCCTGTCGCGCCAACACGTCCTGGCCGGTGCGGAACGAGTCGCCGGTGGGGAACAGGCCACCGGGGCGCAGCGGTTGGTGGCGGGGCGGGTGTGGTCGTATCGGGCCGACGGGTATGTGACCGGCGTGGATGATGCGGTGGCGGGGGCGACGCGCTTTGATGTGGACGCTTCGGGCCGGGTCACCGCAGCGGTCCCGTCGACTGTCGGCGGCACCCGCGCCGCGGGTACCGGTGCTGGTGGTGGTGAGTGGTTTGGGTACACGCCGTCGGGGGTGTTGGCGCGCGCGGATAGTGGTGCGGGTCAGCCGGTGGGGGTGGCGGCGTCGCCGGTGGCGGGTGTGGCGCGGGTGGATGGTTCGGATCGGGTGTCTCGGTCGGGGACGTTGGTCACTCGGGTGGGTCGGGATCGGTTCACCTATGATGCGGCGGGCCGGCTGCGGGTGCGGGTGCGGGCACGGTTGTCCCGTAAGGCGGAGGTGACCGAGTTCTCGTATACCGATGGCGGCCAGATTCGTGAGGTGGGGTGCGGTGATGGGACGCGCTGGCGGTACGGCTATGACGGGTTGGGGCGTCGGGTCAGCAAGTCCCATGTCGATCGTGATGGCCGGATTCTTGATGAGGTGGTATTCGGGTGGGACGGTAACGATCTGGTCCTGCAGTCGAATACGGCCCTGACCCCGCGCGGTCCGGTTGCGGCCGGGGCGTCGTCGACGTGGGTGTGGACCTATCACCCCGATGGTGGGGACGTGGTGTCTCAGGAAGTTGTCCACCACACCCCGCACACCGACACCACACCAGACAAGACAACACCCGACATCACGCCACCCGACATCACGCCACCCGTCGCCTATCCAGCACCCGATGGTCATCGTGGTGGTGTTGATGGGTGGTCGCAGGGGCGGGTGGATACCGAGTTTTATGCGATCGTCGCGGATTTGGCGGGTGCGCCGACGGAGTTGGTGGACCCGCTCACCGGGCAGGTTGCTGGGCGTGCGGTGCGCAGTGTGTGGGGGCACACCACCTGGCAGGGTGTGTCGAGTCCGTTGGGGTTCGCCGGTCAGCAACACGACCCGGAAAGCGGGCTGTTCTACAACCGGTTCCGGTTCTACAACCCGGCGACGGCCACCTACACCAGCCCCGACCCGTTGGGTGTGGGGCCCAACCCGGCCAGCGCCACCGCCTACGTCCACAACCCACACGTCGCGGTCGACCCACTCGGGCTTAAGATCCACTTCAAGGGGAAGGGTGATTTCTGGACGCGTAAGGAGGTCAAGGGTAAGAATGTGTGGCAGCGCGACGACCTATTCGACCCGACCCGTGTCGATGAGCGCGGCCGAACCAACCTCGAACGAATGAAGCGAGGAAATGCTCCGATTGGGCATGACGGAAATCCGTTGAACTTGCACCATATCGGCCAGCGAGACAACAGCCCGATTGTTGAACTTACACAACAGGTACATAAAGAGAATCACGGATTGCTGCATATCAATCCTAGTTCAACCCCTTCTGGGATTAACAGATCGGCATTCGACAGTTGGCGTGGAAGATACTGGCGGGCCAGGCGCCACGACTTCACGTGAGTGCTGAAGCGAAAGGAATAATTTCTTGGGTATCGAAGAAGTGCGGTCGTTTATAGACCGGGCACCGGCTGAGGACGGCGATTTCGAAGGCGCGGTAACTGAGGGCGAGATAGCCGATGCGGAGTCTCAACTTGGAGTGGCATTCCCCCCGTCGTATCGCCAATTCGTGGCGTCGTTAGGGCTTGGGGATGTTAACTCCAGAGAATTTTACGGGTTGATCCCCGGGAAGCCAGTTACTGCGGAGTCTGGGGTCCCGAGCGTTGGCATAAGCCTCAGGGAGCGTCTAGATAGCGGACTGCCAGCGTCGCTCGTGATTGTGAGCGATACGGGTATGGGTGAGTGGTATGTGTTGGATACGTCGGAGCGTGATGCGGATGGGGAGTGTCCGGTGAAGATTTGGTCGCCGGGTACGGGAGATTTTGTTCCAGGTGAGCGATTTGATGACTTCGGTGAGTTTGCTCTCGGCATGTTGAATGTCGACACTGGCGATTAGTTGGTGGCAGTGTTTTCGCGGCTTTGTCGGGTAGTGGTTTTTTCGAGGTTGATCACACGGTGGTGAAGTCTCATGCGGGGTCGTTGCAGGATGCTCTGGGGAAGTTCACGTCGAACTCTTCGGAGTTTG
>NZ_JBSFQL010000057.1:0-4744 GCF_053588675.1 Gordonia sp. NPDC003422
AAACAAGCGCCGGTGGTGACCGCTGCGGTCAAGACGGTTTTTGCTCACACCGAACCCGACGACATCGATGCCCAGTGGGATCAGGTCGCTGACACCTTGGAACCGTCGTTTCCGAAGGTGGCCACCATGATGCGTGATGGGAAGGCTGATGTGTTGGCGTTCAGCGGGTTTCCCAAGGCGCACTGGCAGAAGATCTGGTCCAACAACCCGATCGAACGGTTGAACAAGGAGATCAAACGTCGGGCTGATGTTGTGGAGATCTTCCCCAACCCGGCCGCGTTTCTGCGGCTGGCGACCGCGGTGGTGATCGAGGCCCACGACGAGTGGCAGGTCACCCGCCGCTACCTGTCCGATGTGTCCATGACCGAACTCAAGAAGGTGATCGCCGCCAAACAACACGCCACCAAAGCACTGGACTAATCCCACCAAACCGCCTAGCATTCAACATGACTCGTTGATCACCACGCGTGATTCCACGCCGATCCGAAGTCCACCACTCCACGGGGCACTACCTTCTGCGGCTGGGGCTCATGCTCGCGTTGGAACGGAGACCCGTAGAACCACGCGCCCGCGAGATGTACCTCCAGGTACGTGCGCAAGCACAGAACCAACTGCGCGAAGCGGCAATGGACATATCTCCGGATCTCGACGCTGCCGCGCTCGATCAACTCGCCACCTATGCCATGGCAGGTGCCGACGGACTCTTCATCGCCAAGGAGATCGGCGGTGATTCGGTCGATCTGCCCGCCATGTTCGATCTCCATGGCCGCATGGTCATCGATGCCGCGCTCCAACTCGCCGAAGCAACCCGAGACGAGGACTCATGAACTCTCCCCTACCCACCGCCGACCTCGATGTTTGGGCGGACAGGCTACACAACGCGCTGACCGACAGTTCGCCCATTCCTCCGTTGAGCGACAGCATCCCCGACCTCGACGTCGCCGGCGCGTATGCGATCCAACAGCGCAATCTGCATCGCCTGCTCGGCGGAGGTGCGCGGCTGGTCGGCCGCAAGATCGGTCTGACGTCCGCGCCGATGCAGCATTTGCTGGGAGTCGACGAGCCCGACTACGGATTCATTCTCGACACCATGGTGTTTCCCGACGGTGGCTCGATTCGGCTGTCAACGCTGTGCGCGCCGCGGGTTGAGCCGGAGATCGCATTCCGGCTCAACCGACCCCTACAAGGGCCAGGTGTCAGCGTTGCCGATGTCCTCGACGCGACGGATGCGGTGGCCGCTGCCCTGGAGATCGTGGACAGCCGGATTACTGATTGGCGAATCACCCTGTGCGACACCATCGCCGACAACGCGAGCTCCGCCGCAGTTGTCCTCGGCCCCTGGGTGCCGATCAACGACGCACCCGACCTCGACGACATCTCCGCATCTCTACACGTCAACGGCCGGCAGGTCGACAACGGCGTTGCCACCGCGGTCCTCGGGCACCCCGCAGAGGCGGTGGCGTGGTTGGCAAACGCCTTGGCCGCATTCGACACCGGGCTGCAGGCCGGAGAGTTCGTCATGTCCGGATCGATCACCGCGGCCGTGTTCGTCCACGCCGGCGATGCAGCGGCCGCTGACCTGTCCGGCCTGGGCCGCGTCTCCATCGACTTCACCTGAGAGAACCAATGATGACCACAACACAGCGCTATCCCGTTGCCATCATCGGCTCGGGAAACATCGGCACCGATCTGATGATCAAGATTCTCCGCAGCGACGGGCCCCTCGAGGTGGTCGCCATGGTGGGGATCGACCCGAACTCCGACGGTTTGGCGCGTGCCCAGCGTTTCGGGGTCGCCACCACCGCCGAAGGTGTCGACGGGTTGCTCGCCATGGACGAGTTCGCCGATGTCCAAATGGTTTTCGACGCCACCTCCGCCGGTGCGCACCGCGCCAACTGGAGCAAACTCGAGCCCACCAAGGTTCGGGTGCTCGACCTCACGCCGGCGTCAATCGGCCCGTTCTGCGTGCCGGTGGTCAACCTCGATGAACACTTGGATGCGCCGAACCTGAACATGGTGACGTGTGGCGGGCAGGCGACCGTTCCGATCGCTGCCGCCGTCGGCGCAGTCCCCCCCCCGTGTCGTACGCCGAGATCATCTCCTCGATCTCCTCCAGATCAGCGGGCCCGGGAACTCGCGCCAACATCGACGAATTCACCGAGACGACCGCCACCGCGCTGCGCGAGGTCGGGGGCGCGCAACGCGGAAAAGCTGTGATGATTCTCAACCCGGCCGACCCGCCGATCCTCATGCGCGACACCGTGTATTGCCTCGTCGACGGGGACACCGACCATTCGGCGATCGAAGCGTCGATCATCGAGATGGTCGAACGGGTCAATTCTTACGTCCCCGGCTACCGGCTCAAGCAACGCGTGCAATTCGAGACGTTCACCGCCGATACCCCGCTCTACATTCCCGAGACCGGCAAGTTCAGCGGCACACGAGTCACCACGATGCTCGAGGTGACCGGCGCAACACACTACTTGCCCGCGTACGCCGGCAACCTCGACATCATGACCTCGGCCGCCAAAGCCACCGCCGAACGCATAGCCGCTTACGCCACCCAGTCCACCGGAGTCACCTCATGACCGCGATTTACGTCAGCGACGTCACCCTGCGAGACGGCATGCACGCGATCCGACACCAGTACACGACCGAGCAAGTGGTTGCCATCGCGACGGCGCTCGACACCGCCGGTGTCGATTCGATCGAGGTCGCGCACGGCGACGGACTTGCGGGTTCGAGCTGCATCTACGGTTTCGGTGCCCACACCGACCTGGAATGGATCGAAGCCGTCGCCGGGGCGGTCGAACGCGCCGCAGTTGCGACGCTACTGCTACCCGGGATCGGAACCGTAGGCAATCTGAAGGATGCCTACCGCGCGGGCGCACGAACAGTGCGGGTCGCGACACACTGCACCGAAGCAGACATCTCTGCCCAGCACATCGCGGCTGCCCGCGAACTCGGCATGGACACTGTCGGCTTTCTGATGATGAGTCATATGGCCACCCCGCTGGAGCTGGCCCGCCAAGCCGTCCTGATGGAGTCCTACGGCGCCACCTGCGTGTATGTCGTCGATTCCGGAGGTGCGATGACCATGCGTGACATCGCTGAGCGCTGCGACGCTTTGCGTGGAGTTCTGCACGGCGACACCGAGATCGGCATCCACGCGCACCACAATCTCTCACTGGGTGTGGCCAACTCGCTGGTGGCGGTCGAGCATGGCGCCAATCGTGTCGACGCGTCGCTGGCCGGAATGGGCGCCGGTGCAGGCAATGCGCCGCTGGAGGTGTTCGTGGCGGCCGCCACGCGAAGCGGTATCGACCACCGCTGTGATCTCAACGCGCTCGAGGACGCCGCCGACGACCTCGTCCGCCCGTTGCAGGACCGGCCCGTGCGCGTCGATCGCGAAACGCTGACCCTGGGCTATGCCGGCGTGTACTCCAGCTTCCTGCGCCACGCGGAGACCATCGCCGAACGCTACGACATCGATGCCCGCAGCTTGCTGGTGGAAGCCGGTCGCCGGGGGATGGTGGGTGGCCAAGAAGACATGCTCGTCGACATCGCGCTCGACCTGCTCGCCGGCAGTCGAACGCAGGCGTCTGAGGTCGTCGATGCGCGACGGCCAATGTCTGAGCCATCGTCCACCGCCGGTGTCGATCTGCCGTCCGGACGGTGGGGGCACCGTGGAGTGCTCTTCGCGATGTGCCTGGCGCTCATACTTGTCGTGGCCTCGGTGTCAGCGCTCAATCTCGCGCTCCCCGACCTGGCGATCAGTCTCGAGGCGGACAACACGGCCCTGACCTGGATCGCCGACGGGTACACCGTCGCGTTGGCGGCGCTGGTTCTGCCGCTCGGTGCGGTCGGCGACCGTATCGGAAGGCGCACGGTACTCATTGTCGGCGCGGTCGTATTCGCCGCCGCATCTTTGGCGGCCGCATGCGCGGACTCCACGATTTCGCTGATCGCAGCACGGGTGGTGATGGGTGTTGGCGCAGCGATGATCATGCCCGGCACCCTGTCGACGATCACCGCCACCTTCCCGCCCGAACAGCGCAGCAAGGGAGTGGCGATCTGGTCGGGATTCGCCGCAGCAGGAGCGATCATCGGCATGCTCGTCGCCGGAACGCTGCTTGAACGCTGGGGATGGCAATCGATCTTCGTCACGAGCGCCGCCGTCGGCGTGGTGGCCGCAGTCGCCGCCGCAGCCCTGGCGCCGAACACCCGTGATCACGACCCCCACAAGTTCGATGTAATCGGTGCGCTGGCAACATCTATCGCAATCGGCACCCTGGTCTTCGCGATCATCGAAGGCAACGATCGTGGCTGGACGACTCTCCCGGTCCTCATCTGCGCTGGAGTCTGCGTTCTCGGCTTCGTCGTCTACGCGGTCCAAGGGATGCGCACCCACCACCCGCTACTGGACCCGCAGCTGTTCGGGCTCCCCGGCTTCCGAGCGGGCGCCATCGTGGTGCTGACCCAGTTCATGGCCATCTTCGGGTTCTTCTTCGTAGGGTTGCAGTACCTGCAACTCATCCTCGAATACAGCCCACTACTGGCGGCGATCGCATTGATCCCCGTGGCAGCAGTGGTGATGCCCACGGCCACAGTCACTCCGCGCCTGGTGTCGTGGGCGGGTTTGAAATATGGGCTCTTCTGTCATGGATGTGGGTGGGTGTGGGTGTGGTATGGGAGTTCGAGGGTGACCGGTCCGCAGGCGAGCAGGATCATGGCGAGTGCGTTT
>NZ_JBSFQL010000058.1:0-4182 GCF_053588675.1 Gordonia sp. NPDC003422
GCCGAAAAACTCGACGAGCTACTAAACTCACCACCGTCAGGATCCGAATCAGGTCCTGTTGCATCCACCGCCTGAATCCGCCAGGGGACGAGTTTCTTCCCCTACTTTTCGTGGATCATCGTCGCAGCGCCGCGCTCCACGGCCCTCTTCCCGCCTCCACGATCGCCGCCGCAGGCGGCGGGTGGGTCGCTGATCCGAAGAGTTGGGTGACCGCCGCGGCCACCTACGGAGATCTGTACCTGGGAACCTGGCCACGTACACAGTGCACTTGGTCGGGTTGAGGGGTACATACATCCGATCGGGGTCGCGGTGCGTTCGGGTGGTCGGACCGGCTCGCCCCGGGAGGTGTCGTCCAAAACGGTCGCCGTGAGGTGTCGCCGAGGGCAATATGCCCTCGGCGGGCACTGAGGAGGACCGTTTCGGACGCCTTTCCCGGTGGGTCGGAATGCCTTACGCTCGGCGACCACGCTCTTCCCGCCTCCACCATCGCCGCCGTGCGGTGACGTCCGAATTCTGCGGCCAGTTAGCGCGGCCGGCGGGTACGGCTCTTCGATCTTCCGGGCCCAGGTGTTTTGCCGGCCGCTTCCCTCGCGGCTCGTTTGGCCGCTGCCTTCTCTTTGGCCGACCGTTTCGGTGCCGGTTCGGCCGTGCCTCGCGACGAGTTGGGTTTGCGGCCACGGACGATCCCGATGAACTCCTCGGCCAGCTCCGACGTCGGGTCCGGCCACAGCAGGCCGACGCTGCTCGTCGCGACATCGGTGACCGGCCGGTAATCCAGGTCGCGGCGATGGTGCAGTCGGGCGAGCGACTGCGGAACCAGAAGAAGTCCGATGCCGGCGGCCACGAGCTCGATCGCGTTGGCGGTCGTGTCGGGTCGATGCTCGATCGCGGTTCCAGGGCGATCGGTGACGACGAGAGGCTCGTCGAGCGGCCACAGAAGGCTCTCGTCGGCCAGATCTGCCGGTTGAAGTTCCTCGCCCGCGCTGAGCAGGTGATCCTTCGGGATGACGACCACCGTCGTCTCGTCGTAGAGCGTGATGGTGTGGTGCGCGCCGGGGTCGGCGTGGGTCACCGCATCAGGCAGTCGAGTGATCGCCATGTCAACGTTTCCATTGCCGATCGCCGCAGCGGTATCGGCAACCTCGGTGGCGACCAACTCCAGTCGCACCTCCGGGTGGCGTTCACCCCAGATGCGTACCCACTTCCCCGGCGTCGTGCCTGGCACGAAGGCGACCCGAAAATCCGTGCGGTCGGCTTCTGCGGGCGGGCTCACGCGTCGAGGCTACCGCGGGGATACGCTGCGAGGATGAGCTCGCAGTCGATGAAGCCGGCCACCGCCGCCAAGAAGCTGGACGTCTACCTGCCGGCGACACCCGAAGATTTTCGCGCCGGGCCGATCACGCGGGCGGAACTGGCCGCCCTCCAAGCCGACCCGCCGCAATGGCTGCGCGACCTTCGCGCCAACGGTCCGCACCCGAAGAACCTGGTGGCCGCCAAGCTCGGGATCTCGAACTCCGGCTTGATCCGAGGCGAGGTGACCGAAGCCCTGACGACCGAACAGATCAACGCCCTACTCGCCGAGATGCCCGAGTGGCTCGAGGCCGAACGCACCAAACACGTCGAGGTGCTGCGCGAGGAGCGTCGGGTCAAGTCGCTGCACGCGGATCGTCGACGTGACAGCGACGATCGGTCGGACGACGCCTCGGAGTGAGGTCAGTGAGCGGAAGCGGAGGGATTTGAACCCCCGGTGGTTTTACCCACGCTCGCTTTCAAGGCGAGTGCATTCGGCCGCTCTGCCACGCTTCCCTGAGCAGCAAGACTACGGCAGGGGGCCCGAGGCCTCGGTCGCACCCATCGCTGAGCAGCGTGTGACACGATCGACGGGGTGAAGGCCATCGTCGTCGAGTCCGGAAATCTGTCACTTCAGACCATCCCCGATCCCGTCGTGGGCGACGACGAGGTGATCGTCGACGTCGTCGCTGCCGGCGTGAACCGTGCGGACCTGCTCCAACGCAAGGGACTGTATCCGCCGCCACCCGGCGCTCCCGACACACTCGGGTTGGAGGTTTCGGGGCGGATCTCGGCGGTCGGATCAGAGGTGAGCGGCTGGTCGGAGGGCGACGAAGTGTGCGCCCTGCTCGCCGGCGGCGGGTATGCGGAGAAGGTGGCGGTCCCGGCTGCCCAACTCCTGCCGGTACCGGAAGGCGTCGACCTCACCTCGGCGGCCGCTTTGCCGGAGGTGGCGTGCACGGTGGTGTCGAATCTGTTCGGCACCGCACACCTACAGCCGGGTGAATTGGTACTGATCCATGGTGGTTCCAGCGGCATCGGCACCCACGCGATCCAGGTGGCGCATGCGCTGGCCGCACGGGTCGCGGTGACCGCGCGCAGTCAGGCCAAGCTCGCGCGCTGCGACGCACTCGGCGCCGACATCCTCATCGACTACACCCAGCAGAACTTCACCAAATTGGTGAACGAGAGCGGTGGCGCCGACGTCATCCTCGACATCATGGGCGCAAAGTATCTGCGCCCCAACATCGATTGCCTCCGAACGGGTGGGCGTCTCGTCATCATCGGCATGCAGGGCGGAGTGAAAGCCGAACTGCCGATAGGGCTGATGCTCGGCAAACGCCTCTCGATCTACGGCACCACGTTGAGGTCGCGCCCGGTCGGCGGCGTCGGCGGCAAAGCAGAGGTGGTGCGTCAGACGCTCGCAACCACCTGGCCACTGATCGACGCAGGACGAGTGCAGCCCGTGATCGACTCGGTGGTGCCACTCGCCGACGCCGACGCCGCCCACGCCCGACTCGACAGCGGCGAGGCGATCGGAAAGGTCCTTCTGGCGGTCGCTCCGGTCTGACAGCGAGAAGCGCGATCCGTTTGAAGTTGAGCCCGAATTCCGGACTCAACTTCAAACGGATCAATGTCGGATCAGCTGTCGTCGCCGTCGCCACCATTGTCGCCGTTGTCGGCGCTCTGGTTTCCGGCGTCGGCGTTGCCGCTCTCGTCACCGGCCTCCGCGTTACCGCCTTCGGGCTTGCCGGCGTCACTACCATTCGGCTTTGCTGTGTCACCGTCCTTGGGCTTTCCGGCATGTCCGCGTTCCGACTTCCCTGCGTCACCACCCTTGGGCTTGCCGACATTGCCCAACTTCGGCTTGGGGATCTCCAGTGCCTTGGGTTTCGCGGCAGCACCACCCTCCGGCTCGCCGGTCGGTTGCCCTTCTGGGTTCCCGACGTTCGTCGTGTTCACGACGGTGTTGGCTGCAGCATCGTCGACCGGGGCGGTCTTCTCGGTATCGGTCTTGTCAGCTTCGGCGTCGGTCGAATCGGGCGCGGCGAAGGTGGACACATTCTCCGAGCTCAGTCGATTGGCGGCCGTATTCACCGGCGTGATCGCTTCGGCGACCTGCTTAAGGTAGTTGTTGATGGTCACAATCGTTCCCGAGGTTGTCGCCGCAATGTTCAGCACCGGACGCAGGATTGAGCCCGTGACACTGATCTCGAGGTTTCCCGCGGGGCTCAGCAGGCCCCCTGCAGCCAAGGTCAAGGCAATGGGCGGGAGCAAAGGAAGCCCGGTATCGATCGTCGTGTCAACGACATTCGCACCGTTGAGCGCCCCGTCGACGATGGTGGGAATGAAGTCGATCAGCGACTGCACCACGTCGCCGAAATCACTGTCGTCGTCATTGACGGCACCGACGAAGTTCTGAATGGCTTCCACCGTCGCCACGACGGTCGCGAGAAGCGGAGAAACGACGCCCAGCGCGAGAGCCGCGACATTCTCGAGAGTGATGGTGCCTAGCGCATTCACGAAGTTCTGGAACGGCTGCGTCAGCGCCGCGACGACGGCGTCGAAGAGTTCAGACCCTGGCCCCTGAACCAGCGAAACCAGCGGCCCGATCAGAATCTGAGCCGCTTCCTCGATCCCGCCGCCACCGAACAGCGCTTGGATCGCCTGCACTGCGGTGATCGGCAGGGTGATCACGTACCCCGCGCCACCCACGACGATGTCGATCGTCGGACCCGCAACATTCCCGAGGCTGGTGAGGTTGTTGTCGAGGATTTGCGACAGCACCGGCAATGGGGGCTCTTCGAAGTTGAGCGGGCAATTCCGTTCAGCAGTGGAATTGCTGGATGCTGGCCCGCTGGGCGCGGGTGCAGTGGAATCGTATCCGGCGCC
>NZ_JBSFQL010000059.1:0-4067 GCF_053588675.1 Gordonia sp. NPDC003422
TGGCAGACAAACACGCCCGACGCCGGGCAGAAAGGAACCGCAACCGACGCGACCGCGACGAACGCGACCGCGCCGCAGGCCCACCACCCTTCTGAACTCGTAACGACGGACGTCGAAGTCCGCGATAGTGAGTGGAAGGGTCACACTGTGGTGCCCTCACGACCGAGAGGCGGACAGATGACGACCACGAACGTCGCAAGGACCAACTGGTTGCGTCGCGGAGTCGCCGCAGCGATGCTCGCGGGTGCCGTCGTCTCGTGTGCCTTCGTTGCGGCGGGATCGGCCGACGCCTACCCCGTCGGCCCCTGGCACATCGAAGGGCCGTGCAAGGGCAAGGCGAAGTCGCAGTGTCCGATGTCGCCGTCGAGGGACGGTCTGACCTGGTCATTCCACGGCGACGCGTGGAACTACGACACGACCGGCCGGTTCGTCTGCATGTCGACCGCCATCTACTGCGGGCCGCTCATGGCAGTGATCCGTGCACTGCCGCCGGTGCAGATCGGATCGGGACCGAGCACCATCGCGCGTCGATGATGATCCGTCAGTCGTGCGTCGCCGCGCGTAGTGACGGCGTGTAGCGGATCACGACGAACACCGCCGCTGCGATAAGGCCGGCGTTCACCACCAACAACGTCGTGTCGGTGGCGGCCCGCGAGATTGAGACGATGTCGACCATCCCGTGGAAGACCGCGATTACGAGGATGCTTGCGCGTGCGCTGTTGAAGAGGAACGTCGTCAAGTACGCGCCCAACAGGATGCTGATGATCCAGCCGGGAATCATCAACAGCCCCAACGTCTGCAAACCGTAGGAGTAGAAGAAGAGCGGCAAGTGCCAGCCTGCCCAGAAGAACGCGAAAATCGTTGTCGCGCCATACGACGACCAGCCGTCGGCCTCGAGCGAGGGGATGGCGTACCCACGCCAGCCGGTCTCCTCACCGAATCCGAAGAAGATGATCTCGATCGGAATCAGCATCAGCCCGACGTTCGCGAACTCCTTCGATCCGAGGAACTCCGACCACTCGACCGGGGACCCGAGCGCCGCCGACACCACTGCGCCGACGCCGAACAGGACGAGCGGGAACGCTATCGCGAACACCACCCACCGGGCGGGTACCCGCCAGCGCACCATCTGCGTACCCAACTCCCGAACTGCCGTGCGTCCGCCGTCGCGGTAGCGCATCACGAACGCCGCGGCCAACGGCCCGAGGGTGCCCACGTAGTGCAGGAATTGCAGGCTGTCGGGCGCGAAGAGCATGGGAATCCAGAACACCCAGGTCAATAGGTATGCGACTCCGAAGAATTGAAGGGTCCGAGCGGGTAGCCCCGACCGCAGATGCTGCCACCACGTTCGGGTGTCGCTGCGCATATCACACCTCCGACGCTCGCACCTCCTACGTTAGGTGCGAGCGTCGCTGCCGCCTACCGTCGAACGTCCCGAGTTGTCTACCCCGGCGCTTCGCTCGCCCCGTCTTCGGCGAGCCCACGGTATGCCGCTACAGCCGCAGCCGCCATCACCACGGCGGTGATCGCGAAACCGATGGCGGTGGCGGTGGTCCCGTGGACGTCGACGATCACCGCCGAGAACACCGCGATCCCGATCACGCCGCCCATCTGACGGCACGTCGTCATCAATCCGGACGCCTGGCCGCGCTTGTCGGCGGGAGCGGTCGCGATCGTCGCGGCGGTCAACGGGCTGAGGATCGCGCCGATCCCCGAGCCGGCAAGCAGCATGCCGGCGCACACCACGATCAACGACGACAGACCGAAACCGATTGCGCCGATGGACAACCCGGCTGCCAGTGTGAGGCTGCCGCCGACGACGACACGGCGTAAACCAAGCGTCTCGTATCGCGCACCGACGGTTCGGGTGGTGATCAACAGAGGAATGACCAACGGCAACAGACTGATACCGGCCTCGGCGGGGCTCAAGTGCAGTGCGTCCTGCAATGCCGTGGCGCCGTAGATGGTCGCCACCGTCATGGCGAACCCGAGCGCGGCGAGTGCTGCCGTGTTGGTGGCGAACTGGCGATTGGCAAACAATCCGATATCGAGGATCGGATCGTCGGCGCGTCGGGCGTGGACGACGAATCCGACTGTCAGGGCAATACCGACTGCGACCACCGTGAGGAACATAGGCGACGACCATCCCCACTCGGGCGCTTGCAGCAGCGCGGTCATGATGGCGGACAGCCCGCCGACGACGAGGACCACACCCAGCAGATCCCACGAGCGCACCGGATGTCGAGTGTTCTCTGGCCGCACGAGCGCGATGAGGACAATGCCGGCGAGGCCGACCGGCACGTTGATCAGGAAACCCCATTGCCAGCCGAGGAATTGCGCGCAGATGCCACCCACTGCGGGTCCGATGAGCGCAAACCCTTGTCCGACACCGGTATAGATGGCCATCGCACCGGCCCGCCGATCTTCGCGAATGGCCTGGGTGAGCAGGCTGAGTGTCGACGGCATGAGCATCGCGGCGGAGATACCGGCGATCGCCCGACATCCCACGACACCGGCGAAGTGCGGAATCAGCGCAATTCCCAACGAGGACAGGATGAATCCCGTCATGCCGGCGCGAAAGAGGTTGACCGGCCCATACGCGTCGGACAGGCGCCCGCCGAGCGGCAGGAACACGGCCAGGGTCAGCAGATACACCGAAACCAGCCACGCCCCTTGCGATCCCGACAGATCGAGATCGCGGGTCATGCTGGGGAGCATCACGCCGACGATGCTCGAGTCGAGCACCAGCAGCACCATGGTCGAGGTCAATGCCGCGATCAACAGCCGCTCACGACGAGCAGCCCGGTCAACGACGCCGGGGGTGCGTCGTTGACCGGGCAAGGTGTTCATCGAGCCTCCATTCGGATCAGGATCTCACGGCGAGGGTCACCAGAGGTCGTAGCTGACGTTGACGTTGGGGTAGCCGGTGGCGATGTGGGGTGCGTTGATGAAGTAGTGGCCGCCGGAGGTGCCGGTCATGTTGGTGTTGACGTTGCCGCGGACGTTTTCGAGGTTGTAGGTGGCGGTGGGGCCGAAGGCGCCGATCCGGTAGTTGACGAACACGGTCTCGTAGCTGGTGTTCGGCGCGACGCTGACGATGGTCTCGGATGCTCCGGGTGCCAGTGAGCGTGTGGGTGCTTGGACCCAGTGGCCGCTGCCGGGGGTGGCCGAGGCGAGCCATTCGGTCTTGTTGGTGTGATTGGTCAGGGTCATGGCGACGGTGGGTTCGCCGGGGTGGGTGACGGGCAGGGTGCCGGCGTTGGCGAGTCCGGCGCCGCCGACGGCGAGTGCTCCGGCGATTCCGAGCCCAGCGATGGCGGCGGCGGTGCGGGTCTTGACGTTCTTCGAGATGGTCATGGTGTCTCCTGAAGAGTTTGTCGTCCGGTCCTGGTTGGGCTGGGCGGGTTGTTTCTGACACCAATGACTTTGCCGCTCAGCGGGGTCGGTGACATTCCGCCGGGTGGTGGATGTACCGGGTGATGTCGATGTCCACCGATCGGGGGAGGTGTGCGATCTCGGTCGCGCCACGCAATGGTCGGCGTGGTCATTGAGCGAGATCGCGGCACGGGTGCCACAAAATGTAGGGGAAGAAGATTCCTCCCCTACCCTTGGTGTCCTCCCTGCGAAACTTCAGGGGAGGACTTTGAACCCCGCGGAAGAAACTTCTTCCCCTACTTTTTGTGCGACGGCCAGGGCAGGCAGGCGTTCATGTAGGATCTCATCCTCTTTGTCAGTCGCGAACTGGGGTTTCTCATGATCTTGTCACCTGTGGGTTCTCACTAACTTGTCAGAATCCTCAGGCCAGCACTGCTCCCCGGCCGGCGCGTCATAGTTCGAGGTTGCAGTGCTGAAGCGGCGGGTTGCTAGGAGACCGCTACGCGACGTGAACTGCGGCTTGTGAATGGTCGAACCGTCCGACCGGCTGAACAAGGGCGATCGAACGCCGGCCGGTGTCGTGGCGATGTTCCCGGATGTGACGTGTAAGGGCTCGGGACATGCTTGACGTCGTGTCGTCGGGACATCGTTGACGTCTCACGCTTGTCGGTGGTCGCAGTCAGAGTGTGGGG
>NZ_JBSFQL010000060.1:0-3960 GCF_053588675.1 Gordonia sp. NPDC003422
GCGCCGATAAAGCACACGAGAAACTCGTCGCGTTGGGTTTCACCGGCGCGCAACGCACCACCCGCCGTGCGGTCGCGGAAGTGAAAACCCAATGGTGACGGGACTCGAAAATTCTCCCCAGATGTGCTCACCGAAATTCCCCACCATGCGGGCGGCTCCTACTGTAGCGTCCGCCGGGTTGGTGCGGTAGCTGCCCGCTGGTTCTGGGTGCGGGCGTGGTGGTCACGCAGTCGGTAGGAATCCCCGTCGAGTTTGAGGACGACCGAGCGGTGCAGCAGCCGGTCGAGCATGGCGGCGGCGACGGTGGTGTCGCCGAGGACTTCGCCCCATTCGGCCACCGAGCGGTTGGTGGTGATCACGACACTGGTTTTCAAATATCGTTGTGCCACAACTTGAAACAATGCTGACGCGGCCTCGGCCGGCAACGGAAGATACCCCAGCTCATCAATCACGAGAAGAGTTGGTCCGGCGAAGAACCGCATGCAAGTGGCCCAGCGTCCCTCGATCGCCGCTTTGTGGCAGCGCGCAGCCAGATCGGCGGCGGTCGTCACGTAGGTGCGGTATCCGGCGTGCACGGCGGCATGGGCCAACCCGACGGCCAGATGCGTTTTGCCGGTACCGGGCGGGCCGACGAGCAACACGTTGGTCGCCGATTCCAGGTAGGCGCAGGTGCCGAGTTCGCGGATCAACGCCCGGTCCACCCCGGGAGCGGCGTCGTAGTCGAAACCCTCGAGGGTGGCCGGGGTGGGCAGGCACGCGAACCGTAGTCGACCGGCCAGTCGGCGGGCTTCGGTGGCGTCGACCTCGATACCCAGCAGGTGTTCGAGGGTCTGGGTCATCGACCAGTCCTGCTCACCAGCGGTCTGCAGCACTTGCGGCAGGGCTTCGGCGGCGGCCTCGAGTTTGAGGGCCGCGAGATGTCCACGCAGTTGCTGATACACCGAGATCGCTGACTGTGACTGTGGCTCAACAGTATTCGACTCGGCCGCGGTAGCAGTCGGTGCGGTTTCCTTGGTGGAGGTCATGGCAGGTGGGTCCTGTTCTGTGCGGCGCGTTCGTAGACGCTCATGTCGATCACCGACGCGGCAGCGTCGGTCGTGGATGAATCAGTGCTGTTGTGGCGCAACGCATCTGCAGCCTCGCGGGCGGTGTCGCCGGGTGGGATGCGTTCCTTGCGGCGATGCGGTCGGCGACTCGAGGACGCGCTGGCCTGGGCCAGGGTGTCCAGGGCCACGACATGCCCGTGATCACGCACTTGAGCCCCGGTCCCGGGTGCGGCGAGGCGATGCCGCGCGATGACGATGCCCGAGGCCGTGGCGATGTCGATATAGCCGCCGCCGAGACGCTCGGCCACGGTGACCTCGCTCATCGCCAGTTCCGGCGGCACCGAGTACTGGTTGCCTCGCCACGCCACCAGCGCCTGACGCGACACTTTGCGCACCTCGGTGACCGTGGCCGGGTACGGGGCCGCTGGCGGGGCGCTCAGGGGCTCGCGTTTGGCCACGGTGGCCACGTTCGACCGGCCATCTTTGGTGCGGCGCATCCGCACATCCGAGCGGGTGCGGCAGAACGTGTCGCAACTCGTTTGGGCCTGTTCGGGGGTGATCTCGTCCGGCACGGTGCGCCACCAGCGTTGCGCGGCAGTGTGATTGGACTTCTCCACGATCCCTTTGCGGTTGCCGCGTCGGGGTGGGCAGACATCGACCGACACGCCGTAATGCTTGGCGACCCCGGCGAACTCGGTCGTCAACCTGCCGCTGGCCGGGTGACACACCGTGGCCATCCGGTCGAACCGCCACGACTTCGTCACGCCGCCGAGTCTTCGGGTGATTCGGTCGATGCCGGCGATCACGTGCGGGCGGGTCATATCCGGAGCCAGATAACCGCGCCACCGACCCGAATGCGATAAGGTGCCGACTAGTAGGAATGCTGTTGGACCCCAACCCCATTCGGCTGGAGCATTGGGTAACTCCACCCAATCCCACTGGGTTTCCTCACCCGGCGGATGCTCGATCACCGCATTCGCCCGTTCGGTCACCTGGGCGCACGCCTGACACTTCGGGCGCAGTCCGCGCAGGCGGATCTGGCGGGTCAAGGTCTGATACGACTGATCGAACCCGAGGTCCTCGAGTTCGTCGCATAGCGTGCGCGCCCACAGATGTGGATCCTCGATCAACCGCGCCGTCACATAGGCCAGATATGGCTCGAACGGATCGACCTCTGGCTTCTTGCGTTGTCCCGGAACACGATCCCCCTTCAAGTAGGCCCGAATCGTCTTCCTGTCTCGTCCGGTATGGCGGGCGATCGCCGAGATCGACCACCCCCGTTTGTGCAATGCGTGTACTTCCACATCGTCCTCCCGTGTCAACATGAAAAGCGGGCCTCCCGTGTGCTGGTGAGTGGTCAGAGACCATCAGCGTCACGGGAGGCCCGCCTTAACTGGCGGTGCCACGCGGGATGATCCCTCCCGGCATTTCCGGAGAGCTCATGTTGTGAGTGCTTCCTCCGGATTGAGGGTGCGCATGCGATCGTAGTGGAGTTGCTCTGCCCGGTCGGGGGTGAGGTCGTGGCAGTAGCTGTGTGGCCGTTCTCTGTTGTAGAACGCCACCCATTCGGCGGTGCCCAGGGACAGCTCGGTAGCTCCATGGAACAGGGGCTGGTTGTCGACCAGTTCGTTCTTGTAGTCCGAGTTCACCGATTCGGCCAGGGCATTGTCGAAACTGTCCCCGACGCTGCCGATAGAGGCCGCGATCCCGTCCTCGGCCAATCGTTGCCCGAACACGATGGCAGTGTACTGCGATCCGGCGTCGCTGTGATGGACCAGTTTGCTCAAATCGACTACCCCGCAACGCGTTCTGCTGTCTATCGCATTGTTAATCGCATCGGTCACCAAGTTCACCGTCATCTCCGTAGCCACCTTCCAACCGACGATCTTGCGGGCGAACACGTCAGTCACGAATGCAGCGTAGGCCCAACCGGATTCGGTGCGGCAGTACGTGAAATCGGCCACCCACAGGCGGTTAGGTGCCGCGGCATAGAACTGCCGGTCGACCAGATCCGTCGGTCGCTTGGCCGCCGTGTCAGGAATGGTCGTGCGCACCCGCTTCTTCTTGATCGCGCCGTGCCATCCCATCTCCCGCATGACCCGCTCAACCGTGCACCGAGCAACATCTAATCCGTTGCCGCGCAGCATTATCCACGTCTTTCGTGAGCCCAGAACGCGGGTCAGGGGTTTGTTCTTGCGGAGCATGAAGATCGCATCGATGACCTGCGCGTCAGCGCGCATACGCACGCTTGGCCCGCGGTTGATGTGGTCGTAGTATGTGGACGGGGCGATGCGCCAGCCGTGCTCAGACAGCACGGCGCACATCGAATCGACTCCCCAGATAAGACCATCCGCAGCACCCACCCGGTGTCCCTGATGGGTGCGGATGAAGTCCACAATTACCGGTGTGGCCGGTCGATCTCGGCCGCGAAGAAAGCCGACGCCGCCTTCAGAATCCCGTTGGCCCGTTTGAGCTCGGCGACCTCCTGTTTGAGCCTGCGGATCTCCTCGTTGTCGGCCTTCGCGGTCGCGCCCTCAGCATCAGCGGCCGGGGCCTTACGAACCCACTGACGAACAGTCTCCGCCGAGGTCACCCCCAGCAGATCCGCGGTCTTGCGCATCGCCGGCCACTCCGCCGACCCTTGCGCCACCAACTGGGCCACCATGTCCACGGCGTCTCGCTTTAACTCAGCCGAGTACCGCTTCGATCCTGCTGCCATAGGTTTCATCCTCCCTTGAGAGGAGCCCTCCGGAAACCCCGGGACGGATCAGGGTGGGGAATTTAGATGAGCATCACTGGGGAATTTTCCTGAGCGCCGTCAATGGCGACTGGGGAACACACGAGTCCACCGGCCGTGGATCACCGAACCCGGGCTGTGGTTGCAGTACGACTTCGGTGACGGCCCACTCGTTGA
>NZ_JBSFQL010000061.1:0-3418 GCF_053588675.1 Gordonia sp. NPDC003422
TTGACCGGCTAATCGTGGTCGAGCCTGCGGCAACGATCGGCCGATGGTTCATTGTCGATCTGGTTTGCGGCGTTGCCGTCGGAGTTGTTCGTCGTGCTGGGCGACGGTGCCGGCGAGGCTCTCGACGATCGTTCGCAGGTGCGCAACTTCGGTGGCGAGGCCGGTGAGTGTGCGGGCGTCGGTCTGTCGGGTGCGGTGTTCGTCGATGACGGCGCGCATTTCGGTGTTGCGGTAGAGGGTCGCGCGACCGATCTTGGTGCGGGCAGCGACTGCGGTGAAGGTGATGGGTTGGCCTGTGGCGGCGAGTTCGGCGCAGGTTCGTTCAACCTCGGCCAGCGCTTTGCTGCTCATGCGGTCTCGGTGCCGGCCTCGGCGATGAGGATGTCGAGGCGGGCGACGAGTTGTTGGTGGCGGCGGGCCTCGTCGACCCAGCCGCGGGACTGGGCATCCTCGGCGAGCTGTTGCGCATCAACGCGTTGCGCGGCAAGGACTCCGAGATGGGTTGCGTCGGTGTGGAAGCTGGGACAATGTTCACAGATGTTGGCATACGGGCAGGTTCCCTGGGCGGGTGCCCGCAGGCAGTAGCCGCCGGCCAGCCGCGATTTGATGGCCGGGGCCTGCTTCCAGTCGGATCCGGTGATGTCGGTGATCGGTAGTTGCGGTCGGTCGGCGGCGAGCGGGCCGATCTGGCTTTTGGCGAGGTCGAGGGCTCGTTCGTATTCGGTGCGGACGGTGGAGTCGAACAGGTGCGCGTAGCGCAGGCTCATCTGGGTGGAGACGTGTCCGAGCAGCGCCATGAGCGCTTGTAGGGAAACCCCGGCGTTGATCAGGGCGGTGGCATAGGTGTGGCGCAGTTGATGTGGGGTGATGTGGTCGAGCCCGGCGGTCGCTGCCGCCCGGTTGAGCTCAGCGCGTAGTGCGTTCTGGGAGAGTCGTTTTCCGTGGTGGGTGAACAAGAAGTCGGCGGGTGCTCCGGTGCGGGGGTGACGTAGTGGCCGGCCGTGAGTGCGGGTGGCGGTGATGCGGTCGACGAGGGTGAGGACTTCGTCGTCGATGGGTACCATGCGTTCGGAGTCGAGTTTGCCCAGTGGCACTTTCAGCCACGACCCTTGCCCCGGGATCTCGTGGATGCAGTCGAGTTCGAGGTCGAGCAGTTCCCCGATCCGCAACCCACACGCCCGCGCCAACAGCAGGGCGTCTGCGGCCAGACGATACGGCGAATCCGCCAGCGCTGCAGCAAGCTTGCGATCGGCATCTACGGGTAGATAGCGTGGCAGAAACCGTTGCGGGCGAGGCAGGTCGCTGCGGAAGATCAGCTTGCGCGCTGGCGCGTCATCCCATCCCCACTCGGTGATCTCGGCCAGGAAATGGCCGACCGCGTGCACGCGTCGGATGCGGTCGGCCACGGTGATGGGTGCACCGGTGACACTGTTGAGGGTGGTGGGCAACGACGCCAGATACGGCTCGATATGGCGTCGACGATCGAGGTGGGCCAGCGAGGTCAGATCGGGGTCGGTGACGGCCAGGAATCGGCCGAAGTGCGCGAGTCGGGTCGCGATGCTGCTGACGGTCTTCGGCGCGCAGGTGGCGTACTTGCGGTTGAGGTAGCCCACGAACGCCGGGCGCAGTGCTGTGGGCACCTCGGCCATCCGATCCTCGAGGCTGTGTGCGGTCGTCGCCGGTGGTGCTTCGGAGTCGAGGATGCCGAGATGGAACAGGATCTGGCGGGCACTGTGCAGGGTGCTGCGGTAGTGTTTCGCGCCGCGTCCGGTGTGTTCTTCGCGCAGTGTGCAAGCGTGCAGGAGGTCGGCGAGGTCGTCCTCGTACAGGTCGGTCAACGGGCGCTGGGTCTGGATGAGCAACCGCGCGATGATTTGTGAGGCGATCGCCGATGCGACTCGGTCGGTGAATCCCAATTCCTTTGCCGCACTGACAAATCTCTGAAGGTCAGCGTTGAGTGGACTGACCGCGAGTTCCAGCCAGATACTGCTGAGTTTGCGGTACACCAGATAATCGTATCCGGGTGCCAGGCGCCCGCTGACCATCAAGAACGTGATGAACGGGCGGGTGGAGCAGTTTGCGGCCAGGCGTTTCTCGAGAGGTTCCTCGGCCCAGTCGGCGACCGTGGGCCAGCGCTTGAGGAAGGAGCGTGCCGCTTGGGTGTAGGCCGGGTTGCCGCGGCCACGCCGCCGCAGATGGGCGAGGTAGGCAGTCTGGACCTCTGCCGGTGTCTCAGGTCTGGGTGCGAAGTCGTGTGCGTGCTGCATCGAACTCTGCCTTGACATGTGTTGGGGTCAAATGGATATAGCGGGCTGTGGTATCGACGTGAGCGTGGCCGAGCAGCGCTTGCATCACCGCCAGATCGACTCCGGCTTCGGCCATCGCGGTGCCGAAGGTATGACGCAGTGCGTGTGGGTGGCCGGCGGCCACTCCGGATTTGAGGCGGTGGTAGCGGAAGATCGTGCGTAGTCCAGCCGCGGTCAACGGCTGACCCCGGTGCGGTCCCTTCGCCACCAGAAACAGACGGGTATTGGATGATTCGGGCCGCTCGGTCAGGACGTAGGTGTGAATCAGGCCGGCCACCTCGACATCGAGCGGCACCCGGCGTTCCTTGCCGCCCTTGCCGAGTACCCGTACCCAGCGGGCGCCGATATCGACATCGGTCACCTCCAGGGTGAGCAACTCGCACGAGCGTAACCCCGACAACAACATCAACCCGGCCAACGACCGGTCCCGCCAGGTGTGCAGGCTCGCCACCAGATCTGCGGTCTCACGACGATCCAGTGCCCGGGGTAGCCGACGCGGTTCGCGCAGCCGCAACGCTGACCGCCTCTTCGGCTTGACCAGATGGCCGAGCAGGGCGTTGCGTTCTTCGGCGGTGACGCGGCGTGCTTCACGCCCACTCGGGACCGGATTGACCAGGTCAGGATCGGTGATGCTGCGATAGGTGAACAAGCCCGTCAGCGCCGCGAGTCGATGATTGATCGTGGTCGGTGAGTACCGATCGAGCCGTTGCCCGGTCATCGACAACACATTTGCTGGACGACCCGGAATCGACGTCTCTCGGCAGAACCGCATGAAGTCGAGAAGCGTTGTCGTGGTTACTGATTCCAACGTGATATCGGACTCGTCGAGCCACCGGCAGAACGCCAGCAGGTCGTAGCCGTAGGCCCGTAACGTGCGCGCCGAGTAGTTTCGGTCGGCCAGATAGCCGAGGTAATCATTGACCACCACGTACCTTCCGGCATGGTCACCGGCCAACTGCCAGGCAACCTCAGTGCCAGATTCCAGATGCAGCAACTGCCGATCCGTCATGAGACAGGTGTAACGCCACCGTCAACCCCGGTCAAGTATCTTCCGTTGTCGGCGTGTCTGTTTCACCGTAGCCCCGGGCTCCGGATTAGCCGGTCAACAGGCA
>NZ_JBSFQL010000062.1:0-3227 GCF_053588675.1 Gordonia sp. NPDC003422
AACGACCGCAAACATCCCTTCGTATGGACAAAGACCGCCGACGAAATCCTGGCAAAAGCCCAACCCAATAGGAATTAATGAAACGTGACACTAGATCTACGGTGTCGACCGCGCCATCGAGGTCGACGACAGTGATCTGTGTGAAGTACTGGCCATCCCACCCGGATTCGACCCGGTACATGGTCCCATTCTCAGTCGTGAAGTAGTGGATCTCGTCCGATTGCGTGGGTTGCAGTGCAACGCGTTCCGTCGTCGCGATCGGATCGATGGGGAGGATCAGCTCGGTGCTGGTGCCTGAGCCATGTCCATCATTCACACCCACGAGAAGCCGCTCTGACAGCGGTTCAGACGATGCCGCGTACCGTGCGTCGACGGTCGGGGTGTACGTGTAGCGACCGGTCTGCGGGTCGAGAACCAAGGTGCCGTGATCGCCGACGAGCGTTGTGCCTTCGACGTACTGGCCGGTGTCGGGAGAGTAGATGAGGAAGGTCATCTCGTCGCCGTCGAGATCGGTGAAGTCGAGATCGCCACTGACAGCGCCGGTGTCAGACGCTGGAGCTTCGGGTGCTCCCACGGTGATGCTGGGTGCGTTGTTCGCAGGTGTGATCGGTGCGGTCACCTCGATCTCGAAGGTTTCGCCCGTCACCGAGTCGGTGGCAGTCACCGTGAACGTGTGAGACTGCACGGCACCGGGAACTGCTGCGGCGTGACGTGTTTCCCACGTCGGTGTGTACGCGTACTCATGCGTGTACGGATTGAACGTGACGTCCGGATCGTCGGTGGTCAGTGTCGGATCGGTCATGGCGTCGAGTTCTGGAGAATTGATCGATCCGACAGAGGTGCCCTGCGGCAGCGGCTCGATCGGTACGACGACCGCGGCGGCAGCGAATCCGCCGTGACCGTCATCGGCTTTCACGTAGAACACGTCGGATGTGGTCGACGGATCTGTGCGAGCCAATAGTGACGGAATGTAGGTGAACTCACCGGTTTCGGGGTCGGCGAGCAGCGTGCCGCCACCTCGGGTCGTGTACACGCCAGGTGCGATCATTGTGGCGCCGGTGATCTGGTAGGTGAGGGCGTCGCCGTCGGTCGACACTGCGAAACCGCTGAAATTGCCGCTGACCGAGCCGCTCTCAGGATCTGCGGCGTCGACTGTGGGTGCGTATCCCTCGACGGGCACCGGTGGTGTGTTGGTGGACAGGGCCGAGATCTCGGTGATGACCGGTGTGAACGTGCCGTCGCCGTTGTCCTGGGCTGTCGTGAGGTAGATGGAGTCGACCGAAGACACGGAATAGGCTCCCGCCGTGTATGTTCCGGGCACCGTCAGATCCTGCTGCCCGCCCGTCGGCGTGATGACGTTGATGGTGGTGTCGGGGCTGTTCAACGTCGAGAAAACCAGATAGACCGTGCCGTCCGGCGCCAGGATGTACCCGTGGTAGTTGGAGACGTCGGTGCGGTTCGGAAGAACGGCGGTAGTGATCGTTCCATCGGTCCGGACGAAGTTTGCGGTGTTGACCCCGGTCTCCGAGTCATAGTCGAACAGGATCACCGTCCCATCGTCGGTGACCCCCATGACGAAGGGGTTGCTGGCAGCCAGGGAAGTGGTTGTCGGGACGCCGTTTTCGAGGGAGATCACGTTGACCCCGCTGAGCGACTGCGATTGAGGGGAGTAGTCTCGCGTGACCAGGAACGGAACGCCACTCGTGGTGAATCGTACTCGTCCACCGTCCTGGTAGGAGAGGCCACGAAGTGTGTGGACCTCGGCGCTGCCATCACGATCGACGATCACCAGCGTGGTGTCGGCTGTGAGGGGCGTGCCCGCTGCGTCACCATCCACGTTGTTGAACGCCCAGTAGGTGGTGCCGTCGGATGCGGTGACGACAGGTGGCTCTCCGTACTGGGTGGCCAAGCCGCCAGGGACATCATCGGCCACCAACGTTGCTGTCCCCGTGGCCAGATCGATCGCGGTGATGTCGCTGGTGGTGTCCAGGTAGTTGTTGACGGCTGCGTATGTCACCTGATATCCGATGCCGTCACTCAGGTAGGGGCGGTCGTTACCGATCATGCCATCGATGTCTGCAGTCCTTATCTGGGGTTGGTTCGCGGTGTTTACTCTTGTTTCCAATTGGGTGTGTGGGTCGTCGCGACGCAATAGGTAACGCTTCATTAGGGCGGTGTCACCTATTGGGCGCCCATCGGGTGGGAGTGTGACAGCGCGCGAATGGTCGCCCGGTGGGTCGCGGGACGATCGCAGGCAGAGTCGGGTTGATGAGACGAATGTGCCTGATCCTCCCGATTGGCTACTTCCCCAGATCGTCTCGCTACTCACGTGGGACCGCGAGTTGTGGGAGTTCGATCCTCCACGCGGCGGCGATGACGGTTGAGTACGCAAGAGATTCGCATGCACGCTGGTGCGGCGGGAGCCTCGGATTAGTGTTATCGCGCTGCGCCACAGCCACGATCGGAGGCCGGCAGGGTTGCGCTCGGACAAGAATCCCAGTACTTTCTCAGCATCACGGAAGTGAACATCCAATTGCATATAGCGCATGCGGTGTTTTTGGTGTGCTGGGATCGGGGGATCAGTTGAAACGCGTCTGGGCAATGGCTGGGCTGGTGGTGGCAGTCGTGGCGGTAGCGGTCAGTATGCATCCGATGTCGGCCTCGGCCGCGCCAACAGCGTTGGCCAGCAAGTACGACAAACTCGTCACCGACGACGGATGGAAGATCGAGCTGCGGGCATCGGAACTCACCGTGAACCCGATGAGCAACATCGCGAACAGTTTCGCCTCCCGCGAGGGCTGGGTGTCCTCACGCGTAGGAGTGCTGATCACACCGGCCAGCTCCAATCGACTCCCTTCGCAGCCCGTGAATACCGGTGTGCTGGAACAGTTCCTGCTCGTCGGATGCCAGATAGATGTGTCCGATGGGGCAACCTTCGGTCTCGGATCGTCCTTCGGTCCGCAAGCCAACGTCACTATCAGCGGCCAGCCCGGCGCCTCGATCGGAGTAGGAGGCCAGCTGACCCCATCGATCTCCTCCAAGATCATGCCCGGCCGCATCGCTGAGATTTCCTTGGGGCAAAAGACTCTCAGCACTAACCGGGCATCGATCCGGGTCCGCCGCGTCCACATTTGTCAAGGGACATCGGGAAGTGCCCACAGGCGGACGTGAAAACTGCCCGTAGACGGTCACGAAGGTGTGCCCGGTGGCGGACATGAATCTGCCCA
>NZ_JBSFQL010000063.1:0-2803 GCF_053588675.1 Gordonia sp. NPDC003422
TGTAACGCCACCGTCAACCCCGGTCAAGTATCTTCCGTTGTCGGCGTGTCTGTTTCACCGTAGCCCCGGGCTCCGGATTAGCCGGTCAACAGGCAATCCCCGACACTGCCAATAGAAGCCGCGATTCCCTCCTCGGCCAGTCGCTGCCCGAACACAATCGCCGTGTACTGTGATCCCGCATCGGAATGATGCACGATCTTGGTCAAATCGACTACACCACAACGCTTTCGATTGTCGATCGCGTTGTTGATGGCGTCAGTCACAAGGTTCACCGTCATTTCCGAGGCCACTTTCCATCCGACGATCTTGCGGGCGAAGACATCGATGACGAACGCTGTATACGCCCACCCGGAGGCGGTACGACAGTACGTAAAATCTGCCACCCACAAACGATTCGGCGCCGAAGCATAGAACTGTCGATCGACCAGGTCTGCCGGCCGCTCAGCGCTCGGCTCTGGGATGGTCGTACGCACCCGTTTCTTCTTGCTCGCGCCACGCCATCCCATCTCGCGCATCACTCGTTCAACGGTACAGCGAGCGACATCAATACCATTGCTGCGCAACACTATCCATGTCTTCCGCGAACCCAACACACGCATCAACGGACGTTCCCGACGAAGGGTGAATATCGCATCAATGACGTGCGCATCAGCGAGCATACGGGCACTGGGCCCGCGGTTGATATGTTCGTAGTACGTGGATGGGGCGATGCGGATACCATGCTCACCGAGCACGGCACACATCGAATCGACGCCCCAGATAAGACCATCCGCACCCACCCGGTGACCCTGGTGAGTGCGGATGAACTCCACAATCAGCGGTGTGGCCGGTCGATCTCGGCCGCGAAGAAAGCCGACGCCGCCTTCAGGATTCCGTTCGCTCGCTTAAGTTCCGCCACTTCCTGCTTGAGCCGCCGAATCTCCTCGTTCTCGGCTTCCGCAACGCCGCCCGCCGCAGTCGCCGGCGTCTTACGAACCCAACAGCGGACCGTCTCCGCCGAGCCCACACCCAACAACTCCGCGGTCTTCCCCATCGCCGCCCACTCCGTGGAACCCTGGGCCACCAACTGCCTGACCATGTCCACCGCGTCGCGCTTCAGCTCAGCCGAGTACCGCTTCGATCCTGCCGCTGCCATAGGTTTCATTCTCCCTTGAGACGAACCCTCCGGAAACACCGGGACGGATCATTGACTACGAGTGAGGTTTCTGTGACGGTGGCCGCGATGGCGACGGCGAGCACGATGTCAGAAACCGCGTGTCTGGTCAGAAACCCGAGGCGTACCAGCGGTTTGTGGCCACATCTGAGGTTTGTGGCGACAAGTGCGGTTTCTGCGACGAGGCCGCGCTCTTCCCGCTTCCACGATCGCCGCCGCAGCTGGCGGGTGGTGGGCTTCGAGGCGGTCTGAGCGAAGTCCTGGCGCATGATGGAATCCGGTGCCATGCTGGGGCACGTCGGGGCATCCGCTGTGCGGCGGATGACAGTTTCGTGACCCAAGTACACCGAGGTACAGGAGATTCACACGATGGCACTCGCCGACAAGTTCGACAAGGCATACGAGGACAAGCCGATCGACGAACTGGCCAACGCGCCGGTCGCGTCGCTTCAGGGCGTGAGCGACTCGGATGCCGAGCACCTCGCGGCCGCCTTCAACATCAAGACGGTGAAGGATCTCGGCACCAACAAGTTCTTCCTCTGGGCGCAGGCGGTGGCCAAGCTGGCCGAATAGGCCGGCAGGTCTGGGCAATCAGCTCGGCGGTCGCATCAATTCGGCGATCGTCGCGTTGACTGCTGCGGCCCGGGCAGTACGGGTGAGGGTCAGCAGGCGTCGCAGCCCGGAGTCCACCTGATCGAGGTGGCCTGCGCTGTCGCCACTCGGGACCCGTTGTGCGACAGCAAGATCGACGATCGCCTCGACGCGGGCCGCGGTTTCGACGATCCGCGTGGCGCGGGCGTCCGCATACGGCGGCAACGGCACATGATGGCGGGCGGTCAGTGCCATGAGTTGCGCGCGAAGGTCACCGATGCGTTCCGCCCTGGCCCCGCCGCCGAGATTGCTGAACAAGTCCGTCGCATCCCGGACCGCTTGCCGCAGTTCGTGTTCGAGATCGCCCGCGGACGGACCGCCGCTCGTCAACGCGCCGAGATCCAGCGGACGCTCGTATCGGTGAATTGCCCACCGGCACACCGCATCGTCGATGTGGAGTGGTCCTGACAGCCGAGCGCCGGTGACCGACGGAATCAAGGCAAGAGGTCCCGCCGCAGATGAGCGCGTCGCTTCGTCCCGGACCAGAAGCACCTCGCCGGCGGCGAAGGCAGCCGTCGTCGCCGGATCCGGCGGAAGTCCCGCGGGGTCGCCCGCGTCGGGCAGCCGGACCACCAGCGCATCCACCTCGCGGAGCATCGCCAGAAGGTCGAGGACGCCGCTGGCGCCCGTGGCGAGGGTGCCGGTGTGGTCGTCGACGACGTGCGTGCCGGCGGTCGAGGTGAGCGCACTGATCACCTCGTCGGGCGAGCAGTGGCCGGCGATCCAGGCCGCGCTCCAGCCGCCGAGCGTGCAGCTCGGCCAGGCGATCGGTTGCTCACGGATGTCGGCGCGGGTCATAGACATTCCACGATACCGACTATCGGAAGGGCGCGAAGTGGTGGCGTGGAGCTGTTGTGTTCATCGGCGGGTGTGGATAGCCTGGGATGGATCAAGTTTGCCGGTATGAACGTCTTTCTGCCGTTGTGCTTGTTGTCTGCCAGCATGTTTGGCGGTGGGGAATGTCTTCGGGGAGGTTTCAGCTTTGTCGGGTAATGGTTT
>NZ_JBSFQL010000064.1:0-1191 GCF_053588675.1 Gordonia sp. NPDC003422
GGCGGACGTGAAAACTGCCCGTAGACGGTCACGAAGGTGTGCCCGGTGGCGGACATGAATCTGCCCACTGGTCCACCACCGGGGGATGTCAGTTCAGCGCGGTGACCCCCTTTCCGGCGAGTGCTTGGGCCAGGCGCACGGAGTCGCCGCTGGTCTGGCATAGGTGGGCGTGGTGCAGCAGCCGGTCCACGGTCGCGGTGGCCAGGGTTTTGGGCATGAGTTCGTCGAAGCCGGATGGGTGCAGGTTGGAGGACACCGCCACGGATTTGCGTTCGTAGGCGGCTTCTACGACCCGGTAGAGGCCCTCGGCAGCATCAGCACCCACCGGTAAGAGCCCTACGTCGTCGATGACGACGAGTTCGGCGCGCACGATCTTGGCGATCGCTTTGCCCAGGGTGTCATCGGCGCGGTGAGCGCGCACGAGGGTGCCGAGTTGCTCGAGGCTGAACCACGCCACGGGCATACCGGCCTCGATCACTTTCTGCCCGAGTGCTTCGAGAAAGAACGTCTTACCGGTGCCGGCGGGCCCGCACACGACGAGGTTCTCCCGTCGCTGCACCCATTCGAGGGTTTGCAGGGCATGCTGGGTGGGCACCGGGATCGACGAGGCGGTTTCGTCCCACACGTCAAAGGTCTTGCCGGTGGGGAAGTTCGCCGATTTGCGCCGCGAAGCGAGCATGGAGCGGGCACGGCCGGCGAGTTCTTCGGTGAGTAGCGCTGTGAGGGCATCAGCGGGGTCCCACCGTTGAGAGCGGGCGGTCGCGAGCACGTCGGCGGCGATGGCACGGGCGTGGGGCAGCCGCAGTTGTTTCATCAATGCTTCCACCTCGGGGTTGAGCGGGGTGCAAGTCTGGGGTGCGGTCATCGTTCCTCCTCGTCGGTGAGGTTGCCATGGTTGATGGTGTTGGTGCCCAACATGTTCCAGCTCTTTGTGCCCTGTGCCAGGGAAGTGGTTTCCGATGCATGATGCCGCGTCTGGTCCAGGCCCTTGGCCGCGAGGATGGAGTCGAGGTCACCGGTGGCGAACCGGCCGTGCACTGCGGCATTCCCGAGTGCCCAGTCCACATCGGGGGCGCCATGCAGTGCTGCCAGTGAGGTGGCGTGACGCATCTTCTCCCGCATCCGTTCGGTACCGACGGCGGCAGCTTCTTTCAGCCACAACCCGGCACCGGCGCCGATCGCCAGAAACGT
>NZ_JBSFQL010000064.1:1284-2704 GCF_053588675.1 Gordonia sp. NPDC003422
ACGTGCCTCCTCCTCGGCGTTGCGTGCCCGAATGCGGTAGTCCCCCGGCGTTTTCGGTTGGTGGCCGGGGAAATGCGTGTCGTCGATCGCCGGGGTGCCGCGGGTGGCACGAGCATGGCGGGCCACTTCGACCGGTCCGCCGCCATCGAGGGCGCACACGATCACCTCATCGGTGCCCGGATGATGCCGCACCCACACCGATTGTCCCAACAGCGTTGCCGGAACGGAGTATTGGCAATGCTCGAAGGCGATCATTGGTGTGTTCTTGGGCACCTGACGAGTCACCCCCAACCCGGCGGTGTGTGGCATGTCCGGGATCGGATGCAACCGGGGACGTTCGGCGGCGAGCATCTCGACCGGCCGCCGACCGGTGGTGCGGTGCTCACGGTCGTTGACCTCGATCATGAACTGCTCACACGCCGCGACCACGTCGGCGAACGACTCGTAGGCGTCGAGCAGATTCGTGTCGGTGGGCACGATATCGGCTTTGGCCAGTTTCACCGCGTTCTCCACCCCGCCCTTGGTCGCCGGATCGGCCGGCTCGCAGGTGAGCACCGTGGTGCCATAGAAGCGGCTGAACGACACCGCATCACGGTTACGGACCGGCACCCCGGCGATATGGCCGGTGGTGACGGTTTTCTCGTTGTCGGTCAACACATACGTCGGTGCGCCACCGATGATGCGGAACACCCGGTCCAAACCGGCGAACACACTCGGCGCGGTCCGATCACGCAACGCGATGACCACCCGATACCGGCACCATGCCAGCCACGCCACCAACAACACGACCTTGCGGCCATCAACAACCGGTCCATCACCGAAGTCGTACTGCAGCCACAACCCGGGCTCGGTGATCCACGGCCGGTGTACCCGCGTATTACCCAGGCGCCATTGGGCTTTCACTTCCGCCACGGCACGCCGCGTGGTACGTTCAGTGCCGCTATAGCCCAGTGCGACAAGCTTTTCGTGCGCCTTGTCGGCGCGGATCTTTCCGTTCGTGTCCTGCACCCACCCCTCGATATGAGGCAGGAAATCGTCGATCAACCGGGCGCGGCGCACCGCCGGCGCCAGCCCGGCGGCACGATCGGCGACCGCCCGCTTCACCGTGTGGTGGGAGCAGCCGCATAACTGCGCGGCAGCCCGGTACGACCCGGTCAGGTCGTAGGCATTGAGTATGTCCATGAGTTCTCCGTCAGACTTCAAGAAGGGCCTCTCCCGTGAGTGAGTTCGATACGACAGGCATCGCTATCGAAGCCACGGGAGAGGCCCGCTCAGCGCAGACGCGCCGTCGGATGAGACAGGTGTGGGCAAAATCGTGTCCGCCAACGGGCACTTTCGTGACCGCACATGGGCAGTCCTTATTGGCCGTCAGCGGGCACTTTCGTGACCGCCCATGGGCAGTTTTTCATGTCCGCTGACA
>NZ_JBSFQL010000065.1:0-2443 GCF_053588675.1 Gordonia sp. NPDC003422
CCATCACGAAGGGTCAATGCCGGGGCCGGGGAATTCGCCATAACTCATCCTCCCAGCCCGGAAAGCGTTTAAGAACTTACGACACGCGACACTAGCGGGTGTGGGAAATCGGGAAACAATGGCGTTCGGCGCTGACGGAACCATCTACTACACCACCTTCGACGATTACTACCTCGTCGGACCCGGCCACCTGAACGTCGTCGCCCCGGACGGAACCGTGGTCACCCATGACACGCCCGGTCAAGCGCAGAACCTCGTGCTCGGTGCGGACGGAAAGGCATATCAGACCGCGTACGACAACGCGACACAACAAACAACGGTTGTGATCGCCGGGCCGGACGGCACGATCGACACAGTCGTCGTCCCCGGCCGATCGGGGACCCACCAGCGCCTACAACGCCTCGTCGCCGGTCGTGGCCGGCCCCGACGGGACCGCTTATGTCACAACGCAATCCTTCGAGTCTGGCGGCGGCTACACCACCCACGTCTCGGTGATCCCCGCCGGCGGAGGCGACGCCATCACCATAAGTCACCCGGGAGCGGCAGATGGAAACGCCGTCACGACCACGTCGGGGATCACGTACCAGACCGTGCACAACGCCGCCGGGACCACAGTGATCGTGATCAATCCCGACGGGACCCATCGCTTTGTCGACCTCGACGGAACTCCGTATCTGACCGCGGTGGACGGCAACGACGGTCGGGTCTATCAGACCACGACGATTCCGAACTACGGCTCGCCGGATGGACCGATCACAGTCGTAACCGTGTTCGCGCCCGACGGGACGGTCGAACAGACTGTGCCGATTGAAGGTTCGACGTGGGGACAGGTGGCTGTCACACCCACTGCTGTCTACCAGACCACCGTCGACGGCAGTTATCCGGACCAGACCACCACGGTCACCGCCATCACCGCCGACTCCCCACGTGACCCGATCACCGTCGAAGGCACCGGCAACTCGCCGTAACTCATCGACGAGGACGGCACACTCCTCCTCATCACGCGCGATTCCGACGGGTCGGGAACGTGGCACACCACCGTGACGACGATCCGGCCGGACGGGACCCCCACGAGCACGACGGTGGACGGCCAGTCCAACAGCTTTGTCGTCGCGCCCGATGGGACGGTCTACCTCTCGATGGAGAGCGATACGTCGGCAGAGGAACCGACCACCGTTGTGGCAATAGTCTCCACAAACGGGACGGTCGAGTACGTCCCTCTCGACGGCATCCGATACGGCGACCCGGTTACCGGCGGTGCCAACGCATTTCAGGTGACCCGGGCTGATTTCAGCTCGGCGCGCACCGTCATGGCCATCACTCCCGACGGCGTGTTCCCCACGGAGATCGACGGAGACGTGTCTGGGCTGACCGCAGGGCCAGATGGAAGTGCCTACTTTCTCACGACCGACTACTCCGATGAAACACCCACAACACAATTGCATGTGATCGAACCTGACGGAGTCACCCATCACGCCCTCACAGTTCCGGGCGCACCACGAACCGGTCCCACGTTCACCGAGGATGGCGACGTCGTGCTGACGACGTACACCGCCACCGGCATTCACACCACCACGCTGGAACGCTGACGGCCTCAAGAACAACGTCATGAATCAGTTCTGTCGGACCCACCTGCTCTACTTGTTCCACCTCGAACAAAGGAGCGAACATGGCCGACCACGCTTCCGATCTCCGCGGACTTCCCCGCTGGCATCCCGACCCCCTGGTGCGCGAGACGCTGGACCGCATCCGGCGCTGCGGGTGGGCGGTGACCGCCATCAGCGACGAGTGCATGTTCCACTCATCGGAATGCGAAACACCGGAGTGCTCGTTCGCGTACACCACCGGGTTGCGCCTCCACGAACTGCCAGAGATGGCCGTCTACGGCCTGAATGCACACACCAGCTACGAGGTTCTGAAAGAACTTGGCAATGTGTTCCACCGCTACGACTGGCGTCAAGCTGTCGCGAATTCAATTCCGGTGCAACTGGAATCGCTGGAGGTCCCGGTGGTGATGATCGAGGTGGTGGACAAGTCAGACTTCACTGTCACTAACGTCGTCTACCCCGATGCGCCTGTCCTCCAGGCTGTCTGGCCCGACGACCTCGACACCTACCCGTGGGAGGTGGGCTACAGCCTTCGGCCCGAGCATCAGTACGTGAAGGGCGTGCACGACGCGAACGCGTTGCGCGTCGACGGCCCGCGTGTCATCTCCGCGTACGAGGGGATGAACCGAGCGCAACGACGCCGGGCCGCACGGAACTGGCGTCGAGGATGAACGGCGCACAGTATTGTCGGTGCCCCCGGCTACAGTGGTTTTCAGCAGATGAATGACAGGCATCGGCAGCAGGTTTCGCCGATGCACCACGAATGATGACGACAAGCCCACCCTCAGATGTGGAAGGTTCCGTCATGCCCACAACAACAGCTCCTGCCCTGTGCC
>NZ_JBSFQL010000066.1:0-2382 GCF_053588675.1 Gordonia sp. NPDC003422
CCGTTTGAGGAGAATCCGAAGGGGTGGAAGGCGTTTTGGAAGTCGGTGGGTAATTGGATTGATGAGCATGCTGATGTGTTGAAGACGATTTCGGATGTGTTGATCACGGTGGGTTCGTTGGTGGCGTTGTTGCCGGGGTTGGGCACGTTGGTGGGTGGGATCATCGCGGGTATTGGTGTGGGTATTGGGTTGGCGTTGACGTTGACGGGGAATATGTCGTGGGGTGAGTTCGCGATGTCGGCGGCCGGTGCTTTTCCAGGGGGTAAGGCGGCGCAGGTCGGGAAGTTGGCCAAGTTCGGTCGGGCGTGTCGGGGTGAGCCTGTGGATATGGCGTCGGGGGATGTGGTCGACACCGATGTGGATGTGCGGATTGATGGGGTGTTCCCGTTTGTGTTCGAGCGTCATTTGATGACGTCGTTTCGGGCGGGACGTTCGTTTGGTCCGTCGTGGGTGTCGTTGTTGGATTGTGTGGTCGAGATCGACCGCGATCAGGTGATGTTCATCGGCCCGGACGGGGCGGGGGTCGGGTTCGGGCTGCCTGAGGGTGACGGCGAGGTCGGGTCGCGGGAGGTGTCGGGGTGGCGGTTGTCGTTTGTGGATGGCGCCTACCGGGTGCGTGATGTTGCTGCTGGTGTCACGTATGTGTTCGCGGTCACGGGTGAGGCGTCGTCGGTGCGGGTGGATACCGCCGAGGACACTGGCACCGAGGGCGCTGGCATCGCGGACGCTGGGTTGGTCGGTGGCGGGGGTGGCGCTGCGGAGGTTTCTGCTGTGTCGGCTGTGGGGGTGCCGGAGTCGTCGTTGGCGGGGGTGACGGATTTTTCGGTGGTGGTGGGGTGCACGGCGGTGGTGCATCACAGTGGTCACCGTTATGAGATTGATTACGATCCGCGGTCGGGTTTCCCGGTGCGGGTGCGGCTTTCGGGTGGTGCGGTGGTGTCGGTGGCCACTGATGCGGTGTCGGGTCGGGTGGTGGGGTTGTCGGTGAGCGATGGGTCGTCCTCGTCGGACATGACGGCGGTGGTGGAGGTGGTGCGGTACGGGTATTCGGCGGCCGATGAGTTGGTGGAGGTGATCAATTCGTCGGGGCAGGCGATGCGTTATGAGTACGACGGTGCGGGCCGGATGTGTGGGTGGACCGACCGTAATGGCACGGCGTATCGGCATCGGTTCGATGGGCAGGGCCGGTGTGTGGCGCAGGCCGGGACGGCTGGTGTGTATGCGAATGCGTTTGTGTATCTGCCGGATACCGGTCCGGATGCGGTCGCTGGTGGCACGGTGTCGGTGATCGTGGAGACCGCTACTGCGATGGATGTTGCCGCGATGTCTACCCCGGGTGGGGGTGGGCAGATCGGTGCGGTGATCGACCGTCTGAGCCGGTTGCCGTTGGTGTCGGCGTTGACGGCCGAGGGCGTCGAGGGTGTGGGTGTGCGGTTGCCGGGTCGGGTGTTCACCGGTGGCGGCGGGCATGTGGCGGCGGGTGAGGCTGTGCTGGCCGGGGTCGATGAGGCGTTGCTGGTTGATGAGGTGTTGGGTGATGTGCGTTTCGAGATGTTCCGGTGTGACCCCGACGGACAAGTCTGGCAAGAAATCAGTGCCGCGGGTGGCATCCGTACGTTGGAGTTTGATCGGCAGCGTGTCGCCCGCGAGGTGGACGCTGCTGGGGTGGTCACGCGGTGGCGTCGCGACCGGGATGGGTTGGTGCTGGCCGAGGAAACCGCCCAGGGTGCGGCCACGAGTATCGAGTACGCGCCGTTGGGGATGGCGACCCGACTGGTCGATGCGGCCGGCCGTGTCACCGAGGTGACGGTGGACGTCGCGGGCAATGTGGTAGCGGTGACCAGGCCCGACGGATCGACCACTCGTTACGACTATGACTACCGCGAGTCGGGGTCGGTGCTGGCGGCGATCACCGACCCGGGCGGCGCGAGGACCGTGATCGAGTCGGATGCGGCGGGCCGTCCGGTACGGGTGATCGATCCGGCGGGTCGGGTGGTGTCCTACGAGCGTGACGTGTTCGGGAACGTGACGTCGGTGCTCGACCCGGAAGGCCACCAGACGCGGCAACGCTGGTCTGCCCACGGCCATTTGCTGGAGCGAGTGCATGCTGATGGTTCTCGCGAGGAAGCAACCTATGACGCCGAGGGCAATCTCGTGGCAGCGGTCGACGAGATCGGCGGCCGCCATGGCGTGCGGTATGGGGTGATGGACGCCACGGCCGAGACCGTGACCGCAGATGGCGCCCTGTTGCGGCTGGCCTATGACTCGCAGCTGCAGATTCGTGAGGGAGCTTGTCAAGATGTCTGTGTAAGAACGTGACTCCTGGGTTTCCTGTGGTTGCTGGTTGGGTCTAGTTGAGGTGGGGTTCGATGCGGTCGGGGT
>NZ_JBSFQL010000067.1:0-2111 GCF_053588675.1 Gordonia sp. NPDC003422
CAATGGCGACTGGGGAACACACGAGTCCACCGGCCGTGGATCACCGAACCCGGGCTGTGGTTGCAGTACGACTTCGGTGACGGCCCACTCGTTGATGGCCGCAAGGTCGTGTTGTTGGTGGCGTGGCTGGCGTGGTGCCGGTATCGGGTGGTGATCCCGTTGCGTGATCGGACCGCGCCGAGCGTGTTCGCCGGCCTGGACCGGGTGTTCCGGATTCTCGGTGGCGCCCCGACGTATGTGTTGACCGACAACGAGAAAACCGTCACCACCGGGCATGTCGCCGGGGTTCCGGTCCGCAACCGTGATGCGGTCAGCTTCGGCCGCTTCTACGGCGTCAGCGTGCTCACCTGCGAGCCCGCCGACCCCGCCACCAAGGGCGGGGTGGAAAACGCGGTGAAGCTGGCCAAAGCCGATATCGTGCCGACCGACACCAACCTGCTCGACGCCTACGAGTCGTTCACCCAGGTGCAGGCGGCGTGTGAGCAGTTCATGGCCCAGATCAATGATCGGGAGCACCGGGCAACCGGGCGGCGTCCGGTGGAGATGCTCGCCGAGGAACGACAGCGGTTGCATCCGATCCCCGACATGCCACACACGACGGGGTTGGGAGTGACCCGCCGGGTTCCCGACAACACCCCGATGATCACCTTCGACCACTGTCAATACTCGGTTCCGGCAACGCTATTGGGTCAGTCGGTGTGGGTGCGGCACCATTCCGGCAGCGATGAGGTCATCGTGTGCGCCCTGGATGCGGGTGGGCCGAGCGAGGTGGCCCGCCATGCCCGAACCACTCGGGGTATCCCGGCCGTCGATGACGCCCATTTCCCCGGGTATCACCCGAAAATGCCGGGCGACTACCGGATTCGGGCCCGCACCGATGCCGAGCGGTCGTTCCTGGCGATCGGTGAGGGTGCGGGGTTGTGGTTGAAAGAAGCCGCTGCCGTCGGGACCGAACGCATGTTTCAGAAAATGGCCCACGCCGTCGAGTTGGCGGCCCTGCACGGCCACACCGATGTGGACTGGGCACTCGGGCATGCCGCGGTGCATGGCCGCTTCGCCACCGGTGACCTCGACTCGGTACTGGCCAGCAAAGGCCTCGACCTGACCCGCGCGCACGCCTCGGAAACCACCTCACTGGCACAAGGCACCAAAGGATGGAACATGCTGGGCACCACCATGATCGACAACAGTGATGACGTCACCGAGGAGGATGGTCGATGACCACGACACTGGCATCGTTGCCCGCCGAGGTGGAAGCGTTGATGAAACAACTCCGCCTGCCCCATGCCCGCGCCATCGCCGCCGAGGTGCTGGCGACCGCACGCGCCCAACGCTGGGACCCCGCCGACGTCCTCAAAGCACTCCTCGACGAAGAGGCCGCCGGCCGCGCCCGCTCCATGCTCGCCTCCAGACGCAAAGCGGCGAGCTTCCCGACCGGCAAAACCTTCGACGTGTGGGACGAGACCGCCTCCTCTATCCCGATCCCCACCCAACACGCCCTGCAAACTCTCGAATGGGTCGGTCGGCGGGAGAACCTCGTGGTGTGTGGGCCCGCCGGGACCGGTAAAACATTCTTCCTTGAAGCCCTCGGGCAGAAAGTGATCGAAGCGGGTATGCCGGTGGCCTGGTTCAGTCTCGAACAACTCGGCACCCTCGTGCGTGCCCACCGGGCCGATGACACCCTCGGCAAAGCGATCGCCAAAATCGTGCGCGCCGAACTGATCGTCATCGACGACGTGGGCCTGCTGCCGGTGGGTACCGATGCCGCCGAAGGGCTCTACCGCGTCGTGGAAGCCGCCTACGAACGCAAATCCGTCGCCGTGTCCTCCAACCTGCACCCGTCAGGATTCGACGAGCTGATGCCCAAAACGCTGGCCACCGCCACCGTGGACCGGTTGCTGCACCACGCACACCTCTGCCAAACCAGCGGCGACTCCGTGCGCCTGGCCCAAGCCCTCACCGGGAAAGGAGTCACCGCCCTGACCTAACCCCAACTCGAACCCGGTGGTGGTCTCGTGGGCACTTTCATGGCCGCCACCGGGCACCCCCACGTGACCGCCTACGGGCAGTCTTGATGGCCACCAGTGGGCAGTTCTACATGTCCCTTGACA
>NZ_JBSFQL010000068.1:0-2026 GCF_053588675.1 Gordonia sp. NPDC003422
ACTAGAAGGGCTGGGGTACGCCCAGTCCTATCAGACCCTGACTCGTCAGATCCGGGCACGGAATCTGCGGCCGACGTGTGAGCAGTGCGCCACGTCAACTCATCGGCCGAACGCGGTGATCGAACACCCGCCTGGTGAAGAGACGCAATGGGATTGGCTGGAATTGCCGAATCCGCCGGCGTCGTGGGGGTGGGGGTCGACGGCGTATCTGTTCGTCGGTGCACTCGCTCATTCCGGGCGGTGGCGCGGCTATCTGGCCCCAAACATGACCCGGCCACATGTGATCGCCGGGCTCGACCGCATCACCCGCAGGCTCGGCGGGGTGAGCAAGGTGTGGCGGTTCGACCGGATGGCCACGGTCTGCCACCCATCCAGCGGTACGTTGACTGTCGAGTTCGCCGGTGTGGCCAAGCATTACGGAGTGTCGGTGGCGATCTGCCCACCGCGTCGCGGTAACCGCAAGGGTGTGGTCGAGTCCTCGAATCGTATTGCAGCGCAACGTTGGTGGCGCACGGTGCCGGACGAGATCACCGTCGAGGACGCTCAGGCCAGTCTCGACAAGTTCTGCCGCACCCGTTCCGATGTACGGATGCGTCGCACCCGTGATGGCCGCTACAACGTCGCTACCGTCGCCAAACGCGAACCCCTGTCCCCGCCACCAGCGGCGCCGTTTCCGGCGGTTGTGGCCGAAACCAGGACTGTTTCTCGACAGGCCATGGTGGCCTGGCGTGGCAACGAGTACTCGGTGCCACCCGAGTTGGCGATGGGCGAGGTGAGCGTGACCGAACTGCTCGGTGATGGCCACATCGATATCGCCACCACCTCCGGGATCGTGATCGCGCGGCATCGCCTGGCCGCACCCGGCACTGGTGCCCAGATCCGTGACCACGGCCACGTCGTCGCGCTCGATCGGGCGGCGATGGCCTCGGCGGCGACCGGCGGGCGACCGCATCGCCGCAAGGAACGCATCCCGCCCGGCGAACACGCCCGAAAAGCCGCAGACATGCTGCGCTACAACACAACCAACACCACCGACTCAAACTCTGAGGCGCCGGTGATCGACATGAGCGTCTATGAACGCGCCGCACAGAACAGGACCCACCTCCCATGACCACCAACACCAACAGGGCCGTACTGGACTCGCCGAATAGTGGTGCACCTCAATCACAATCAGCGATCTCGGTCTATCAACAACTGCGCGGGCATCTCGCCGTCCTCAAACTCGACGCCGCGGCCGAAGCCCTGCCACAGGTTCTCCAGACCGCCGGTGAGCAGGAGTGGTCGATGACCCACACGCTCGAACATCTCCTCTCCATCGAGGTCGATGCCACCGAAGCCCGCCGACTGGCCGGGCGGCTGCGGTTTGCCTGCCTGCCCACCCCGGCCACCCTGGACGGATTCGACTACGACGCCGCGCCCGGCGTGGACCGGGCGTTGATCCGGGAACTCGGCACGTGCGCCTTCCTGGAATCGGCCACCAACGTGCTGCTCATCGGTCCACCCGGCACCGGCAAGACGCATCTGGCGGTCGGGTTGGCACATGCTGCGGTACACGCCGGCTATCGCACCTATGTCACCACCGCCGCCGACCTGGCCGCGCGCTGTCACAAAGCCGCTATCGAGGGCCGGTGGGCCACCTGCATGCGATTCTTCGCCGGGCCGACCCTGCTCGTCATCGACGAGTTGGGGTATCTACCGCTACCGGCAGAAGCCGCATCAGCATTGTTTCAGGTTGTGGCACAACGCTATCTGAAAACCAGCATCGTGATCACCACCAACAGATCTGTCGCCGAGTGGGGTGAGGTCCTCGGTGACACCACCGTCGCCGCGGCCATGCTCGACCGCCTGCTCCACCGCTCAGTCGTACTCAAACTCGACGGCGACTCCTACCGGCTCCGTGACCACCACGCCCGCACCCAAAACCAGCGCACCGCCACCGCGCCAACCCGAAGGTCGCTACAGTAGGAGCGCCCACAGGTGGGGAATTTCAATGAGCACACCTGGGGAACTTCCTTGAGCCTCGTCA
>NZ_JBSFQL010000069.1:0-1921 GCF_053588675.1 Gordonia sp. NPDC003422
ACCAGCATCTCGGGAGGCCCGCCCTCTCCGGCGGAGCCACACGGGGTGGGGAATTCAGATGAGCATCACTGGGGAATTTCGATGAGCGCCGTCACTTCCCCAGAAAGCGCGGCGGCGGCTGCCATCAAACGCCTTCGCCACAAGCTGGACAACCACGGAGTCGGGCACGCTATCCGCAACGTGCGAGGAATCGGTTATCTCCTGGACTCCACTGCCCTGACAGTTCGTCACATCTCCTAGGGTCGACTAACAGGTCAGGAAGCATCGAGTTCGCGGACCAGACGGCGGACTCGGCCTTCGATGTCATCTACGATTCGACGCACTTCTACTTGCGGTTGGCCAACCGGATCATCAACAGTCCAATCGACATAACGTCGGCCAGGCACGACAGGACAGGCATCACCGCACCCCATGGTGACCACAACCCCCGATGCCTGCACGACCTCACTGGTGAGTGGACGCGGGAACTCGACCCATCCGGCGATACCGCGTCGCACCAGCTCAGACCGCACACTGGGATCGAGTTCGGTAGCAGGAAGGGAACCCGCTGTGCGCACCGAGAGACGGTCGCCTGCCAGCGCCCTCGCGAATGCCGCAGCGATCTGAGACCGCCCCGCGTTGCGGACACAGACGAAGAGCACATCGCGACGACGGTCCCGTTCAGTATCCGTCGCGGTGATCAGCGCCTCCAATCGGTCGGCCGCGAACCGCTCGGTCAACGTCGGCAAATACACGCGCACAGCGGCGCGCGCGGCCAAGAGCTGGTAACTCTCGTCCACAAAGTCAGCTACCGTCTCCGCCGATACATGCCCAGCAAACCGGGCAGCCAAGTCCGCAGCGATACGGTCCAACAACCTGCGGTGATCACCTGGCTCGGCGTCGCCGGTCCGGCGTGACTGATAGCCGAGTGCAGCTCCTCCAAAACGGGCTAAGGCGTCTGCAGATGGGCGGTACCTACCGAAGGGTGAGTCCTCAGAGCTCTCGGTAATCAGCAAACCCGCGGCCGCCATCGCTCGCAAGTGCCCGTTGACCCGCCCGGAATCAGAGGGTGTGGAAGTCAGGTCAATCGCTGACAACGTGGACGAGCTGCTGATCAACAGAGCCAGCAGAGAGAGCCGATCAGGATGGGCCATCGTCTCGATCTGTCTGCGCCGAAGACTGTCAAATGAATTCATCAGCTTTCCATCGCGTCTCGTCAGGTGACCGTGTCAGCGAAGAAGATCTGCGATCGCATCGAGCCGCGAAGGCACGACGTGATACCAGACGTCTCGGCCCACAGGCTCACGCTCCAACACCCCCGAGTCGGTGAGCACTTTGAGATGATGGGACACCGTTGGTTGACGCAGCCCCAAAGCGGCCGTCAATTCAGTGACCCGCACGCGCCCACTGGAGTCGGCCATAATCAAGCTCAAGATCTGCAAGCGAGTCGCGTCGGAGACCACCCGAAGGACCATGGCAGCGTCTTCGGCCTGAGAACGACTCAGCGCCGCACGGACCGCCCCACGCGGCGGGTGCGCAGGACCCCCGCCGACCGATCCACCCGATGCGACTGCCATATCCGCAGTCTACTGACCAGCGCACCCGCGGCATCTCAAACCCGCACGTACTCGCACACAGCGGTCGACGATCGCAGATGGCCACCGGTCTACTCACTGCCCGCAGCCATCGCAGCATCGAGGTCATCCGCTCTGTCCGGATCAACCGACTCCTATCGACTCGATCATCCCGATCCGCACTCTCGCCGACCGCATCGCGCGGTAGGCGAGAGCGCGATCGGTCGCCGGGCTTAGCAGCAGGCCGTGCGCGCTTCGGCGGCGGCGTTCTGCTCCAGCAGTTTCGGGCTGGTCCCGAACGTCTCGGAGTCAGCGAGCACGGTGTAGACCTCCCACTTCTCCTTCGCCGGTCCGGTCACCCACACCTT
>NZ_JBSFQL010000070.1:0-1528 GCF_053588675.1 Gordonia sp. NPDC003422
CCGACGAGACCTCGTCACACACGACCAATAGACCAACCACAGGGGGTCAAAATTCAAACGTCGATAAGGGGTCAGATTTCAGCCGCCGTTGACAGCGGCTTACCCATCACACGTCCGCAGCGATCACAGAGGTAGTCGCCGGTGGTCCGTGTCGGGCGGCCCCGGCGTCGCCGCACGCCGGCACGGTCTTGCTCAGTCATCACGGATCACCCGCGCTCGTTTGGGCCGTCCGGTGCGGCTGAGGTCGACAACATTGTCGGTGGCGGTCTTGCGGCGTCGGGCATCGGTGGCCGTCACCGTCACAAGATCGGCGGGGGTACAGGCGAAGACATCGCATATCGCCGCCATGACCTGGAGCGATACCCTTTCAGGCTGGCCGGCCACCAAGCGGTAGATCTGTGACGCCGACAGGTCGATACCGCGCTCACGCAGTAACGGCACCAGGTCGGTGCTGTTGTGCAGTCCTGCTGCTGCCATCAATTCCGCGAGCCGCCATCGGTAGTCGACTGTGCGTGCTGCCATCAGTTAGTCACCTGTCTCTCCGTGATCGCCGGTATTCATCGCCTCCCGCATGGTCGAGTCCAGTGCGCCCCGCAGCGTCTGTTGGCGGAAGTCGGTCGTGGTGCAGTCGTAGATGCCCGTTGTCGAGGCGAACTCATGGCCCAGCTGATCCTGCACGAATTTGGGGTCAATCCCCGCCTCGATCAGGTGCGTCGTATATGACCTCCGGAACGAGTGCATGTCCACGCCCGGTGTCAGCCCGAGTTCCTCGCAGTATCGGGAAAATCGTTGTCGCACACAGTTAACCGATACCATCTTGCCTCGCTCGCTGGTGAACAGGTCCAGCGGTCCCTCGTCGCCACCCAACTGAGCGACCGCTACCCAGTCCTCGACGACCTCGGGTGACCAGTCGAATACAGTCAGCACCGATCGTGGCTTCGGGGGAGAACCGCGATGGGGCTTTCCGTATCGGACGCGAAGGACACCATACTTCCCGAACTCCGGGGCCTTCGGATTCCGATAGAAGTCGCTGGTCTGAAGATGCCTGACTTCATTGCCGCGCAGACCCCAGCCGTAGGCCACCTTGAACCACGTCGCATCCCGGTACGCCGCGAACCATCCTTTGCGGCCGCTCGCCGCGATCATGTCCACTTCACCATCGGCGTGATCGAAAAACCGTTGCAGCTCAACACGACTGAACGCGCGCTTGGTCGGATTGGACTCAAGGCCATGTCGACGATCATTGACTCGCCGGAGCCGGGATCGGGTAGGTGCGCACGAGTCCGAGTGCACATTAGCGCTGGTCAATAGGCGTGCACCGATAATCAGACATCCCAAGGGTGAGGGACCGGTCCGCCTGCATCTGCTGCAACATTACCGGAATACTTAACATAATGTATCTTATCGGCAGTTGGTGGACCTGCGCTTTCCAGGGGAGAGTCCCAGGGGGTGGTGGGGTTTCGGTCCTGACGTCAGCTGAGCCGGTCGTGACTGGTCCGGCGTGTCGTGGGGGCTTGGGGTGGGCCAT
>NZ_JBSFQL010000071.1:0-1511 GCF_053588675.1 Gordonia sp. NPDC003422
GGGTGGGTGGGGGTGTGGTGGCGGGTGTGCTGTTCCAGCGGCTCGCCCGTATCGGGGTGATAGGTCCAGATCCAGGTCGACGCCGCCCCGGCCGGAACCTGACCGCGCGCAGTGTGGGCGATGTTGGTTTGGGCCACCACATCATCGCCATCCCAGCCGAACACCACCGTGTCCAACAAGCGTCCATCAGCGGCCGTGTGCGTTTTCGACACCCGACGCCCGAACGGGTCATACCCGTAGCGCCATGTGCTGCCATCGGCACACACCACCGTGCGGATCTGCCCGGCACTGGTGTAGGTGAAGCGGGTGACCTCCGGGCCCCGCGACAACCGGTGACGGCGACGCTGCACCAACTGGCCCGCCGCGTCATACACAAACCGATCCCGACCGATCCGGGTGATCAACGTGCCCCGCCGCGACACCCGACGATCCCCACCCGTAGCTGCCGGACCCGCCACCGGCGACGACGCCACCCCAACGGTAGGCAACCCACCCGACACCGAGTCCAACAGCCCAGCCGGCGTGTAGGAAAACCGTTCGGCCACAGCAGGTCTGCCGGTAGGTGTGCAGGCGGTGATGCGGCCGGTCGCGTCCACCTCGACGCCCACGGGGCCGGTGACCGCGTCATCGCAACCCACGACATAGGAGTCGCGGCGATACGACCAGCGCCGCCGGGCCACCGTCGGCCGGACCGCGGGACCGGAGTGTGTGCCTTCGAGATCGGGTGCCTGCCCAGGCATGCTGGTGGTGACGGATTGTTCGATCAGCCGGTCACGTACATCGAAACGCTGCGCCAGATGGGCGCGCGCACCCATCGCACGCGAGATTTCGCGCCCGGACCGGTCGTAGCCGAACCGCAATCCATCCACCACACCGGCACCCGAACCGGTACCGGCGTGCTGGGCGGGGTCACCGTCTGAGGTGTCGGCGTAGGTGGTCACCGTCGACAAGGTGCCACCGGCACTCCACCCATACTGCGACACCCACCGGCCGTGCCCGGCAGCCACAGCGGCAGCCGGCACCTCGACGGTGCGGGTGGCGCGACGCCCTATTGGATCAACATGCCAGCGGCTGACGATACCGTTGATGCTCTCCCCGATCACCGCACCGGACGCGGGATCACGCTCAAGATCGACCACCGCATCAGCGTTGGCAGCCTGCACCAGTTCCCCGGCCCGGTTGAACCGAAACTCGGTGCGCCCGTCCACCTCCGAGGAGGTGGCTACGATCCGGCCGGCCGCGTCATAGTCGGTAGTGGTTTCGCGCCCCAACGCATCCATGCGGGCCACAACACGCCTGGCCACGTCCACCCGATAGGTGGTGTGTGCACCGTTGTAGTCGGTCTCGCCGATCAATCGGCCGGCCCGGTCGTAGTCGAATCGCCACACCAATCCGTCTGGGTTGGTGACCTCACGAGGGGGTGTCAGATGGTCTGTGTAAGTCCAGTGCTCATCAGTGAGAGGACAATCTATGAGCATGGCGTTAGACGATAAGCAGCACGACGACGGTCA
>NZ_JBSFQL010000072.1:0-1503 GCF_053588675.1 Gordonia sp. NPDC003422
GAGCTTGTCAAGATGTCTGTGTAAGAACGTGACTCCTGGGTTTCCTGTGGTTGCTGGTTGGGTCTAGTTGAGGTGGGGTTCGATGCGGTCGGGGTAGGCCAGGGCTAGTTGCCCGAGGGCCTGTTTCCAGTTCGTCACGACTTGGCCCTCGACGAGTCTGCCGGGGGCTCTGCGCGTGGCGGCGGGCTTGCCGCGTTCCTTCTCGCGTTGCCGGGCCCGTTTGTCCTCGATGTCGCAGATAGCCAGCCACAGCAGTTTGCGCGCCGCGAGATCGTTGGGGAAATGTCCCCGATTCTTGATGACCTTGCGGAGCTGGTAGTTCAGCGACTCGATCGAGTTGGTGGTGTAGATGACTTTGCGGAGCTCGGGCGGAAACGCCAAGAACGGAATGAACCGGTCCCACGCTCGATCGAAAGCTGCTGCCGCACTCGGATATTTGGTCCCCAGTTCGGAGTCTCGGAAGGCTTCCCATTCGCGGCGGGCGGTCTCGGCGTCGGGGGCGGTGTAGATCGGTTTGATCGCCCGCGCGACGTCTTTGCGGTCCTTGTAGTTCACGAACCGCATCGAGTTGCGAATCAGATGCACCACACACGTTTGCACCGTGGCCAATGGCCAGGTCGCCTCGATCGCTTCGGGGAACCCGGTCAACCCGTCGCAGCACACGATGAGCACGTCCTTGACGCCGCGGTTGGCCAGATTCGCACACACCCCGGCCCAGAACTTCGCGCCTTCCTCGGCTTGTATCCAGATGCCCAGCACATGCTTGACGCCGGCCATGTCGACGCCAATAGCGATGTGGGCGTGCCTGTTTCGGACATGACCGCCGTCTTTGACCTTCACCACCAGGGCGTCGAGGTAGATGACGGGATACAAGGCCTCCAGCGGCCGGTTCTGCCATTCATCGACCGCGTCGAGGACCTCGTCGCAGATCTTCGAGATCGTCTCATGCGACAGATCGGTGCCGATCGTCGAGGCCAGATGATGCTGAATGTCGCGCAACGTCATGCCGCCGGCATACAGCGAGATGATCATGTCATCGAGCCCGCCGAGCCGGCGGGAACCCTTCGGTACCAAGCGTGGGGTGAACGTGCCGGCACGGTCACGAGGAACGTTCAACTCGACCGGCCCGGCCGCGGAGTCCACCGTTTTCGGGCTCGACCCGTTGCGGGCGTTGGGCAGTTGCCGACCGGCCGGATCGCCCTTGGCATAGCCGAGGTGATCGGTCAGCTCGGCCTTCAGGCCGCGTTCGAGGGCGAGTTTGATCAGACCCGGGATCAGGCCGCCGTCGCCGGTGATCTGGACCTGGCCGGTATCGATCTGGGCCAACAACTCATCGACCATGCCCGAGGCCTCCAGCGCCTCGGCCACCTCCGCGGTCGAACGCGGCTCAGCCAACTCAGGCAGCTGCTGACCGTCGTCGTGCTGCTTATCGTCTAACGCCATGCTCATAGATTGTCCTCTCACTGATGAGCACTGGACTTACACAGACCATCTGACACCCCC
>NZ_JBSFQL010000073.1:0-1468 GCF_053588675.1 Gordonia sp. NPDC003422
GGCTCTTCGAAGTTAGGCGGGCACTGCTCAGCAGTGGAATTGCTGGTTGTTGGCCCGCTGGGCGCGGGTGCAGTGGAATCGTATCCGGCGGCGTGAGTTCTCGGTGTTGCGGAATCCGCAAGCAACGCGTTTGACCTGTTTCACCAGTCGGTTGTAGCCCTCGGTGCGGGCGTTTGTCAGCCCGGTCTGCACGAACGCCAGGATCGCCGGCCACCACGCCTCGATCGTGGTCGCCAGCCGGGAGACTTCTGGGATGTCGGCCTGCGCGCACCAAGTGTAGAAGCGGTAGAGCCGGCGACGGATCTCACTGTTGTCCACACCCTGACGCGCGGCGGAAAGTAGCTGGCGTAGTTCCTCTTTCGCGATGTAGGCGGTGAGGATCTGCGCGGACGGATCGTGATCGATCAATGCGTTCCACATCTTGGCAAATGACCTGTCCGACAGGTGTTCTCGCGCCGAGAGTAACCGTCGACGATTCGCCCATTCCGGGTCCTGTTTTCGCCCCCGGCGGCCGTGGGTGTCGAAGGTGACCCGCCGCCGCACCGCGGTAAGGGCGTCGTTGGCGAGCTTGACGAGGTGGAAGTGATCGACCACCACCTGTGCGTTGGGTAACAACTCGGCGGTGACCGCAGCGGCATACGCTGCCGACGGATCGATCACCACATGGGTGATCTCGTTACGGAACTTCGTGGTCTGCGTGGTGAGCCACCGGGTGACCGCCGCACCCGTGCGGCCTTCGACCTGCCCGAGCAGGCCCTGATCGCCGCTGAGGTCGACGAATCCGGTGTCCCACGGATCGACCCGCACCCAGCGTCTGCCGTCTTTGTCACGCGTCCAGCGGGGCTTGCCGCGGCGGGTCTCATCAATCCCGAGGACCCGCACCGGTGCGGGGTCTTTGAGCACCCGCTTGGCGTGTTCGACGAAGGCAGTGTGCGCTGTCGGCCACGACACACCCGCACCTGCGGCGACCTCGACCACCGAACGCGCCGCCTCCCCGATACTGCGACCGATCTGCGTCCGCAACCGGGTGGTGGTGCGCCGCCGAGGCGGGACCTCGGGGACCGATTCGGTGAACGAACGCCGCCCACACGCCTGATTGCGACAGTAGTAGCGGGTCTTGTTCCACCGCAACTGAATTGGATCATCTCCGTAGGGGATGTCACGTGGCCGGGTGACCGCGTGGCCCTTCACCGATCTCGAGGCGACCCTGCATTCCGGGCACTTGGCCGCCCCCGGATCGACGGTCACCACATCCACCACACGAGCGCGGTCCGCGGCCACGGCGACCGCCCTGACTTCCAGTCCTTCCAACCCCAACAACAACGACGTAGGCTCGACCATGCCCCTGGTACTCCTTCACGAGAATCTGATGCTTCGCAACATCCAGATTTCCGGAGACCAGGGGCGTTTCACATCATCGACACGCCGAGGCTCTGACCAGGCAACGCCCGCTCAACTTCGAAGAGCC
>NZ_JBSFQL010000074.1:0-1285 GCF_053588675.1 Gordonia sp. NPDC003422
TGGCGTGTCCCCCATGAACCGGTCCGGTTGGTTTTAGAGTCCTGATTGCCCTGAAGAGGGCGCGAAGGGACGATAGGGATCATGGCAGGACGTAAGCGTCACTCGGCGGAAGACATCGTGCGCAAGCTGCGCCGAGCCGACGAGCTGGCCGCAGAAGGCAAGACCGGCGAGGAGATCGCCGCCGACCTCGAGGTGTCGGCGGCCACCTTGTACAACTGGCGCCGCCAGTACGGCGGCATGGACGCCGACGCCGCCAAGGAACTCAAAGAGTTGCGCGATCAGAACAGCCGGCTCAAGCGGCTCCTCGCCGACGCCGAGTTGGAGAAGGACGCACTGCGGGAGATTGCCAAGGGAAAATTCTGAGCCCAACCGCCAAACGCGCCGCCATCGACATGCTCAAAGATCGCATGAACATGTCAGAACGTAAGGCGTGCAAGGTTGTTGGGCTCGCCCGCTCCGCCTATCGGCAGCTACCCCAAGCACAGACACCAGCCGATCCCGACGCCGGCCTGCGCGAGCAGCTACGCACCTACGCCCGCAAACACCCTCGTCACGGGTTCCGTCGTGCGTGGGCGTGGCTGCGTTTCGATGAGGGCGACGAGGTCAACAAGAAGAAAGTCCACCGGTTGTGGAAGGACGAAGGACTGCAGGTGCGCCGCGCTCCGCGCCGAAAACGGGCGGGCCAATCATCGGTACCAGTTGTGGTCGCGGACGCGCCGAAAGTGGTGTGGGCATTGGACTTTCAGTTCGACTCCACCGTCGACGGACACAAGATCAAGATCGCGTCCATGGTCGATGAACACACCCGCATGTCGCTGCTGGACATCGTGGACCGCTCGATCACCTCCGAGCGCCTGATCGAGGAGTTGAAGAAAGTCTTCGCGATCTGGGGTGGCCCACCGATGGTGCTGCGCATGGACAACGGGCCTGAGTTCATCTCCGAGGCCCTCCGGGAGTTCTGTGCTGGGTCGGTGGGGATCTCCTACATTCCGCCTGGCACGCCGTGGAACAACGGGTTCATCGAGTCGTTCAACAACCGGCTGCGCGACGAATGCCTCAACCGCAACTGCTGGCCCACCCTGCTGGAGGCCCGCGTGGTCATCGGCGACTACAAAGACGACCACAACCACCGACACCGCCACTCAGCACTGGGCTACCAAACCCCGGCCGAGTACGCTGCCGGATGCACCCACCGGCATCACCCCGTGGGCTGCGAGATCGACTGACCAACCGCAAGAAAGAACTGGCTCTAGCACCGACTGGACCGGTTATCGGGGACCTGCCA
>NZ_JBSFQL010000075.1:0-1250 GCF_053588675.1 Gordonia sp. NPDC003422
GGGCAGCCTCAATCGGTCGACGCAACAGGCCTCGTGTGAGAGGTAGCCGGTATGGGCAGGGCGGTAGCGCCGGAAGCGTTTTGGGTAGCGATCGATGCGGGGGTGTCGGTAGCGGTGGCGGCCCGGCAGGTGGGGTGTGGCCCTGCCACGGGGTATCGGTGGATGCGGGAGGCGGGGCGGCCGTTGCCGACGCGCGGTGGCCAGGGTGTGCGCCGCTCACCGCGTACGCGCGAGCAGTTCTGGGCGCGGTTGCGGACGGGGGAGACGATCGCGGTGGCGGCGCGGTCGGTGGGCGTGTCGGACCAGACCGGCTATGCCTGGTTCCGTCAGGCTGGTGGGATGCGCCTACCGACGGTGAATCCACAGGAGCAATCGCAGGTCACAGCGGGTAGCGGCCCGTTGTCGTTTGTCGATCGATGTCGTATCGAGGATCTGCTCGACGCCCGGTACAAACCTGCTCGGATCGCAGAGTTGTTGGGGCGGCATCGTTCGACGATCGGCCGTGAGATCGCGCGTGGTCGCGGCCCGGAGGGGACCGGCCGGTATCGGGCGATCGTGGCTCAAAGCGTGGTCGAGGACCGTCGTCGCCGGCCCAAGACTCGCAAGCTCGTCGAGGGTACGCGGCTCTACGATGAGGTCACCCAGCGGTTGCTCAAAAAGCACAGCCCTGAGCAGATCGCCGGCGCGTTGCGACGTGACTTCCCCGAGGAACCGGAGATGTGGGTGTCTCACGAAACGATTTACCAAGCGGTGTACGTACAGGCCCGCGGTGGACTGAAAGCCGAGGTCAAAGCAGCGTTGCGGACCGGGCGTATCAAACGTAAACCGCAGGGCCGCAACACTTCTAAACGTCCGAAGTTTCAGGACATGGTGTCGATCAGTGAACGCCCGGCCGAGGCCGCCGACCGTGCCATCCCTGGGCATTGGGAGGGGGATCTGATCGTGGGCGCCCACCACGCCTCGGCGATCGGCACCCTGGTCGAACGCACGACCGGGTTCGTGATGCTGCTGCACCTGCCCGAGGATCACACCGCTGAGACCGTCGCGGCCGCGATGACCGCGGCCATCCCGCAGATCCCCGCAGTGATGTGGCGATCACTGACCTGGGACCAGGGCTCGGAGATGGCGTTGCACACCCAGATCACCGCCGCCACCGGGCTGCCCATCTACTTCGCCGACCCGCATAGCCCCTGGCAGCGGCCGTGCAACGAGAACATCAACGGCCTGCTACGCCAGTACTTCCCCAAAGG
>NZ_JBSFQL010000076.1:0-1193 GCF_053588675.1 Gordonia sp. NPDC003422
GGAGGACTTCAACACCCAGTTCCGCTGGTGGCTGGGTGAGCATGCCAACACCCGGATCGTGCGTTCGATCGGTGATCGCCGCCCGGCCGACGTCCTCGAGATGGATGTGGCGGCGATGACCGCTCTGCCACCGGCGGCCCCGCACGTCGGTCTGACCCACCGAGTCCGGTTGGGCCGGGACTACTACGTGCGGGTGGCCGGCAACGACTACTCGGTGCATCCGTCGGTGATCGGCCGGTTCGTCGACATCACTGCCGACCTGAGCGATGTGGTCATCCGATGCGGGGATGTCACCGTGGCCGATCACCACCGCAGTTGGGCCAACCACGTCACGATCGCCGATCCCCAGCATGTGCGGGCCGCCAAAGAACTGCGGCGCAACTACCGCATGCAGGACCTCAACATCGCGGCCGGCAACGCGGCACGGGTGCGGGCTCACCTCGACGGCCACCAGGTGCCGATGAGGGCGCTACCCGACTACGACGACCTCTACGGCGTCAACTTCACCACCACCACAGATTTGGAGTCCCACAATTGAGTACCGCCGATACCTCGACCACTGTGTCGGGCAAGCAGATTCACACACAGATGGAGTTCCTGACCCGCGCGTTGAAGACCCCCACGATCCGGCGGTGTTGGGCGGAGTTGGCCGATCGTGCCCGCGATGAGGGCTGGAGCCACGAACAGTACTTGGCGGCGATCCTGGAACGCCAAGTCTCCGAACGTGAAGCCAACGGCACCACCCTGCGGATCGCCGCCGCGAGGTTCCCGGCGGTCAAAACGGTGGAGGACTTCACCTTCGATCACGTGCCATCTTTGCCGCGCGATGTGATCGCACATCTGGCCACCAGTACCTGGATTGCCAAGGCAGACAACGTGATCCTTCTCGGACCACCCGGAGTCGGGAAAACGCATCTGGCGATCGCATTAGGGATGAAAGCCGCCCACAACTCGTATCCGGTGCTCTTTGACACCGCGACGGGTTGGGCGGCACGGTTAACCGAAGCCCACACCGCGGGACGGTTGGCCGCGGAGATCAAACGGCTGCGCCGCTACCGGCTGCTCATCATCGACGAGATCGGGTATCTGCCGTTCGACTCCGACACCGCGAACCTGTTCTTCCAACTCATCGCCAGCCGCTACGAACAAGGCTCGGTGTTGATCACCTCGAACATGCCATTCGGCCGATGGGG
>NZ_JBSFQL010000077.1:0-1186 GCF_053588675.1 Gordonia sp. NPDC003422
GTGGTGTCAGTCCGTCGACCCAACGCATCGATCCGGGCGACCGCCCGCCCGGCCACATCCACCTCGTAGCGGGTGTGCGCGTCGTTGTAATCGGTTTCGGCGACCAGCCGACCGGCCCGGTCGTAGTCGAACCGCCACACCAAACCATCCGGGTTGATGACCTCACGAACCTGCAACTGCGTGTCATAACGCCAGCGACGTTCAGCTCAGCGCGAGCGACTCTTTGCCTCTCTCGTGAGTGCCCGATGGATAGACGCATACCCATTGTCCTCAAGGTATCGCACTCCGAAGCGCGCCGAAGCGATCGACCGCACACGAACTAGGTTTAACGAACCTCCCACTATCGAAATGAGTGGCACACCAGCATAAAGGAATGACCGATTATCATACGCAGATAAGTGTCGATCCATCTCAACACGCCGACCATCGATCGCTGTTGCCAAATAGAATACTTCCGTTGCACCCAGGTCGGCTATTTCGTCGAACTCACAGGATCCAAGTGGATATTCAAACTTTCCATTGCGAGACACGCGGCCAACGTACACCGCGAATCCGCTGAATCGAGTGTCGACGTTAAGCAACATTTCAGAGACTTCGTTCAAGGTGAAGTCACCAAAATTGCGATTAGTTCCCTTTGGTCCGCGGTGCCATCCCTCAGTATCAATCTGGTCCGCTGTCATCAGGGCCGATTTGGGCATGACTAATTGTACTTCAGGAAGAAGACATGGTCGAAGGCGCCGCTACTCCGCAGATCAGAAATTGCCTTTACCTCTCTGGCCACTGGGTTTCCGCCCTTCGTTGCCCGCCCAACTTGAATTGCAATATTTCGACCACTATCCGGGTTGTGCATGACGAGGTCCGCGAAGCGCTGTGCCTTGTGACCGCCTGCAGGGATCGCTATTCGCTGCTCGGGGAGAGAACCGCCCGACACCGTTCTGTAGCCGCGTGCACCGAGTCGCTTTTCTGCTTCGGCGATTCTCGCAACATGGGCTGGAGATCCACGACGCCCGAATGGGTTGGGCGGCTTGCAAGCCAGTCCGAGTGGGTCGATCCAGGTGTGGGGGTTGTGGACGTAGGCGGTGGCACTGTTGGGGTTGGGTGCGATCCCGAGTGGGTCGGGGCTGGTGTAGGTGGTGGTGGCCGGGTTGTAGTAGCGGTACCGGTTGTAATGCAAACCGGTTTCCGG
>NZ_JBSFQL010000078.1:0-1018 GCF_053588675.1 Gordonia sp. NPDC003422
ACGGGCACCTACCTGACCGCCAGCGGGCAGTCCTTATTGGCCGTCAGCGGGCACTTTCATGGCCGCACACGGGCAGTTTTTCATGGCCGTCGACATGCGGCGGACTGCGCCATTTCGGCTCTGCTGTAAGCGTTTGCAATTTTGGTTGCACCACGAAGAATGTCTTCACCCATCGCATGGAATTCGGATTCCGTATGTGGAACGATCCCTCGCACTGTGGCAATGCACATCGCGAGCCTTGCTACGGTCGTGACGACAGTTTGCGCAGGCTCGTCGCCATTCAGGTCAGCTTTGAGCTGAATAGTAAAATGCCGCTTGATAATTGGAATAAGACAGGCATCCTCAACCCCGGGGTGCTGTCGACGGAGTTCTGCGACCAGATCTTTCGCGGGCGCGAGCTGATTTGCAAAGATTCCTCCGAGCAACTCGCCGACTTGGTCGGCATCCATCGTGGTCGAACCGTTTGGTTGACTCGACGACCTCCCTCCGTTCGGACCCGGGTCCGGAGCGTCAGCGATGACCGAGAGCCGTCAAGGACTTACTGTAGTGATTGCTACGGCAAGAGATGACCTTGTTCACGGTTGTCAGAAGGGCGAATCAATGGCAGACACATCGCGGCGGCGGCGCGCCAACGGGGAGGCGTCGAGGTCCAAGATCCTTGATGCGGCAACCGAAATCGCCAGTGAACGCGGATACGAGGGAACCAGTATCAACTTGGTGAGCAAGCGGTGTGGGTTGCCGGCGAGTTCGATCTACTGGCATTTCGCCGACAAAGACGACCTCATCGCGGCGGTGATCGAGCGAAGCTTCGGTCGATGGCTTTCGGCGTGGAACATGCGCGAGGACGGGACGCCCCGTGACCGAGTCGCCGAGATGGCAATGCAGGTTGCCAAGGCGCTACTCGAGTCACCCGACTTTCTGCGGGGGAGAGTCCCAGGGGGTGGTGGGGTTTCGGTCCTGACGTCAGCTGAGCCGGTCGTGACTGGTCCGGCGTGTCGTGGGGGCTTGGGGTGGGCCA